>NZ_JBHUTX010000037.1:0-77660 GCF_042671245.1 Streptomyces sp. NPDC057099
GGCCGGCACTCTCCGGCCCGGGCACCGCGGCCGCGGTCCGTCGCGGACTGCGGCCGGCTCAGCTGTCCCTGTCGCGACGGCGAAGGCGGAAGCCGCCGAGGCCGAGAAGGATCGCGCCGACGCCGGCCACCACCCCGGCCTGGGTGGTTTTCATGCCGGGGCTCGCCGCGGTGTTCTCCATTGACGACTGCCTGGCATTGCGGCCTGCCGCGGCGGGACCGCGGTTCACGTTCTTGGTGTGCGGCAGGGCGACGTAGGGGAATGAGCCGCCGAACGGGACCTCGTTGGTGTCGACCTTGTCGCCGTCCGCGAGCGCGGGGACGAGAACGCCGGTCTGGGCGGCGCCCTCCACGGCCTGGAGCGAGATGTCGATGACGTCGTCGGCGAGGCGGCGCCCGTTCGGGAAGCCGGCCAGGTCGCCCGCGAGGACGCCAAGGCGCTTGGGCCGCGCGGTGGGCGGCACCGCCATGTTCAGGCGCAGTTCCTCCGCCGGGACGATCTTCCGGAGCGGCGCGTCCTTGTTGAGGCGGTGTGCGTTTAGGTCCGCCTTGATCGGACCGCAGACCTTGCAGATGCCCGTCAGGTAGATCTCGGCGAGGTCGTTACGGGGTGTCGCGGGGGCCGGGATGCCGTAGACACGCTCAATGAGCTTGGGCAGGATCGGGTCGTACACCTTGTCGACGACAGGCTGGACGGTACGGTCCTGACTGGGGTTGAGGGTGTTGAAGGCGTCCTTGAACTTCAGCGGGACGACGACCTCGTTGACCAGCGGGTTCCCGAGGCGAGAAACCTGCTTCCACTGCGCCCTGCTGCTTGCTTTCCGGGAGTCGTTGACGGTGACGCCTCGACGCTCGGTGGTCGACCACACACCGATGACCGGGTTACGGGAGGGGGTTCCCCTGAGGGCGAGCTGCCTCTTGGGGACCTGGATGGCGATGGTGTTGACGTTGTAGCCGGCCAGGGTGTCCTGCCCTCGCTCGCTCAGGTCACCGCCGTAGAGGAGGTCGAAGACGCGCAGGTCGGCGAAGAACGGGTCCTCGGTCTGCCCTGCGTACGTCTTGCCGCCGCCCGGCAGACCGAAGGTCGCCTGGTTGCGCAGCGTCGCGTAGTCGGGCATCGACGCCTTACCGGTGCGGGACGGCGCGGCCGGCACACCAGACAGGACGGTCCTGCTCCTACCGCCGCTGGTGATGACCAGGTCGTAGACCTGGCGGAAGTTCAGGTCCGGGTCGTTCAGCGAGGTGACCTGGCCGGTGTTGTAGAGGAACTGGTCCGCTGCATCGCGGTAACTGCTGCGGAAGCGCCAGCTGTAGGTGATGTCGGCGACGCCGTCACCGCTGTTGTCGACCTTGATGGTGTAGCGCAGGTCGTCGCCGAAGGCGTAGAAGTTCGGGCCGCCGTTGGGCTCCTCCATCGGGATCCAGTTCGCCACCATCGTGACGGTGTCGGCCTTGTCGGGGCTGGTGAACGCGTACACGTCGGTGTTGTCCGCCCGCGGGTCCCCGGCGATCAGGGGTGCCTCACGGTGGCTCGAGGCCAGGCTGACGCCCGGGGCAAGAGCCATCGCACCGAGTCCGGCGGCCAGGGTCGTGGCACCGAGCACGAGCAGGGACTGGTCCAGGACGCGTCGAGAGCGTGGCCTGGCCGGGGAAACCTTCACGGCACTCCTTCTATCTGCTGACCCCCCTGCCTGGCAGGCATACGGAAGCGAGGGCAGGCTGATCGGGACGGCGTTCGGCACCGTGGCGAGATATCTCGCACCGGCCGTGCCGACGGGAAGAGGGGTAGATCAACGGGGATGGCCGAAATGCGGCCACACCGTCAAGAACTACGCAGCCGTAGACAAGCACGCCGAAACCCGTCCCGCGCAGACTTCGATTGCAACCTGACGTCAGCTGCGCGACCCGCGACGGATGAAAGCGCCGGTGGGACCGGCAAAGTGGCGAAGTGAACGTCCCGCAAATTCAACGACGACACAGACGCCGGACACTGGGCCGAAAGGGTCGCTCCCCTCTTATTGCAAGCTGACTGCAATAAGAGGGGAGGTGGGAGTTCATTCTTCCGGCGCAGCGGAATAGCCTCCTCGTCGGTGCCGTCGGCGAGGAAGGCTGCCTTGAACGCCGCGAGGGCGTCCAGGGCGGCGGTGCACTTCCTTGTGTTGCGTACGTAGGGTGAATGTTGATCTTCATGTGGCGTCCGGTGAGATTGCCCGAAAATCGCCCGCTCGGAATACAGGGTGGTCAGCAGTCCTTCGCCGTGAACGAAGTACTGCCGCAGCTGGATGAGCTGCCGTTCTCCTCGCCGAAACGGTGTGTCTGTGGTGTCGGTCGAGGTGACCGACACGGTTGTCCGGGTCGCCGCCCGGACGACCGCACAGCAGGCGGCCTGCCCGGGCTGTGGACGCTGGTCGATTCAAATACACGGCTCCCATCTGCGGTTTCCTCGTGATCTGCCAGCGGCTATCAAGTTCGCCGTGGTGTCCTTACGAGTCCGCCGGTTCATCTGCGCGGAGGAATCCTGCTCACGCAGGGCCTTCGCCGAGCAGGTGCCGGGACTCGCCCGCCCGTTCGGTCGGCGGACCGAGCGGTTGCGATCGACGCCGGTCTCGGTCGGCTTTGCGCTCGCAGGCCGGGCCGGGCCCGGATGACGAATGTGTTCGGAGCCCCGGTCAGTCGCAACACTTCCTGAGGCTGATCGCCTACTGATCTTTTCGTAAGTTCGGTGGGTGTGGTGGGCGGATGGTCAGGCCGGTATGGGCGAGGAATGACCATGGCAGTCGGGGGTTGGCGTTGATGCGGTGGATGCCTTGCTCGGTGGCGTCGGCGACATCGGCGAGGTGGTCGCCAGCGAGGTTGGCGAGTTCACGCTTCTTGAGCGAGGACCACAGCAGTTCCACCGGGTTCAGCTCGGGAGCGTAGGCGGGTAATCGTTCCAGGGTGAGCCAGTCCTGTTCGGCGACCCAGGCCCGCATCGCCCGGCTCCAGTGGGCGGACAGGCCGTCCCAGACCAGGACCACTCGCTCGCCGCGGTAGAACACCTTCACCTGCTCCAGGACCTCGATGAGCCCGGCGGTGTCGTAGCTGCCGGGCTTGAGGTGGAAGCACAGGCGGGCCCCGCGATCGGGGTCGGTGGAGTGGTAGCCCAAGGCTCCAGCCATCGACGCGCGTTTCCAGTTCAGACGGTGCCGCAGGAGCGGAGTCCGCCCTCGGGGCGAGTAGGTGCGGCGGATCTGAGGGAGCAGGGAGACGCCTGATTCGTCGAGGAAGACGATCCAGGCACGTGTGTTCACGGCCCCTTTTTGATGCGCGGCCACTCGTGCGCGATCCAGCGGGCGATCTCCGACTCGTCCCGCTCGACCGCCCGCCGCTCGGGCCGTTGCAGGCTCCATCCGAGCCGGCCGGTCAGCAGCCGCCACACCGACGCCCTCGACAACACCACCCCCGTTGCCCGGGTGACGACCGCGCCGACTCGTTCCAGGGTCCACAGGTCGGCCTCGAAACCATGAGCCTGGGCACCTTGCTCCAACGCGGCCCGGACCATCTCGACCTGGGTGTCGTCCAGCTTGGGTGGGCGTCCGGTGGCTGCCCGTCTCCGCAGGCCCGAAGCACCGTCTTGCTCCCACACCCGCCGCCAACGCCGCACACTCTCGGCACACACCCCCACCGCCCTCGCGATGCACGCCTGCAAGGGGCACGCCCAGCAGGCCGAGGCCGCCACCCGGGCCGCCGCGCACCTGCGCACCGCCTACCAGTCCGCCGCCGCCCAGCCCCTCGGTGTGCTTTACCAGCGCGGTCGGCGTCTGAGCAGGCCGATGCTCCAGCGGCAGACCGTACTGGTCCGGGAGGCGGTGCCGGAGCTGGCCGAGCAGATCCTCGCCGAGCCCGGCTGGTACGCATTGGCCGCCACCGTTGCGGAGGCCGAAGCCGCCGGCCACGACCCGGCCGCTCTCCTGTCCGACGTTGCCGCACGTCGCGAACTCGCAACTGCGGACTCCGTCAGCGACGTGCTCGTGTGGCGGATGCGGCGGACCGCCGGCCTGCCCGCCGATGCCTCCCGCCTGCCCGAGACCAGCACCGCAGGGAGCCGGTCCACACCGCGCGGATCGACGACCAGGCCCTCCACGCCTGGCAGGCGGCGCAGCGGAGCGGAGAACGAGCGTCAGACCCGGTAGGGCTGCCGGGTGCCGCCACGCGGCCTCAGCACATGTCCGGGAGGAGGGCTAGCGCCACCGCACCGCCCGCCATCCACAGCATGGTCATACGCCACATCGGGCCTCGGTGGCGACCAGGTCCGCTGCGGAGGCTGCGGGCTCACGTGCGCCCGCAGGACGGTCGGGCATGGGACAGGTGGGGCGCATCGAGCCATAGGGCATCGCGGAGTTGAGCGCACGAAGGAAACGGCTATGTGATCGGGCACACCACGGCAACGTCGCCTCGCCGCACGGAGACACGCAGCGTGGCCAACTCGTCGCCGGGGCAACCGAGAAGCCCGATCACCCTGCTGACCTGGCCGAAGGTGACTGTGGACGTTGTGAATTGAAACCGCCAGGGGCGTGGGGCACGATCATGAAACGCGCAGGACGAGGTGCCGAGGTAGAGGAGGACGCCAGGGTGTTTCACCGGATACGCCGCCGGGCCAAGGAGCCGAGCGAAGCTCAGAGACGGTTCGCCGAGCTGCACGCACAACTGCAGGACCAGGTCCCGCCCGGCTTCGGCGTGCGGGCGCCTGAGCCGGAGCCCGCCGCGCCAGCCGCCGTCGTGGACGACTTCCTCCCGCCCGAGTTGCGCGTGCCGAGCCACGACCAGGTCGACGGCAAGATGATGCCGTGGAAGCAGCCCCTCGTCCTCGACGGCGAGATGGCCGCCTGCGCCGAGTGCGGCGCGTACCGGGACTGGCTCATCCTCTCCACCCGCGGCGAGATCTGGCTGCGCTGCCGGGCAGGCCACCAGCAGGTGGAGACCCGCATCGACACCGCCTGGTTCAACCGCAACAGCGGCCCCGCAGACGCGACGTACGCCACGTTCGAGGACTGCCTGCGCCACCTCGGGCACTGACCACCACTCCTACGACCCCACCGGGCCCTCGGGCCCGCACTGACCACCCGTCGCCTAGCACCAAGGGGTCAGTTCCGTCATGCGCGTTCGCGTCGCCACCACCGCCCTCGGTATCACCGCCGTCCTCCTCGCCCTGCCCGCCTGCTCCACCGACCCCACCGGGGCCAAGCACCAGACCCCCTCCCCCGTCCGGACGGGAAAGCCGTACGGCGCCGTCCAGGAGACGGCCCCGATCTCGTCGGCCGCGCTGGAGTCCCGCCTGCTCGACCAGAGCGACCTCGGCAGCGGCTACCTGCCCAAACCGCAGCGTCCGGCCCAGCACGACGACGTCACCGTCGTCGGCTGCCCGGCCCTGAGCGAGCTGGGCGGCGACGCCGCGACCGGCGGCACGCTCACCTTCCCGCACAAGGCGAAGACGGCCTTCACCTACGGCGGCAGCTCCTCGGAGATCTCCGAGGACCTGTACAGCGACAGCGCGAAGAAGCTCTCCGACAGCATCGGCCGGATCTTCGACGCCATGACCGGCTGCCCGGCCTACCAGGTCATCGCGGGCGGTACCCCGATCGACGTCACCTCGCGGAAGCTGCCCGCACCCCACGCCGGCGGCGACGAGCAGTGGAGCCAGCTCCTGACGTTCACCGCCGCAGGACGGAGCACCGTGGTCAAGCAGACCGCGATCCGCGACGGCAGCCTGCTGCTGATCGTCTCCGGCTCCCCCGCCCTCGTCGACCGCCACCTCGAGACCGCCCTCGCCAAGGCCGCCACTCGCTGACTGTCGGCTACCTGATGGGTGCCCCCGACCGATTACGGTCGGGGGCACCGTCGCACTGCCGAGTGGAGCTGAAGGGCGTCACAACGAGCATGCCCGAGCCGACGCCTAGGGAGACGAGCAGGAGGCCCCAGCGCCGACAAAGCCTGGGTGCAGGGCCGGACAGGCCGAACACCTCGTCAGCTTCCCGCTGTGCCCGACCCCGTGCTCGCTACGAGTCGGGCCCGCCTCAGCCCCGGTCGTACCCTAGCTCCCTCCTCCACTCGTGTAGTGCGGCGGTGAGCGCTGTCCCGTCCGCACGCGCTGAACCGAGGCCCCTCCGGATCTGGGCGCTCTGACTGATCACGAAGGCCCGGTGATCGTCAGGGAGGTGGTCCAGCACCGTGCGCCGAGGGCCGCGGCGATTGCTCTGAGGCAGCCGTCCCAGCACCGGCATCCCGTGCCGGGCCAGTTCGGCGTCGACCATGCCGTCGAAGGAGTCTGGGCCGCTCGCTTCGGGTTCACCTTCGAGCAGCAGGCCGGTCATGGGTACGTCGGCGTAGGGGAATCTCGACAGCCGACGGTTCAGCCATGCCACTGCGGACTCGGCGGGGGTGAGTTCGATGGTCTGACGGTGGAGTCTCCCGGAGTGCACCGTGGTGCTTCTGGTCGTTTTCGGGAAACGGCCGCCAGCGACGATGAGGTGGTCGTCGGCCAGCGGGGAGATGGACAGCGCGGGCATCTCCACGCACTGACACTTGACCATGATGATGTGGTCGAAGTCCGCCCGGGCTCTGGTGATGTCGTCTTCGAGGCTGCCACGCTCGGTGCGGCCGGCCGCACCTGTGAACATGGCGCCGGATCCTCCAGTCAGGCGGGAACGCTGCCAGGAGATCTTCCCGTCGTGCCTCTCTCGGTCCCATGCCCAGACCCGCAACGCGAGTGTGAGCAGCCCCTGCTGCGCCCAACCAGCGGCGAGTTGCTCAGCAGCATCCATGAGTTGCCCGTCGTGGCCCTGGGGGTCCAGCAGCTGGAGGACGTGTCCTTTTGGGACTTCACCCACCACGGTGTCGCCGGGAGTGTGCCGTTCGCGCAAGATCGCCGCGGTGGCGCGGGGGCGAGTGCGCTGCCGGGCGGCGGGTGCACCCTCGCCGTCGACCGTGCGGATGGTGAGCCGAGCTGAGGCGAAGCTCTGGACGCACTGCTGATGGTCGCAATGATGGCCGCTGGTGTCTGCGGTCAGTCCCGGGCCAGCCACCGGGTCGGCGAGGATAGCGGCAATGTCGTTGTCATGCAGGTCGCTGCCCTGCGGTAGACGCCGTTCCACCGTCCAGGCCAGGCCGTGCCCCTCCGGCTGCGGTCGGCTGGTGACCGTGACGGTGCTGTCGCCGGCCAGTTGCTCCCACAGGCGCAGCCGACGCAGTACAGCGCTGGCCAAGCGATCGCTGGAAGGGTGTACTTCTTGGGGCTGGGCGCGAGCCGAACGGCTTGGGGCCCGTGCCGGACGGGTGCTGATCCGCGCGGGCCGGGGCAGTGGATCGTGTGGGGTGTCCTCAGTCCACAACGGCACGTGGCGTCGGGCCTCCACCGCTGCCCGGTGGGCGACCAGGAATGAGGCCAGATCACAGCCTGTCCGTGGCCCAACCAGGAGAACCTGTCCGGAACCAGACCTTCCCACGACCAGCTCGATCCCCCCGCGCCTCGCCGCAGCGCGTAGGTCGCCGACGCCGTGCCGGGACCTGCGCCCATCGCGATAGGGCAGCAGCGGCAGCATCGCGGTAAGAAGTTCGGCTGATTCCAGGCGCAGGACAAGCCGGTCAGCGAAGGGGACGATCTCACTGATGCCCAGCGGGTGACGGCCTCGTCCCGTGCCCAGGGCCTGCAGCAGGTGCGACTCCAACCGCTCCTGGTCGCTGTTCTGGGCCGCTGGTACCGGTGCGGACCAGTCACGCAGTTCACGTAGGTGTCGCCGCGCCCCCGCCAGGCTCTCGCCGGTGAACTGGCGGCGGACACTGACGATGTGCTGCTCGATGAACATCACGCTCTCCTTCGTTCCTGCCCCGACCCGGCAGAAGGCGCGTGAAGATCAACAACAGACCGGTTGGCGTGGACAGTATGCGAGGAGGGGTTGTCCGCCGGTACCAGGGTCGGTTCACGGCACCCGGAACTGGCCGCCTCGCACAGCCAGGTGGCAGCAGATAACCCCATGGATTGGCGATGCTTCAACTTCCAGAGTCCGTAACCGGCAAGGTCCATCCGAATGGATCACAGCAGACGTGCCTGCGGTCGAAGCCGGTGGAGGCGCTTGCCGGACGGGGGCGGACCCGGACGACCGGTCGGGCTGGGTCTATTCACGTTGAAGTTGCCTGTGCGGCGTGTGGATCAGGCGCGAGAGTGACCGTCATCCATTCCACTGCCTCGCCCCGAAAGGAGTGCCCGACAGGATCGGTACCGCCGAGGTCGTCGAGGCTGAAGCCGGTCACCATGACCATGTCCGAATCGACGTCCACGGAGACGAGATGGCTTCCGCATCGGGGGCAGAAGCCGCGATGAAGAGTGGGCCAGGTCGCGTACCAGGTGGGCTCGCCGCCCAGGCCGGTCCAGGCCAGCGTGGACTTCGGGAAACCCACCCACAACACAGCGGGACCGCCCGAGAGACGCTTCTCGTGACGGCATGAGCACAGGTGCGGATCGTACGGAGCACCTGCCACCTCATAGGCAATGTCACCGCATTGGCACCGGCCCGTCCGCAGCGTCGGGGCGGTGGTTGATTCGAGCATTTCGACCTCTCCTTCACGACCGACCAGTCGCGGAGTCAGTGTGCTCCCCGCGAGTCCGGCCGCGCTGATGTTCGGGAGTTCGTGCCCCCTGCGAGGAGGCAAGTTCATCCCGACCGGTGAACAGCAGTCCAGAAACGGACCGAGCCGGCCGCCCCGAATGCGGGGTGGCCGGCTTCACACAGGTCGGGCAGACATAGCGGTCCAGCTTCTTCAGTCGGCCGGGGCGCGCAGGAGGCGCTCTCGGGTGGCCTCGGGCAGCACCCGGCGCAGGACCGGTGCAGTCGTGCTGAGGGAGGCGGCGAAGGCGGCGACGAGGTCGTGCGGAACGCTGCCCCCGAAGCTGGCCGCCCACAGGCAGGGTGCGCCGAGCGCGGGCTCGGCCCACGCCTGCCATCCGGCCGGTCCCCTCTCGTCGCCTTCGGTCGTCAGGGCGCGCGGGTCGGCGTCCTGGATGAGGGGCGGTACCTCGCCGAGGCTGATATGCGAGGTGAACGTCGGGTCCGTCGCCGCCGCCTGGGGCTGGTCGATATCGCGGATCCATCCGTGGGCGGCGACAGCGTCGAGGACCAGCTCAGATCCGGCAAGCTGCACGGCGGGTTGGTCGCTTGCGTCAAGCGCGACGAGGAAGTCGGCCACCGCCTCGCCGGGAACATCGCCGGTGAAGTAGGCCGACCACTGGGCGAGCGGGCTGCTCGCCTCGGCGCGGGCGGAGATCTGCCAGGCGATCGGCAGCTCTCCCAGGTGGAACGGCTCGTCCGCCAGAACCCACTGGGCCCACCGAAGCGTGTCGGGGCTGATGTGCAGGACGGTGCTGCGCAGAACCTGGCGGTCCTCCAGCGCCTCGCCCGGCTCATGCCGTCCGCGGACGATCGTCAGGCCCGTCCAGCCCAGGCCGGAGAGGGCGTCGGCGACCACGTCGTAGAAGCGCCCATCATCACCGGCAAGATGCCGGGGACCGACCCAGAACGCGGGCTGCGGGGTGAACGGGTCGGGCGGGACATCGGGATACAGGGGCGCCTCCAAAGGCTCGGTGCGTATCTAGTTGCCGACGGCACGGCGGCGGGGACGGCACGGGGGTGCCTGGACAGGGCCCTGCCACGTCAGCGCGACGGCGACCTCCGGCGGCAGGTGGCCGAGCTGTGCGTCCTTGTCCCGCCCTTCGGCGAGATAGACGACCTTCCGGCCGGTCTCGTCCACCGACTCCACGACCTGATCCAATCGGTGAGCCATCGGGAAGAACGGGTTCATCGCCTGGCGGACCGGAGCACTCCGGTCGCAGGCGGACAGCAGATCGATGAGACCGCCGACGGTCATCTCCGGGGACGTCACGAACAGCCTCCTGGGGTGCGGGGAAACGGGGAGCGATGGAACGGGCCGGCGGTCGGTACAGCCGGCCACTGACAGACCGGGCATTACCTGTCGGTGTCCGTCCTGTCAGAGGCGGCGTGAGGTCTCGAGCACGCGCGCTACGGCGGCGGCGACGATGTCGGCCGGCGTCTCGGTATCGAACGACAGGTGGTAGCCACGGACCTTGGCGGTGCCGGTGACGGCGATCTTCCATCCCTCGCCGTCCGTTCCGGGGCGGCCGAGCGGGAACCAGCCGAGGTAGAACCTGCCGTCCGTGGAGCCGACGTGCACGTCCCCGCGATCATCGACGACCACATGGAAGTCCTCGGCGGAGAACTGGTCCATGACCAGCGTCGGCTGTCCGGGACCGAGCTGCCACTCCCGCAGTCGCAGGGCTTCGACGGTGGTGGAGAAACCGGGGCCCACAGGGGCGACGGTCACAGGCAATCACCTCTCTGACCTGGGGTTTCTTGCAAGGTCGTCTACGTTGACATGTCCTCGCACCCGTTGGCCAGTCTTTCCGCGACCTTTCCTGTCTGCCCCCGGCGAACTGTCCGTTGTCAGCGAAGCCAGCCGCCTTGCCATCCAACCCAGTCGAGTAGCGGTGATCTCTCGGTGTCTCCGCAGTGGACACGGCCATGCCATTAGGCGTGAGCTACGCACTCTCGGATGGGACACTCGTACACATGAAAGAGGTGCGCTGCGAGCGATGCGACAACGTCATCGGCATGGGGTGCGCCTGCCCTCCTGATGGCAGCGTGCCCAAGGCGCACCCGGACGAAAGGCGTGTTCGACAGGAGTGGCGGCGGTTCCCCGGCAACGCCATCTTGATCAAACAGAATGGTAAGGCGCACGTTCCAGGCGCCTGCGATCACATGACAGAAGACGAGGTGCGGCCCCCGAAATGGGGTTGGATCCTCGATCCGTCCCCCGGAGATTGGGGCCGTATCAGCGAAGGCAGCCCAGCCATCGCCACTGGGGGGGAACGCGAAGCTGCGGGCGACGAGCCGGTGCATGACGTGCATGGGGACTCTCGGCGGCTGACGAGCTGCAGGGCGTGCTGTGCTGTGGGATAGCTGACCAGAGGGCGGGCGGCTTGCCGTCGGCCCTTGTTCGTTTCGTGGTTCTAGGCACGCCGGATGCGGCACGACTCGGTTCGATGGCAAAACGACTGGGTTCGATGTCAACGGACACGAACTGCTGTCCCTTGCCACCCAACGGAGTCGTTTGACAGCAAACTCATCTTCCGCGCTCGCGCGTGACGCCGAAGCCTCTCGCACGGCCGGTGTTGCGCGGCTCCGGCCAACAACGACGCCCAGCCACAGGGAGGGGCGACCGAGCACATCAGTTGGCCACTCTGAGCACCGCATCTGACCCCTGCTCTCTCCGCCTCAGCGCGGGGAGAAAGCGGCATGGGGACCAGCTGAACTAGGGTCCGTCTTCAAAGATCATGAGCGGTGGATCATGGTGGGGTGACTCGCCGTCATGAACTCACCGACCGCGAGTGGGGCTTGCTCGCTCCGCTGATACCGCGGGCCGTCTGTGGACGGCCCCGGTCGTCGGACCGCCAGGTCATCAACGGGATCCCCGAGGCCCTGCGACCGCCTCGACCCCGACCCAAAGGTTGGCGTGTTCACGCCGACAGGGGCGGGGTGTCAGCAGCCCATACTGTGGCCTGGACCAGCCGCGTCCTGGCCGGTTGGCACACGACAGCGGCGTCGCCGGGCCCAGCCGTGGCGCCCACAAATTCCGAGGAGACTCTCGTATGAGCGGATTACGGATGACCGGACGTCTCAGATCGCTGGCCCTCGTCCTGGCCGCGGGCGCATTCATGGTCGGCGGTCTGTCCAGTACAGCGGCGTACGCGTCGGAAGCCGCCCCACAGAGCGCCGAACCGCAGATCGGCATCCAGTTCCACCCCGACGGCACGGGTCAGTGCGAAGGGAGGACCGGGGAGCAGTGGGCCACCTCGCCGAACTGGACGGAGGCCATCCGCTTCGACACTGATAACCGTCCCGGCGGCTGTCAGCTGGCGTTCGGCGTCACCGACCCGGACGGCACCCTCGCGGGCTCCTCCATCAGCTATCAACTCACCCGCAGCGCCGGCGGTGTAGGCCAGTGCGGGGACAACCTGGGTCCCAACGCGGTGCCGATGCTGCCGATCCCGGCGTTCGGGACGCCGGTCCGGGTCGACACCGACAGCCAGCCGGGCTGGTGCAACCTCACTTTCACCGTGACGGGCAGGATCGTCCTCGACGTTCAGCTCTATGCCGACGGTGAACCGGGCCAGTGCTCGGACTCCTCGCCCGTGACCCGCTCGGCCTTCGCCAACTCTCCGGTCACAGTGAAGATCGACACCGACGGACGCTCCGGCGGCTGCCAGTTCCTGCTGCGCCTGCGGCACTTCTAGGCTCCGTCTTCAAGAGGACCTTGCCCGGAGCAGGAGCGATGTGAGTGTGACCGTTACTTCGTAAGAGGTGGCGGTCTTCTCGTATCGGGTGGCGATGCCGCGGAAGCCCTTGAGCCACGCTTTGCCGGCCTTGGAGATCCCGGAGCCCGCTGGCCCGTCGTACCTCGATCCCGATCTAGCGGGCTCCGCCAGGTCCTCGCGCTGGCAGACCTCCGCGACCTGGCCGGGGCCGGGGCCGGGCTGGACGGTGAACCGGGTGCTGGGGAGTGCGGAGGCTTTTGGCGGGCATGCGTGATATTGACCGTATGTACTCGGGACAAGGGTGACAGGTGTGGCTCTACCGTGCGCGAAAGACGGACACCAGCCGACAGCGCCCCCGTCCGCCGTGCTCTTCGACGGCAGCGAGCCGATCGCTGACGCCCGGCACGCGGCCCGCCGTTTCATGACCGACGTCGAGGCCGTCCATGGGCTGCACGTCTCGGATCGTGCGACGGGCGTGGTGGAGCTGGTGGTCAGCGAGTTGGTGACCAACGCGTTCAAGTACGCCCCAGGGCCGTGTCAGCTGGACCTGGAGGTCAGCGATGATGCCGTGGCCATCAGTGTGTGGGACACCGATCCGACACTGCCGAGGGCCTGCAGGGCTGATCCGGGCCGGGTCGGGCGCCACGGCCTGGAGGTCGCCAGGGCGGTGTGCCGGAGCTTGGAGATCAGCCACGAGCCGGTGGGCAAACGGGTCACGGCTGCCGTCGTGCTGGCCGACGATCCCGGCAAGCCTCCGCCGGGCCAGAAGTGACGGCCACGAGTCCACTACACGCCCGCCCGCCTGGGAGTGCCCCTTCAACCCGGCGAACCGGCACCTCTCCCCTCTCCGACATGAGAGTTCCGGCCTGCGTACACCCGGACAAGACCAACCTGGAGCCCGACAGGCTCGCCCCGTCGCCGAAGACACCGCCGGACCGAGAAGGGGCAGACCCGCCTCCGGGGTACGCAGGCTTCCTGGCGTGCTCGCCTCATGTGCTGGCGGGGCCGGTCATGAAGCACCGGTCCGCCAGGACGCACCAAGATCGGCAAGATGCCTGCGAAGTGCGCCGCACTGTTCCTCAAGGTCTTGCGAGGTGGGAGACAGGAGATAGACATTGTCTCGGTAGGGGCGGAAGCCCAGGCGCTCCCACCCCTGGGCGATCCTGGCATTCACGCGGTCCCACTCGGACCTGTCCGTCAGACGCTGGCTGCTGAGGTCGGTGATGCCGGGCGAACAGGCGATGGCCCGGCAGCCGGCCATGAGCCGGGTGATCGCCTCACTCGCGAGTACGGCCGCCAGTCCGTGCCCGCGCCATGGGGGATCCAGCGTCACCCGATCCATGACGAGCAGCGCGGAGCCGACGTAGTCCAGTCGCTCGCTGGCTTCTTGGGTGAAGAAGCCCGTCTCGGGATCGAGGAGGACCTGGGCGGTCTCGTACAGCTCCTGGGACTCCTCTTCCATGGCCCAGAATGCGTTGCGGCCTCGGTCGAGGTGCACCCGGTAGAACGTCATGGACCCGACGGCGACGTCCTCGACGGTGCCCGACGGGGAGTCGGGGGCCACGTACCCGCTGGGCCTGACCGGCTCTGGCCCTGTGCCGTGGGTGTGCTGGCGGTGCAGGACGGCCACGTTCCAGCGCTCCAGCGTGTCAGCCTGTGGGGTGTCCCAGAGTTCGTCGTCGTAGGAGATGCGCAGGCGGAGCTCGGAGGGATCGCCGGGCAGCGAGGAGGGCTCGATCACTGCGGCAGCCTACGAGGCATCCACGTGTTCGAGGACGACAGAGCCCCCGGATTCCAGGCTGTGGAATCCGGGGGCTCTGTGTCGCGAAGAAGGCGGGGTTGGGGTCAGCTCTCGGTGGAGTAGTCGGCGGGGCCGTCCGTGCGGCTGCGGCGCGCCATGGCGAAGGCACCACCGCCTGCCGGGATCAGCACTGCCGTGCCGCCGATCAGGGGTTCGGGACGAGGGCTCAGCGGGTGCGGGCCCCGGCGGGGGTAGCCAGCTGGGCTGGAGTGCTGCGCGGGGTACGGCCGGCCGTGCGCCTGGGCACGGATGCGGCCCAGGCGCCGGGGAACCAGACGGCGGTGTACTGCTCGATGGCGTCGCGCAGCCCGGTGGTCACGGCCCCGTCCCACGGCGGGCGGCCGGGGCGATGGTGCTTGTCGAAGGTCCCGTGCTGCTGGGTGTTCGGCCGGGTGTTGGTGGCCTCGTCGCGGCGGTGGAAGGTGCCGTGGTCCAGGAAGCTGAGCGCCACCGCGTCGATCTCGCCGCAGTCCGGGTGGACGACTGCCAGGCGCAGGCCGCCGTAGGTGTCCGCATGGATGGTGCGGCTGAAGTCGATCCGCAGCCGCAGGGGCGTGCCCGGGACAGGGGCGGCGTAGTAGGTGTTGGCCACGACGGTGTGGTCGTGGAAGGGGAGGCACAGCTCGGCGAAGAACTCGGGCGCCATCAGGGACATGAGGGAACTCCAGTCGAGGTCGGGCCAGTGTCAGCGGCGTGGGCCGGGCAGGGCTGGCCGGCTGGTGGTGCTCCAGCGCGGGATGCTGGGCGCGGGGAGCGCGGCCGGGCGGCGGGATGCGGCGGCCCGCTGCACGTCGAGCGGAGTGGGGGCCACCGGGCCGGGCGGGACGATCGGGGTGAGCTGGGCCATCCCCTTGAGGTAGCTGAGGGTCTCCTCGCGCCATCGGGGCAGCGGGGCCGGGTCGGCGACACACTCGGTGACGGCGGCGAGCAGGGCGACGGGCGTGTCGGTGCTAGCCGTGGCGTACTAGGCGGGCCGGTCGATGGAGCTGCCCGCCCACAGCTGCCAGCGGGCGTCGCGTGTCGTCAGTTCGGCTTCCGGGTCGAGGTCGCCGGTGGTGAACTCCATGCCGGCGAGTCCGTCCGGGGCCTGGACCGCGAAGACGCCCCAGCGCGGGCGGTCGATCTCCCAGCCCTGTTTCAGGAGCGGGACGATAGCGAGGAAGGGATCGTACTCGTCGATCCCGGAGACCGGCCGGGCGAGGTAGGCGTCCGGCCCCTGCTCGTACGCTGTCGCGAGGGCGATAGTGAACGCGGTCACCAACTCGGTGGGGACGCGGTCGTTGAAGCAGACACCCCATGTCGGCGGGCCGAACGGATCTTTGTAGGCGTTGATGCGCCAGAGCCCGTCGTACTCGCCTTCGGGCAGGTAGCCCAGACGTGCGCACCGGTCGGGGGCGCTGACCTAGACGTTGCCGAGATCGTCGTACTGGAGGTCCCAGCCGAGGTCGAGCAGCGGGCTAAGGGCGGGGTCACCGGTATAGGTGCTGCTCGCGAGGTGGCGCGGGAAGACGTAGACGTCGCCGTCGATGTCGCGGCGGGGATCGGGCCGGGTGTTCATCGGTCCGCCCTCGTGGTGACGGTGATCTCGTCGGCGGCGGTGTCGAGGCGTTCGGTGACCTCGGCGGTGTTGCGGCCGGTGACGATGTAGAACCCGGCCCGGGCGGTGAACAGGTCGCCTCCGGGTGGCAGGACGAGTTGGTCGCCGATCTCGCGGATCCACTGGACCTGGCGCAGCCAGGGGGTGTGGGCGGCGAACGGCTGGTTGATGTGCCGCTCGGTGAGTGTGCCGGAGGCGGCGGGGTAGAGCATGCGGATACCTGCGGCTCCGCTACGGGTTGGGGTGAGGTTCGGCGCTCGGCCGCAGGCGAGGTCGGCTGCGGCCTTGGGCAGGTCGATGCCGGTGGCGAGGAGGACGAGGTGGCCGATCATGTCGCCGCCGACGCGCGCGTTGACTTCGATCAGGCGGGGCCGGCCGTCCACGAGGCGCAGCTCGACGTGCTGCACGCCGTCGGTGATCCCCAGCGCCTTGACCGCAGCGGCGGCGGCCGGGGCGACCTGTACCAGGAGCGGGTCGGCGGCATCGACGGTGTGCCCGGTCTCGTCGAAGTACGGTGCGGGGCCCAGCTGCTTGCGGGTCACGGCGACCGCCGTGGTGACGCCGCGGTGGGTGACGCACTCGACGGAGACTTCCGGCCCGTCGAGGTACTCCTCGACCAGGACGCCGGTGTCCTCGCGGCTGCGGCTCGCGCCGGCCGAGGCGAACGCGAAGGCGGCGGGCAGTTCTTCGGGCCGGTCGACGCGGATCACGCCGATACTCCCGGCGGACGCGGCGGGCTTAATGACAGCGGGATAGCCCAGCGTCATCGTCGCAAGGCCGGCCTCCAACAGGGTCCGTGCCTTCATCGAGGCGGCCGACGGTACGCCGTGGCGGGCGAACAGGGTGCGGGCAGTGGCTTTGTTGCGGCAGGCCCGCATCACCTCGACGGAGGAGGAGGTGAGACCGAGCGCGCGGGCGAGACAGGCGATGGGTACGAGGTTCCACTCGTCCCAGGTGACCACGCCGGCAAGGTCGTGCCGATCAGCCAGTGACCGGCCGCAGGCCAGCAGGGCCGCGGGGTCGCTCAGATCGACCACGGTGTGGTCGATGATGAACGGCTTCTCCCACGACGGCTCGTCCCCGGTCAGCAGGACGCAGTCGTACGCGGCGGCCACCTGCTCAAGGATGTAGCCGCGGTAGGTCTCATCGCCGGGCGAGACGACGAGAACACGGGGGCGTGCGGACAAGAAGGGTTCTCCGAAATGAGTGCGCGGCAGGATGGGGGAAGGGTGCTGTCAGTCGGCACGGCGGCGGCGCAGCTCGAACGCGCCGGCCCAGTTGGGGTGGGCCGCGATCAACCGCCGGGCGTAGAGGGCGGTGAAGTTGTTGTTCAGCCCAGCCACGCCGTAGGGGAGTTGGCGGCGCAGGTCTTCGAAGAGGTCCTTGAGGCTGACGCGCGTGTCACCGGCGGCGAGGCGACGGGCGGCCATACGCTCCAGGGCGCGGTAGACGTGCGGGTTCCGAGCGTCGAAGGCGTGGAAGCGCTCGGTGATGGTAAGACCGGTCGCGCGATGCGATCCGAGGGCGGCGATGGACATGCAGTTCTCCACAGGCTGGGGGCGCAGCGCGGTCAAGTGCGCAGGGCAGGATCGGTGCGTAGGCGGGCGAAGGCGCAGAACAGGCCGAGGGCCTGCAGCGCGGCGCAGATGGTGATGACGTGGCCCAGTGCGTCGGGCGGGGTGATCGCGGTCAGCACGCCGGCGACGGGGAAGGGCAGCAGGAGGATGAAAATGGTTGCCGACAGGGTGCTGGCGAACCGGTCGGGTGGGATCAGGCGGGAGCGCAGGGTGCGCAGGACCACCGTCATGCCGCCCTCTGCCGCCATCAAAACCGCGACCATGACCAAGTAGCAGAGGTAGTCGGGGGCTTGAGCGGCGGCGAGACAGGCGATTGAGGCGAGGGCGGCGCAGGCGGCTCCGACCGGCCACAGGCCCAGGCGGTCGATCGCGAACCGGCAGAGCGTGACGCTCAGGAGCGTTGCTGCCGCAGCGGCGGACCACACGAGGCCGACAGCGGTGGCCGAGTACCCGAAGTGCTTGACGACGATCACCGGACCGGCGGCCTGGAGGAAGCCGATCGCGAGGTTGGAGAGGGTCAGCCCGGTCACGAGCCAGCCGAGCGCGGGCAGGGACCGGATGGTGCGCCACCCGGTAAGCAGCCCTGCACTCGCGCCGCCCTTCGAAGCCCGGACTGGGGCATCGGTCGAGGGCGGTGTGCGCAGGGCGAGGAGCGCGGCGAGAAGCGAGAGCACCGTGATCACCGCGAGCATCTTCGGCGGGCTCGTGAGCAGGAGCAGTCCGGCGAGCGCCGGTCCGGCCAGGGTCGCGGTCTGGTCGATCCCCAGCAGGACGGCCTGGACGCGGTGGGCCCGCGTCCCCGCTCTACGGCTGGCGGCGGCGCCTGCGGTCTCGGCCGCGATGTAGCTGAACTCGGTGAGCACGCCGGTGGTCGCCGCGAGCACCATCACGGTCGCGCTCGCCACCGTGCCGGACGGATGGAGGTGGAGAAGGAGCGCGCCGGCGGCGAGGGCCAGCGCGCGTCCCAGGGAGGCGAGGTGGAAGACGATGGTCGCCCCGCGCCGTTCGACGATCGCTCCGGCCCACCCGAACGCCGCCAGCCTCGGGATCCACTCCAGGGCGAACGCCAGGCCCGTGAGCGCCGCGGAGTGTGTGGTGGCCAGGACCAGGAGCGGGATGCCGTAGGTGGACATGGCGAACGCGAGGGCGTCCGCTGTGCGCGGCAGGTAGATGCTGCGCATCAGCCCGGTGGTGTGGTGTGCGTGCCGGGGTGTGACCGCTGCGCTCACGCCGCCGGCTCGGGCTTGATCACCGTGGCCGCCTGAGGGTTGCCCGCCAGCCAGTGGATCAGGAGCGTGCGGGGACGAGACAGGTCCGCCTCTGCTCCGGCACAGGTCAGGCGCGCGGAGGCCAGCGGGGAGTGACCGTCGGAGCGCTCGGTGGTGAGGGATGGTGCCAGAAGGTCAAGGCCGTGCTGGATACGGCTGCTGAACTCGCAGACAGGGGCTGGGACGGCGTGGCGTCGGGCCCAGCGAGCGATCGCGTCGTACAGGTCGGCCAACTCCGTCCCGGCGTGTGTCAGTTCCAGACCGGCGCCGGGTGCCAGCCGGACGAGACCGAGGGCGCGGGCCGTGTCGGATGCGCTGCGCAGTTGGTGCGTGGAGAGGTCGGGCAGGGTGCCGGCCAGCCGTCGCGGCGGTATGGCGCCGTTGTCGTCGATCTCGGTGACCAGGCGGATCAAGGAGCGCGAGGCGAGCAGCTCGACAGCGCGACGCGCTTCGGCAGAGGTGTAGGGGGTGTTCATCGGCGCGGGCCTCCCGCCGGGACGGCTGCCTTCGGGCGGGCGGTCGTGGCGTGCGAGAAGAGATCCCCGTTGTGCCAGGCCGGTGAGGACTGGGCTGCCCGAATGGGTGGGAGCGCCGTGGGGGCCGGCCTCGACTGGCTGCTGACCCACGGCCGCGGTGTGGGCTTCGCTTGCGGGTTCCCCCAGATCGGGTGCTGGGCCGCTTGGTCGAGGGGCTGTCCGGCGGACCAGGCGGACAGGGTTCCGAGCACGGGGCCAAGGCCGTCGCCGGCCGCGGACAGCCGGTAGGGCCGGCCGATGCCGTCGGTGTCGACCAGGCCGTCGGCGACGAGCTGCCGCAAGGGCGGATAGATGTTGGTCCAGTCGCTGCTGGGCATCACGAGCCGGGCCAGGGCCCGGCCGCTGGCCTCCTGGCGGGACTTGAGCACCCACAGGATGGCGGAGGCGTGGCGGCGGGTGAGCAGGGTGAGGCTGTCTTCGATCTGCTCGATCGCGGGCAGCGGGCGGTCCGTCGTCTCCAGGTGTTCCTCGGCCCAGTTGACGATCGTCGGCAGGACCGGCAGCAGGGCGGCGCCTCGTTCGGTGTGGCCGTAGGCCACGTGCCGTGTGGTGTGTTCGGTGCGTTCGACGAGTCCGGCCTCGCACAGCGCCCTGAGCTTGAGGTGGGTCTGGCTGTTCTGCAGCCAGGACACCTTGGCCGCCAGTTCGCTGTAGCGCAGGGGCGGGCCGGAGAGGGCCAGGAGGATCCTCACGTTCCAGCGCGGGGTGATCATGGCGAGGGCCTCGGTGACCCGGGCGATGTCGGCATCGGTGTCAGGGGGCAGAGCGGTGATGGCCAAGGGAGGACTCCTGGGTGAACGAAAAGGGGGGGATCGCCCGCGGGTCAGCGGCTGTGCGCCGAACTCGGCGCCGTATGAGGCGGAGCCGGAGCTGGCGGCGAGGGAGCCGGCGGGGCAGGTGTCGGGGCCGGGACGCGGGCCAGGCTCTGCAGGACGGCGGCGACCGATTTGGCCTGGACCTCGCGGACGGCGACGGCTTCGGCGAGCCGGCGGGTCCCGTCGAGGAGGTGGGAGACCTCGTGCGGGCCGATCTGCCGCTCGGGGTGAATGAGCCGGGCGAGATGGTCACGGTGGAGGTCGATGCTGCGCTCGGCGAGGGCCAGGTCGTCGTGCATGCCGAGCAGGGCGGAGAGCATTCCGGGCGGCTGGCCCTGGGCGTGGGCTTCGAGATCGGCGAGCGGTGCGCCGTACAGGTCCTCGATCCGTCCGGCTATCTCGAGGGACGTCGGATGGGGCAAGCGGTGGCTTTCACGGTGTTCCGTGCCGGGCCGCCCCGGCACGTGGGGGTGCCGGGACGGCCCGTCGCCGGGCGGCCCCTGGTCGGGGCACCGCGGCGGTGACACGCCTTCAGGCCGGTGTCACGAGAGGGCTTCGGGAGGAGGGACAGCTCCTACTTGATGAACTGGTGCCAGGCCCCGCACTTGGTGGGCTTGTGGCCGCTCTTCACCACGCAGACCCTCAGCTTGAAGTTCACGCCCGAGTAGATCGTCGGCGTCTTCCAGCTGCCCCGGCCGTTGGCCAGCTTGTCCGTGACGTCGGTGACGTAGTAGCCGTTCCGGACGGTGCGGACCTGGGTGATCGCGCTGTAGCCGTCCTTCTTGAGGTCGTTCGCGTACACAGCGCTTTGGGCGCTGTTGTAGTAGCCCTCGGCGCGGTTGCCCGGGGAGGTCCACCAGCCCGAACTCGCCGCGGAGGCAGGCGTGGCGGCCAGCCCCGCCGTGAGGGCGAGGCCCAGGGTCGCTACGGCCGCCCCGGTGCGGATACGCGGTTTCTTGATCAGGTGTGACATGGGGATATTCCGTTCTCAGATGTGGTGGCGCGCAGCTGGGGACGGCTGCGGATGCCCGGGGGTCAGCGGAGGGCCGGCCTGTCCGACTGCCGTGGGAGGGGGCAGGGTCGTGGAAACGCGCGCCTGCGCGAGCCGGGCAGGCCGGGGCTGCTGGCCGGGGGGCATGGTGCGCAGCAGGTCATCCAGGGCAGCGCGGTAGCCGTCGCGGGCGTCGAGGCCGGCGTCCAGCCACTGCGCGTCGAGGCGGAGCTGGTTCGCTGACAACTCGGCCATGTCGCGGTCGGGCGCCATGTCGGCGTGTACGCGGTCGCGGACTCGGGCGACCTGCTCCTCGGCCAGCGCGAGGAAGGAGCGCAGCTCCAGGGCTCGCGTCAGCGCAGGAGAGCAATCGGCGCTGGTGGCCGCCGCGTACAGCTCGGGCACGAGGGCGCCGAAGACCTCGGCCAGTCGGCTGTCGACGGTGCTGGGCTTGAGCCGGACGCTCATCGCTGCACTGCCCTGCCCGTTCGCGATGCCGTTGCCGGCTCGGTCGCGGGGCGACGCGGGGCGCTGGTCTGCACGGCCGGACCCTTGTGGGTGCCGCGGTTGAGACGGGCGAGCCGGTCGGCGGCGAGACCCTGCTTTCCCGGGGCGTTCGGATCGAGGAGCCACCGCACGACCAGGGCCCGTCCGTCCCGCGTGGTCACGGCCGCGTTGACGCGGTGGGCGAGGTCCATCGTCGGGTCGTCCACCTCGCTGGGCTGTGTCTGCAGCGCAGCGACGAGGGCGTCCTCGGCCCGGTCGAGTGCCGCCTGGGACTCGGTGAGCAGGCCGTGCCACCTGACGATGTCGGTGGCATCACGGTTGGCCGCGGGGGCTGCGGCGACCGCTGCCTTCAGCCGGTCGAGATCCATCCCGAATCGCGTTTCGATCTGTTCGGTGAGTACCCCCACGACATCCGTGGCGGCTTCGGCTATCTCTTCAGGCAAGGAGAGTTCCTCTCCGAAAAGGGCTCAGCGGCCCGGTCGTTCAGGGGGCGTAAGTCGTGAATGCGATGAACTCGGCAGCGCCACATTCCGGTTGTCGCGAAGCCCTTGCCGTGGTGGTTGCGGGCGCCGCGCAGCTGCTGGTGGGGCCCCGCAGGGGGAGAGCGATCGCGCCGATCATCGCGGCGGTTTTGAAGGGTGGGGTCGTGTGCATGCGGAAGAGATCTCCGTGCAGGCATAGGGATTGCGTGGAATGGTGCAGCGGGGGTCTTCCCTGCGGCCCCATAAGAGTCCGGAGAATCGCCGGTTTGGCTAACCGGCGATCGTCGGCTATGTTTCGCCGCTCTCCCCGGTCTCAGCGCTCAGCGCGAGCGGCCGGGAGGGCGCGGAGCAGGGGCCTTCGGCACGCCGGCTGGGCGGCTGGCTGCGGCTGCCGGGCGGACCGGAGGGAGAGGGCCGGGCTCGCCGGCGAGCCGGTCGCGGCACCACTGCAGGGCCTCGCCCACCGTGTCGAAGCCGCCCTCGCGCAGGGTGTAGGACCACGCCTCGGTGTCGACCTCCTCGACCAGGACACGAAACGGAGAGAGGGTTCGCTGATCGAGGGCACGCAGGGCCACCACGGTGACCGGGTCGTCCAGGTCGTCCCGGGTGTAGGAGTAGCCCATCGCGAAGTGGTCTCCGTCGCCGACAAGACGCTGTTGCAGGGCTCGTGTCATCTCGTCTGCCGGCGGCGGGCCAAAGTCCGGGTTGAGGCCGATGGCGTCGGGAGGGCATCCGCGGTGGATCAGCCAGGACTGGCCCATCGCGGGCAGCGGCAGCAGAGCATGATCCCAGTCGAACGTCCGCCTCGCCTGGTCCCGCTGCAGGTGTACGGCGATGTACTGAGGGATGCCTGGGTGATCCCAGGTGGCGGTGCGGTCGAACAGGACGTAGTAGCTGTGCACGCCGTCAGGGGTGTGGTGTTCGGCGAGGGGGACGAGCATGTCCTCGCGCACTGCGACGTCTCGGTAGAAGGCGCGGTAGACCCAGGTCGAAGACGACTTCGGGGATGCCCTTCCGGGTGGGCGCAGGGTCGATGGGAGGCAAGAAGAATCTTTCGGTGCGGGGTCAGCGCCGGGGCGCCGGAGTGGATGGCCATGAGCCGGGGCGAACAGCCCTCTTCGGCAGAGGGGTTGGAGTCGGCTGGGGGCGAGCGGTGCGCAGTGCGGCGCGTCCGGCGTCGGTCAGGACAACGGGCTGTCCGGCGTGTACGGGGTGGTCGGTGTCGCGGAAGGCGAGCCCGGCGTTCTCCAGCCGCTGCAGCTCTACGTAGGGGATGCGCGCACCGGAGGCGCACGTCACCGACATCCGGTGAGTGAGCAGGTGCTCGTAGAGCTTGGCGCCGCCCGCGATCGCGAGCAGGGCTGCCTGGTCGGCAGCCGATACCGCGTCAGCCTTGACCGTCGGCAAGGTGCTTGCGGCGGCGGCCTCGATGGGCTCCAGGGCGGCCAGAACCCGCTGCACGACTGCGGCGCGTACGTCGGCGGCTTCTCCCAGTTGGTCGAGCGTGCGGGCGATGCGCTGGAGCAGAGCGCGATCGACGGGGAACTCGCCGCTGGACAGACGGTTGAGGAGCGTTCGGTGGAAGGTGACGCCGGTTTCGGCCTGGGTCAGCTCGCGATGCTGGTCGACGAGGCGGGCGTGGTCCTCGTCGAGGACGCCGCGCTCGCGATGGGTCCACAGGGTGTCGACATCGTGGCCGGTGGCGGCCTCGATGCGGTGGTCGAGCGAGGAGAGCGCACGCCGGCCTTTGGCCGGCGCGGGATCAGGGGGCATAGGCAAGATCTCCAGATGGTCAACGGGATTGGTCGCGCGAGGCGTTGTGCGGCGGGCGGGGCAGGCCAGGTTCTGCGGAGAGCGGCGGTCCCGGCCTGGGTGCCGGCGCGCGGGTGGTGAGCTGGGGTGAGCAGGAGCGGGCCGCGTGCGTGCGGGCACTCAGGGGCCGGCGGGGCATCCCCAGACGGCGGCCGACCTCGTCGTAGACGTCGTTGCCGGCCCGCGGGCGGACGGCGACCACGTGGATCTCCCGCCGGTAGGCGGACTCCGCCGGTGCCGGGCGCACGCCGTAGACGACGCGCCAGTCCTTGCGGGAGTCGACGAACAGCTTGCGGTAACCCTCCAAGTCACCGGTCAGCCGCAGCCCGAAGCGCTCCGCGTTCACCACTTCCTGCAGGTAGGCGAGGGTGAGGTCCCGGATGTCGCTCGGGGCCTGGAGGAGATCGCTCAGCGCGCGCGGGTCGAAGCTCAGGCCGAACGCCGCCCGCTGCTGGCCCCCGCTCACGCCGTCAGCTCGAAGGACTCACCGGACCCGGAAGATTCCGCCACCTGGGCCTTCTCGCCACGTGCCGAGGGAGGCGGGCCGGGCAGGAGGCGGTGAGCCGGGCGATCCGGGGAGGTCATGCACGCCGACAGCGGGCCACCGGGCGCACGGATCGCGGCCATGGCGTGGGCGAGGAAGTCGCGGTGCCACACGAACAGCCCGGACAGGCCCGACTCGGGGTCCCTGTGCTGCTGGTAGGCGAGCCACAGGGCGTGCAGCCACGCCACCACCACGTCGTGCTCCTGCCATTGCAGGCACCAGGGCGCCGCGGTGGTGACCTCCGCCCCGTAGACGGGCAGGAGGAAGTCGTCGACCCAGTCCGACAGCGAGTCGAGTTCGTCCTCGCGTTCCTCCCCGTCCAGCTCCAGGATCGGACGCGGCTCCGGCGGCGCGGCCGGGGGCGGGCCGCCGAGCCCTGGCATACCGAACGCCGCGAACGGCGACTGGGCGGGACCGGGCGGCGGGGCGGAGGCGAGGTGGTCGAGCTGCTGGGCCTGCTGCGCCGACTGCTCCATCAGCCGCCGGACGCTGGCCTCGATCCCCTCCAGTTCAGAATCCGGAAGACGCACCGGCTCCAACCCCCCATCGGCCGGGGAATCCGCGGGCTCAGACATAGAGGAATGATCTCCTAACAGGAAGGGAATGTGAGAAGCGGACACGGAAAGGGCAACAGCCAGCCACCCGGCCATGAGACATGCGAGTCACGCCAGCGGTGGACGTGAGACCGGCCCAAACTTCCGTGGCAGAAGACTTGGTTACCGGGTCAGCCGGTGAGAACCACGTCATCCTGCGTGAGGGTTTCGCGGATCGTCTCGGTGAGCCGGTCGGCCGCGATCGATGCATAGTGCTCGGTCTTCTCCACGCCGATGAAGTCCCTGCCTTCCAGCAGGGCAGCGACCCCGGTCGAGCCGGATCCGGCGCAGAAATCGAGGACCGTGCCGCCTTCGGGGCTGATCTTGACCAGGTCGCGCATCACCTCGACGGGCTTTTGCGTGATGTGCTGGCGCCTCGCTCCGGAGGGCTGCGACGCGGAGTACATGCCGGGCAGGTAGACCGGATTCCGGGCGCCGTCGATCGGCCCCTTGCTGGCCCAGACGATGAACTCGCAGTTCTGGGTGAACCGGCCCTTCTGGGGCCTGGCCTGCGGCTTGTGCCAGGCCAGCACCCCTCGCCACAGCCACCCGGCCGCCTGGATCGCGTCCGTCGTGGTGGGGAGCTGGCGCCAGTCGGTGAACAGCAGAGCCGTCCCGCCGGTCTTGGTGAGGCGGTGGGCTTCGGTCATGATCTGCGTCAGCCAGAAGCCGTAGCTGCGCTGGTCCATGTTCTCGCCGGTGAAGTCGGCGAGGCCGTTCTTGGAGTCGGCGGAGGTGTACTTCTGCTTGGCGGAGCGGGTGGTGCGCTCCTTCGCGGTCCTACCGCCGGAGTTGTAGGGCGGGTCGGTGATGACGGAGTCGACGCAGCCGTCCGGGAGGCCGGAGAGGACGGTGAGGGCGTCGCCCTGGTGTAGGGAAAAAGGCAAAGAGGGACCCCGATTCGGGTGCGGAAATGCGGAGGGAGATATCCGCCTCGCGCAGGAGTCCTCGCGGGCCGGAAGTGGGCATGCAGAAGCCCAGGGCCACGGACCGAGGAAGGTCGAGGGGGAGTCCTAAAACTGTAGAGGCGAAACCGCCGACGACCAAGAAGTGCCCATCGAGGTATCGGTTTCCGGCACCTCACGCCGACTTTTTGGTCAACCGCCGATCCGCACCTACTGTTTTTGAACCGCCCGGCGCACACCGCCGCTGGCCACTCCCCCGCCACACCTCACGGAGGTACCCCCTGCCCCGGCACACCTAGCTCACGGCCCGGCCACGCGGAGCGGGCGGCAACTCGCCCCGCACCGGCCCGCCGTTGATCGCCCACCCCGGCCGCCGCGCCCTTCCACCACACCTCGCGCAGCGCGGCACGCCGGACACCGCACCCCGAAGAAGGACACATTCATGACGTCTCGATGCCCACCCATCCCCGAACACGCTGACCGGCGAGCGGTCCGCGCCGGTTGAAGGCGCTCGCCGCCGGCATCGGCGTCGTCGTCCTCACTCCCTTCCTCCTCGGCGGCGCGGCCATGATGATGGTCAGCTCCAGCGAAGCCACCGCCCGTGCCATCGGACCGTGCCTGCCGGGCGTGGACACGGACAAGGTCACCGACCAGGTCACCAAGATCCTCGACGGCGCGTCCGGCAAGGACATGCACGTCGAGGGCCTGGACCTGCCCGCCGAGCAAGTCCCCAACGCTCAGACGATCGTGGCCGCCGGTCTCTCCCTCGACGTCCCCAGAAAGGGACAGATCGTCGCGCTCGCCACGGCGATGCAGGAGAGCCGACTGCGCAACCTCGCCTACGGCGACCGCGACTCCCTCGGCCTCTTCCAGCAGCGCCCTTCCCAGGGCTGGGGCAGCGCCGAGCAGATCCGCGACCCCACCTACGCGAGCGAGCAGTTCTACCAGCACTTGCTCAAGGTGAGCGGGTGGCAGCAGATGACCGTCACCCAGGCCGCCCAAGCCGTACAGAAGTCCGGCCTGCCGGACGCGTACGCGCAGTGGGAGAAGCTGGCCACCGCGCTGCAGGCCGCCATCGCCAAGACCTTCCCCGGCGGTGACGCGGACCGCAAGGCCACAGACCAAGACAAGGAGCCGTCGACCCGTACGACCGGCTGCACGCCGGGACAGGACGGTTCCGGGTTCGGCCGCATCCCCGAGGGGAGCGTCCCGAAGGGCTACACGATTCCCAAGGACGCCGATCCGAAGGCCCGCAAGGCCATCACCTGGGCGATGCAGCAGCTCGGGACGCTCTATCAGTGGGGCGGGTCCTGCACCAACGCGCACGGCCCCGATCCCATGGGCCGCTGCGACTGCTCCAGCCTGACGCAGCAGGCGTACGCGCACGCCGGCGTCAGGCTCACCCGTACCACGTACACGCAGGTCGATGAGGGCAAGGCCGTCTCGCCCGCTCGTCTCGCGCCCGGTGATCTGGTCTTCAGTCGCGGCACCGCCGCACGGCCCGAGCATGTCGGCATGTACATGGGCGAGGGCCTCGTGATCGAGGCGCCGCGCACCACCAAGCCGGTCCGGATCACCCCGGTCAAGGACTGGACGATTCTGGCCGCCCGCCGCGTCCTGTGACCTCGCCCGCGCCCCTCGCGCATATCCCCCCGCCGTTCCCTTCCCGCCGGCCCTCGCCTGGCCGCGTATGCAAGGAGCCCCGCCACAGCTATGTCCCACCCTCTCGCAGACCGCGTCCTCCAGCTCGCCTACGACCCAGGAATCTCGCCGAAGGGCGGTGGTCTGCCCGGTCTGAGCGTGCTGAAGAGCGTCGTCAGCAGCATCAACATGTTCGGGATCATCGCCGTCGTCGGCGCCCTCGCCGTCTCCCTCGGAGTGTGGGCCTGGGGCCACCACTCCGGTGGCCACCAGGCCGAGGCCAACGGCAAGAAGGGCACCTACGTCGCTGCGGGCGCCGCACTCGGTCTGGGAGCCGCGAACGGAATCGTCGCCTTCTTCTCCAACCTCGGTTCGCAGATCCGCTGATGAAGAACCGAACCCCCTCCTTCTCGCTCTCCTCCTACGGCACGGGCTGGTCGGCCAACCGGCGCATCGCGATCGTCGCCGCGGTCGTCGCCGTGCTGCTGGTCATCGCCGGGATCGCCGCTGTCGTGACCGGCAGCGCAAACAACCAAAGGGCTCCGGACACCGCCGCGCCCGCCCCGGCCGGCAGCCCGTCCGCCTCCGAGGCCGCCCCCGAGTCCTCCTCCGGCCCCGGGTCGGTGCCCAAGCCACCGCAGATCTCCGACCCGGTCGCCTACGCCAAGGCAGCCGCCCAGATGTTGTGGTCCTACGACACGCGCGATACCAGCCGCGACCAGCAGCTCGCCGGCATGCGTGCCTGGATGACCAAGGAGTCCACGTACGCCGACTGGGCCTCGGTCTCCGGCCAGGTTCCCGACCCGTTGCTGTGGTCGCGGATGGCCGACCAAGACCAGCACGCCTCCGCGAGCATCACCGAAGGCCACTACCCCTCCGCGTTCAAGCAGGCCCTGGCGGAGAACCCATCGGAGATCACTAAGGCGTACATCTACGCCGTCACCGTCACGGGCAAGCAGACCATCGCCTGGAACAAGGGCGGGGGCGGAGCCGAGGAACGGGCCGTGACCCTGGCCGTGCAGTGCCGGCCCTCGTCCGACTGCTCGCTCGTCGCCATCGCCCCGCGCGTCGCGCCCTGACCGAAAGGAGCTGCTCATGGGGTTTTGTGAACTCCCCCTGGCGGACAAGGTCTGCGCGGTCGGCGAGGCCGTGGACTTCGCCTCCGACCCGGGCAAGGCGATCGGCGACTGGATGGCCAAGAGCGCCGGTGAACTGGCCGCTGCCGCGGCCGACCTTGCCGCCAAGACCGTCGATGTCACCACCCGCGTGGACCTCAACGCGGGCTGGTTCCGCGACAACTACGAGATGATCCTGCCCATCGGTCTGGTCGTGCTCGTGGCCACCTTCTGCGCCCAGCTCGTCCGCGCCGCGATCCGGCGTGACGGCCAGGCCCTCACCCAGGCGTTCACCGGCACCGCCTCCGGGGTGATCTTCGCGTTCGCCGCGATCGCCCTGACCACCGTCGCGATCGAAGTGGTCGACGCCCTGTCCGCCGGCCTCTTCCAAGCCGCGAACACCGACATCGCCTCAGCGGTCCGCCGCATGGTCAAGGTCAACCAGATCCCGGGACTGGCCGGACTGGGCTGGCTCGTCGCCGTCTTCACCGCCCTGGCCGCCGCCGTCGGCGCGCTGCTGTACTGGTGCGTGATGATGGTGCGCAAGGTCGGCATCCTCGTCATGGTGACCCTGGCGGTCTTCGCCGGTGCCGGAGGCGGCTGGGAGGCCGCACGCCGCTGGCGCAGGGGCTGGATCGAGGCCACCACGACCCTCGTCGTCTCCAAGCTGCTGATGACGGTCGTCTTCGTGCTCGGCATCGCCGCGATGGGTAAATCCGAGGCCAAGGACGGGCTCTCCGCGCTCGCCGATGTGATGGCAGGCATCGTCATCATGATCTTGGTGTTGTTGTGTCCGTACGCGACCTTCAAGTTCGTGCACTGGGCAGCAGACGGCTCCGACGGTGAGTCCCTCCACCGCGCCGGTGGCGCCGGAGCCCAGCTCGCCAAGGCGCACGCCGAGAACGGCGCCCGCAAGGCCGCGGCAGCAGCGGCCACCGCCGGGACCGGAGGTGCGGCAGCCGGCGCAGGCGCCGCGCTGCAGGGCCCCGACGCCGCTGGCGGAGGGGGCTTCCCCGGCGACATCGCCGCCCACCCGACCGGCGGCGGAGAGGGCAAGGACGGTTCTCAGGGCGGCGGAACAGGCGTCTCGCCCGGTGGCAATGGCATCAAGTCCGGTCTGGACAAGGCCGTCCAGCCCGCGCCGACCAGCGTGTCCGACGACACCAGCGGACAGGTGGGCGGCAGCCCGGGGCCGGGCGGATCCGGGTCGAGCGCCGCCTCCGGCCAGGGCAGCGGATGGCAGCCCACCGCACCGACCACCGCCCCGCCGCCGCAGGGCACGCCACCGTCCTCCGGCTCACGCAACGCCGCAAAGAGCGGGGCGAGCGGACCGCCGCCTCCGGCCGGTCTCTGATCCCCTGCCAGCTTCCCGGGGGCGGGACGTGCACGCCGCCTCCCGCCCCCGGGTTCCACCCGCCTCTCCAGGACCCGTCCTTTGACTGATCTCTCCGTCGCCCCGGTCACGGTGAAGTTCCCGCACCGGTCCCGCCGCGGCATCCTCCTCGGCCTCTCCCTGCCCCAACTCATCCTCGCAGCCACTACGTTGGCGCTGCTGCTGATGACGCTGATCTCCACCGGGCTGCTCGGCGCCGTGGCTCTGGCCCCGTTGTGGGCGGCATCCGGTGCGCTCGTCGCGATCCGGCGGCACGGGCGCTCCCTGATCGACTGGGCGCCGGTCGTCGCCCGCTACGCCCACCGCCGCCGTATCGGCCAGACGCTCTGGCTCGCCCGGCCCGTCACGCGGCCCCGGCAGGATGGCGTCCTCCATCTGCCCGGGAGCGCCGCCTCGCTGAAGGTCGTCACTCCCGGCGACTCGGCCACCGGCGCTGCCGCCGTGCACGACCCGCACCAGCAGACCCTGACGGCCGTCGCCCGGGTCAGCAGCCGCGCTTTCGCCCTTCTCGACGCCGCCGCACAGAACCACAACGTCACCAGCTGGGGCCGCGCGCTCGCGGGCATCGCCCGCACCGGGCACATCGCCACCGTGCAGGTGCTGGAGCGCACCGTCCCCGACAGCGGCGACACCCTCACCCGCCACTGGACCCGGCACGGGCAGCCCGAAACGCCGGTCGCCGGACAGGTCTATTCCGAACTGGTCGCCTCGGTCGGCCCCGCCGCCGCACCCCACGAGACGTACCTCGCCATCTCCCTCGACCTCAAGGCCGCACGACGCCTCATCCGCCAAGCCGGCGGTGGCCTGCCGGGAGCGTTCACCGTCATGGAACAGACCACGGCCAGCGTCGCGCAGGCCGCCCGCAACGCCGGGCTGATGGTCACCGGGTGGCTGACCTCGCGGGAGATCGCCGCCGTCATCCGCACCGCCTACGACCCCCACGCGCTCGCCGCACTCCAGCAGTGGTCCGACACCGGCAGCGCCGAGGCCGATCCCGCAGCCGCGGGGCCCGTCGTCCAGATCGAGGAGTACGACCGCCTCGCCACCGACAGCGCGCGGCACGCGACGTACTGGGTGGAGAACTGGCCGCGCACCGAAGCGAGCGCCGGGTTCCTGCACGGGATCATGTTCACCGCCGGCGTCCGACGCAGCCTCTCCCTCATCTACGTGCCGCAGGGGCTCGAGTCCGCTCTGCGGGACGTACAGCGCCGGAAAGCCGCCATCGTCGCCGACGCCCACGAGCGCGCCCGCCGCGGGCAGGTCGATTCCGAAGAGGATTCCGTCGAGTACGCCGACGTCAAGACGCGTGAACGCCAGCTCATCGCCGGCCACGCGGACGTGGCCCTGACCGGCCTGGTCACCGTCACTGCCGCCACCGACGCCCTCCTCGACGCCGCCTGCGCACAGATCGAGACTCACGCCGTCACCTCCGGCGTCGATCTGCGACGGCTCAACTACCAGCAGCCCGATGCCTTCGCCCTCAGCGCGCTCCCCCTCGCCCGCACCGCCCTGTGAGCCGGCCCCATCCACACCGGGCCTCCCCCTGGCCTGCTGTTCTTCGCTCATCCGCGACGGACCACCCGTCGCCGCCCCTGCCGCCCGGCAGGAAGGACCACCACCTTTGACCTCACACACACCCGCGGACGACGCGCACCCCTACCTGCGCGCCGCGAGCGCCGGAGTCCGCCACCACACCCGCGCCCTCGCCCCGCCGGACGCCGCCCCGCCCCGGCCGGCGGACCGGCAGCACCTCGACGTGCTCCACGCCCACCTCACCGCCCTGCTCCACCTCCTGGACCAGCTCGCCGAGACCACCCGTCCTCCCCATCCCGCCGCCGGCCGCCTCCTGGCCGCCGCGCACACTCGCCTCTGGCAGGCCACCAACGAAGTCCACAGCGCGTTCCACCTGCTGCCCACCGACACCGCAGCGGACGCCGAGGCACGCACATGCCGGCCCGACCGGCTGCCCGAGGGACCGCCTGTTCTGACGATCTGCCAGCGCCACCTCGCCGCCGGGCACAGCATCCGCCGCAAGACCACCCCCACCGACCTCCGCTCGCACACCACAGCCTGCGTGCGATGAGCACCACCCGCAGAATCGAGGGCCCCCGATGAGCCACCGGCCCGCCCGTCGCGCCTCCGCCTCCCCCTTGTTCACCGCCCACGGCACCGACCGCGCCAGCCGCAAGGCCGCCCGCCGACAACTCGCCGAAGCCACCGCCAAAGCCCGCACCGAAGCCGGCACCCACCCCGCCCAGGCCACGACCGCCGAACAACAGACGCCCGCTCCGCTCTACCCGGCGGACGGCCGACCCGGGCCCGCCTCCGCCCGTGGGAACCGGCTCAAGCTCCCCGCCCACCGCATGACGACGGCCATAGCCGCCGGCGCGTACCCGTTCCTGGCCGAAGGCGGCCTCGGCGCCGAGGGCATCTACATCGGACGCGACGTCCACGCCGAAGCGAGCTTCGTCTTCGACCCGTTCGCGCTGTACGGCAAGGTCGAAGGGTTCACCAACCCGAACCTCCTGCTCGCCGGAGTCATCGGCCAGGGCAAGAGCGCCCTGGCCAAGTCTTTCGCACTACGGTCGGTCGCCTTCGGCTACCGCGTCTACGTACCGTGCGACCCGAAAGGCGAATGGACACCAGTGGCGCAGGCCCTCGGCGGCAGGTCCGTCGCCCTCGGGCCCGGACTGCCCGGACGGCTGAACCCCCTGGACGCGGCCCCGCGCCCGAAGAGCGCGTCCGAAGCCGACTGGGCCGGCGAGATCCGCAAGCGACGCCTGCTCCTCCTCGGCTCCCTGGCCCGGACCGTCCTGGGCCGGGACCTGATGCCCATGGAACACACCGCCCTGGACATCGCCCTCGACGCGGTCGTCACCCGCGCCGCCGCCACCGGCCGCACTCCACTTATCGGCGACGTCGCCCACGCCCTCAACAACCCCCACGCGCTCGACGAAGCTGCCGGGATGATGTCGGGCCGACTCGGCGAGGCAGCCCGCGACCTCGCCCACGCCATGCGCAGGTTGGTCCACGGTGACCTGGCCGGCATGTTCGACGCGCCCTCCACCGTCTCCTTCGACCCGAGCGCGCCGATGCTCACCATCGACCTGTCCCGGCTCGGCGGATCCGGCGACGACACCGCACTCGTCCTCGCGATGACCTGCGCCTCCGCCTGGATGGAATCCGCCCTCTCCGACCTCGGAGGCGGCCGGCGCTGGATCGTCTACGACGAGGCATGGCGCCTGATGCGCCACGTCGGGCTGCTCCAGCGGATGCAGGCCCAGTGGAAGCTCTCCCGGGGCCTGGGCATCGCCAACCTCATGGTCATCCACCGGTTGTCCGACCTGCTCACCGCCGGCGATGCCGGATCACAGGGACGTGCCCTGGCCGAGGGCCTGCTGGCCGACTGCTCCACCCGCATCATCTACCGCCAGGAGACCGACCAACTCCACGCCGCCGCCTCCCTGCTCGGGCTGACCTCCGTCGAGATGGACGCCATCGCCCACCTCAACCGCGGCCGGGGCCTGTGGAAAGTCGCCGGACGATCTTTCATCGTCCAGCACCTCCTGCACAGCCGCGAACTGGCGCTCTTCGACACGGACGGCCGCATGCACTGAAAAGGCGCCAAGTTCACCAATCCCGACAGCACTCCCCCAAGGAAGCCGCCATAGAAACTCACCCGACCACCGCACTTCTCCCCCTGCTCGACGAGGAGGAACTGGCAGCCCTCGCCCAGGACATTGAGGAGAACGGACTGCTCCAGCCCATCGTCCTGGACCCGCAGGGGCGCATCCTCGACGGCCGCGGGCGCCTCACCGCCTGCGAACGCGTCGGCATCGAGCCTGCCTTCCTCACCTACGAGCAGGACAACGTCGACGCCTACGTCCTGTCGGTCAACCTGCGACGCCGCAACCTGACCAAGGGGCAGACAGCGATGATCACCGTCAAGGCCCGTTCCCTTAAGGGACAAGACGGTCGTTCCCCGAGGGAACAGACGGCGCGTTCCCTCGGGGAACAACTCGGCGTCGCTACCGCTGTCATGGGCCGCGCCAGCATCGTTCTTCAGCATGCACCCGACCTGGTCGATCCGGTCATCAACGGCGCCATGGGGCTCAACGAAGCGTACGCAGCCGCACAGGAGAACAAGGCGAAGGCCAATTCGGCAGAAGCGCAGCTTGCCAAGCTTCGCGAAGAGGATCCAGAACTGGCTACCCGGGTAGCTGAGGGACAGCTGTCGCTGGCCGGGGCATGGGCCGAGCGCCGCGAACGTGTGGAGGAGCAGAAGCGCCAGCGACGGGTCGCCACCCAGCTGCTGTGCGAGGTCCTGCCCTCGCTCGCTCAGGTCCGGGGCAGCCGCACCTTCGCCCTCTACGACCCCGACCTGGCGCCGCCCGGCCGGGCCGTGACCCAAGAGGTCATCAAGCATGCGGCCACGGCACTGGCCGAGATGGCTTCGGTGTGGCAGGAGCGTAACCTTCCGTGAACCTCACTTCCGACCCCGTCCTCCGGAAGATCGCGCTGGAGGCAGCCCAGCAGGTCACCACCGACACCGGCCGCATCCACCAGGACGAGCTTCTCGAAGCGCTCTGCGAGCGGCTTGCTCCGCGTAAGGAACTGCTCGGCCTGGTGATCAAGAAGGCGGGCCAGGCCATGATGCGAGACCTCGGGGAACGCCACAGCCCGCGCCGTCATCGCACCACCAACGGGCTGTACCACCCCAAGAGCATCATGAAGCTCGGCAACGGCATCTGGGTGTGGATGAAAGACAGCAACTTTACCGACATGACCGAGTGGGGCCGTATCTCCTCACGCAACTTCGTCCAGACCGCCACGGCAGAAGCACACAAGCAGGACTACGTCAGCAGCCGAAGCGACGCCTACCGGCAGAACCCCCACTGCGAGCGGCTCTGCGTGCTCGAAGAGTCCGTCTTCGGCTACCGACAGGACTCCTTCGACGACCTCGGCATCGACTCCGGCACGGCGTAAACCGGTCTGGTCTTCTGCACACGGGCCCACCCGGGCCCCACCGTCTCCGTGGCAATCCCCCCTCGAACCTGCTGATGACGGCGGCCAGCCGGGCGCTGTCGGTCCTGGCCCTCGCCGAAGAAGCCGGCCTGAGCAGACTGCGCGCCGCCTACGACCCGGCCCCAACCCCCGCGACACCGACCGGCGCCCAGCGGGGGGCCACGGCAGGTATGCCGCCCGCTCCTGCGCCCCCGGCTCTGCGCCCCGCCGATAGCTCTCTTCCGACTGTTCCGGTCCCAAGCGACCTTCACCGTCGCGCACCACCACCCGCTCACACACGGAGTCCTCTTGGAACGTCCCCCTCACATGAATGCCACCCAATGGGGTGAAGACCAACGGCGCCGAGCCGATCACGACGACCTCATCGCGCAGGTCGCCGACCGTGAAGCCCAACTGGAACACGGCCTGATCGCCGCCTACGACGAGCACGCACTCGACGTCAGTCCCCTTCCGGAGCCGGAAGCCGGCCTCGCTCCCCGGACAGCTCATCCACATAGGCCGGAGTCCCGCAGGAGAAGCCGTGGCCGCTGACGAGGCGAACACCACCGACGCCCGCACGGCTCCGCTCGCGCCACTTCCCGACCACCGCGACGTGAACACACCGTGGTGGCAGGAGCTGTGGCGTCGTCACGCGCACATCACGACACCGCTGCGAGCGCGCGGCCTGGAGTGCGACATCGAGTTCGGCCTCAGCGCCTACATCGTGCGCGTCTCGCTCCCCGACGACAGTCAGCTGATCATCAGTCCGCCGCAGGAGCCGCCCTCCGAGCGCCCGCCGGGAGACCCGGAGGGCTGGATCGTGACCCGTGAGCGCAGCAGCGACCGGTCAAGCCTGTTCGAGCGCATCTACGACTCAGCTCCTCCCGCCGACCCCGGTGGCCCCGAGCAGCCCGAAGCCCGCCACGGCGGCAGCGCCCCACCCCTGATCGAGGCGATCGACCACCACCTCGCCCAGCTCGGACTGCTACCTCACCCCATCCCGCCCCGCGAAAGCCCCCACCTGCTGCCAGCCCGACCGACACGCCCGTCCCAGGCCCGGGACGTCCCCGGCACACCAGACCGTGGCCCCGTCTACGTCTACGGCGACGCGCTGCGCGCTCTGACCGACCGGCTCAACGGAGCCGAGTCGCACGCGGATGCCGCTGACCTGCTACATCAGATCCTGGAGCCCACCGACGGTCTGCTGGAGCGGCTGGGCGAGTTCTTCGAAGCAGCCGGCGAGAAGGCCAAGGAAGCCGAGGAGGACGACGGCTTCGACCTGTCCTACGACCTCGCCGAAGCCGCCGCCGAGATCCGCAACCTCGGAGAGGTCCTGCACGTGGCTGAGGACCGGATGCGTGCCCTGACTCCACAGGAACCGGCACCCCGACGGCCAGCATCACCGACGCGCACGCCACTTCCCCCGCCCGTCCACCCACCGGGCACACCGCGGCACACGCGCTGACACCGCACTCCCCTCCCCGCTTCCCCCTTCGCACCAGAGCCTTGGAGCCTTCCATCCCCATCCCCCGACGCATCCGGCCGCTGCTAGCCGGCACCTGCCTCGCCCTGGCCCTGACCGGCTGCGCCACCGACCACGCCACCTCCTCCGACACCAGGCAGACCCCCAGCGCCAGCACCGCGCCTAAGCCCGCGCCCGCCCTCACCGCCGCCAAGGCCCGCGACGTCATCGCCCGCTACTCGAAGATCAACAACAAGGCCAACAGCGCCCGGAACCGGCCCCTGCTCGACACGGTCGAGGACGGCGCGCTGTACGCGATGTCCGTCTCGGACTACACCGAGACCGAAGGGCTCCCCGCAGCAGACCGCAAGCCGTACAAGCCGTGGTCCTACGACACCGCGAACGCCAAGCTGTACATCCCGCGCCTGGCCTCCGGGCAGGACCGCTGGTTCGCCGCCGCGCTCTCGTCGCAGAAGGGCAAGGCCCCCTCGCGTCTGGCCGTGTTCGCCGAACGCCCCCAGCACAAGCGCTGGGAGATGGTCTCCGTCATCGACCTCAACAGCCGGAAGCTGCCGGACGTCGCCCGCGATCGGGACGGATACGCGACGGCCGTCGCCGCCGACGGCAACAAGCACCTCGCGGCCGACGCCACCCTGCTGCGCACAGCCGTGCTCGACAACTTCGCCACCGGAGGTGTGAAGACCGGGACGAAGGTCTTCGCGCCGACCAAGGCGAGCAAGGAGCAGATCGAGGTCCACGACGAGACCGGCACCCGCTACGGGGACCAGGGAACGACCGTCTTCGCCGGCACCGACAACCGCTACAAGGACGCCTACGCCCTCAAGACCAGCGACGGCGGCGCGCTGATCCTCTTCTCCCACACGCACACCCAGACCGACGCCGTCGCGCACTCCGGCCTGCAGATCAACCCCGGCAAGGACGACCGGGCCTGGCTCCACGACGTGCCCCGCTCTTCCATCCGCTACACGTTCGTGTGCAACGACGCCGCCACCGTCCCCGCGAAGGCCGAACCGTCCCGCCTGATCGGCTACACCTGCGCCCGCACCGACGCCTCCGGCCCGCCGGTCGCCCCCTGGTCAGGCCGCCCTTAGACGCACCGTCCCGGCGCGTCGCGCGCCACCGCCCCGGCGAAGACCGGCACCTCACGCCCCGCCACGCGCCGCTAGTCCCGCCCTTCGTCTCCCGGAGCCTTCCCTGCCCCCGCACACCGCGCCCCTGATCACCGTCGTCATCGCCAGCCGCCTGCGCGAAGACCGGCTGGACTATCTGAGCGCCATGCACGCCAGCTTCACCCGGCAGTCCGTGCCGTGGGAGGCCGTGATCGCGCTCGACGGCGCCTCCCCCGACCGCCTGCCGGCCCCGCTCGCACAGGACCCCCGCGTCCGCGCGCTGGCGCTTCCCCGGCCGGTCGGCGCCGCCTGCGCCCGCAACCTGGCCCTCACCCTGGTCCGCACCCCGTACATGAACTGGGCGGACGACGATGACGAGTTCACCGACGACGCCATGGCCGTACGGCTGAACACCCTGGAGTCGACCGGGGTCGGCTGGTGTGCGGGCTGGAGTCAGGACCGGCACCCGGACGGCTCGACCACCCTGTGGCGCTGTCCCACGCCGCCCGGTCGGCACGAGGCCGGTGACGTGTGGACGTACTGGAAGTCGCCTGCGGACACCATCCCCATCGGGCCGACCACGATCCTCGCCCGCACCGACCTCGTGCGTGCCGCGCCGATGGGCGGCCTCGTCCAGGGCGAGGACTACTGCGCGGCCCTCGGCGTCACCGCTCTCGCGCCCGGCATTCTGCTGCCGGTCCCGGTGTACCGGTACCGCAAGTGGGACGGGCAGATGACAGCCCAGGTCGGATATGACCAGCTGGAGGCGGCGGCCCGCGAGCACGCCTGGGCGTACGGCCGCAGCCTGCGCGCCGTCCTGCGCCCCGAGGACCTTGGCTCACCGACGGCGAAGCGTTCTTGCGTCAGGCCCGCCTGAGCGCAGCACACCGCCGCCCGGTCCTCCCCTCAACGCGGTCCGGCCCGCGCGCCGCGGTCCCTGGCAGTTCGACCCCGACACCCCGAGGAGAACCCCGCCCACCTTGCAGCCCGATATCCACTTCACCTTCGGCGACCACGAGGAGCACAGCTTCGTCGCTTCCTTCGCCTCCTCCCTGCCTGCCCATCTCGCCCACTGGTACCTGGAGCGCGAGCAGTTCGAGCCCGTTCCCGGAAATCCCGGTCTTTACCGGCTCACCGAGCCCGGGCGCGACGGAATCCGCCGCACCCGCCAAACCGTCCACGACCTGCGTCGCCACGGCTACACCGTGCAGGCCGACATCCGCCTCGACCCGTCCCTCCCCGCCGGCCCGCCACGCCCCGCCCGGCCCAACGGGCTCCAGGAGCGCCACAGCCGTCTCGCCCATGCCGCCGCCGGCCGGACGACGCAGCGCTCCGCACCGCCCACCACCGCCCCGCCGGCGGCCCGGCCGATCCCGCCGAAGCCCACCTACTCTCCATCCGTCCATTTGACGGCCGCGACCGGCGGGCGGTCCCGATGACACCCGCGAGCATTCCGGTCCCCGAGGGCCCCGTCCCGACAACGCCCGAACTAGCCAACGGCGCACGCGATTTCCGTTTGCGGATGGCGGTCATCGACTGCGAGACCGAGGCCGCGCTCGACCTGACACGCGACCGCTACGGCCGCACCGTCCACGCAGGCGCCGCTGCCACTGCACGAGCCCGCCGCGACAAGGCGGCGGTCGAGGCATACGCCACCCACCTCGCCCCGCACGCCGAGGCTCTCCTCGGCGCCGCCTGCCTCGTGCTCGCCGAACTGCCACCCGCACGGCACCTGGCCGGGTGGCAGGCCGTCCTGGACGGCCTGGCCGCCTCCGCCGTCCAGATCCGCAGGGCCCTCGACCGTCCGGCCACCCCCGGCTCGGCGGCCGAACGCACTCAGCACGCGGCCTTGTTGCCGCACCTCACCGCCTGGGCGGACCACGGCTCCATCGCCAGCAACCCCCCGACCAGCAAAGTGCCCAGCACCACAAGGCTCCGCTGAGTGACGAGGAACAGCAGCTGTGGACCGCCAGGGCCCAGACCGCGCAGCGGCGCGGCGCGCTGGAGCTGACCGAGTCGTGGTACGCCGCCGACGGGCAGCCGATCACCCTCGCCCATCTGGTCGAGGACGACGACTCGACCGTGGTCGCGCTGCGCGGCGACCCGGACGCACCGGGCTGGCAGGTGATCGGGCACTACGCCCACGAATACGAGGCAGGCAAGGTCCTGCCCGCCCCGGTCCCGCCCGGCGTGCTGAGCGCGGACGCCTCCCGGTTCAACCGCCCGGCACCGGTGCCGGAGGTGTCTGTGCAGGACCTCATCCGCGACGTCGTCGAAGGCCAGAGCGCCGGTGACGCATCCAATGCGCTCCTCGGCGCCGTGCAGCGCGGCTACGCCGCCGGCCCGATGGTCTGCCTCCAGGAACTCCTGGAGACGAGCGGCCAGTTCGCCGGAGCCCTGGAGACCGCGCAGGGCCGCCAGGTCGCCGCCCGCCTCGCAGCGCTGGGCCGGCAGATCGAGTTCCTCACCCGCGAAGTCGAAGAGGCGGCCGAGGACCTCGGCGCGACCGTGGCCATCCTGCCCCCGCACCGCACCCCCGTGCTGCGCGCCCTCCCGCGACCCGCCGTGGACACCACACCACCCACGCCGCCGCCCCGCGCCAGCACCCCCGCCCACCACCGCTAATCCCCCGAGAAAGCACCCGTTGTCCCCGACCGCACCCCCGGCGGCCCCGGCACCGCGCATCACCTACCGCGCGGTGCTGGGCAGCCCGTACGTCGCCCGCCTCCTCGGCGGCACCCTCACCGGCCGGCTCCCCAACGGCATGGCACCCGTCGCCATCCTCCTGTGGACCACCGCGAGCGGCAGCAGCATCGCCTTCGGCGGCCTGCTCAGTGCCCTGTACGGGCTGTCCTCCGCGCTGGCCCAGCCGGTCAAGGGACGCCTGATGGACCGCCACGGCCAGACGGCCGTGCACCTTCCGGCCGCCCTGCTCAACTCGGCCCTCCTGGTGGCCCTGCCGCTGACCGGACCGTACGGCGGACCGGGCCTGGCCACGGCCATCGTCGTCGCCGGCGGGCTGACCGCCCCGGCCCTGGAGGCCGGGCTCCGCGCGCTGTGGCCGAGCGTGCTGCCCGACCCCCGCCTTCGGCACGCCGCGCTCGCCCTCGACACCGGCACGCAGGGCCTGCTGTACATCGCCGGCCCGCTGCTCGCCGCCGCCCTGGCCTCCGCGTACAGCCCCACGGTCGCGCTCATCGCCACCGCCGTCCTCGGTTTGTCCGGGACCGCCGTGGTGGTGCTCGCTCCGCCATCGCGGCGCTGGCGGCCGACACCGTCAGCCGGTGACCGTCACGGTGCCGTTGGCCGTTTGACCAGCCCCCACCTGGTGCTCCTGTTCGTCTCGCTCACCGGCATCGGGTTCGCGCTAGGGGCCATGAATGTGTGGTCGATCGCTATGGCCGAGCACCACGAGCAGGACATGCTGTCGGGCATCATCCCCGCCGCGTTCTCCACCGGCAGCTTCCTGGGCGGCCTCGTCTACGGAAGCCGCACCTGGACGGGACCCACGGCCGACCGGCTGATCACCGCCTGCGCGGCGTTTCTCGCCGGGTGGCTCCCGCTGCTGGCTCTGCCTGGCCCGTTCGCGGCCACCGCCGCGGTCGCTGTGCCCGGCGCGTTCCTGACCGTCGTGGTCGCCTGCGCCTACGTGAGCACAGACGCCCTTGCCCCGGCGGGCCGGACCAGCGAGGCGTACGCGTACTTGATTCTCTCGATCGGCGTCGGGCAGTCCGCCGGTACCGCGCTGGCCGGACGCCTCGCCGAGCAGCCCCTCGCCATCGCCGCGCTCCCCGCCGCCGGCGCGGCCTTCGCCCTCGCCGTCCTGCTCGCCGCGCACCGACAGCTCCGCCCCGCCGAGCACCGGCCGCGCGGCCGGCACCGCCGCCCACTCCGGGCCCGCCACGAGACACCCTCATGAGGGCGCAACCCGACCACCTTCCAACCGCTGTTGTTGGTACACCCGGCTATCAGAACGTGCGGAAAGGCGAGTCAAGTAGCTGAGGGGCGGTGAGACCCGCCCTGGAGCATGTCGGCAGTCATTGCCCATCGTTCGTGGTCCAGCCGCGCACCGTTGATGTGCTGGAAGCTCCGGGCCCGCCTCGCCTTCGCCCAACACCCCACCGCTTTCCCGCCACCACCGATAGGAGATCCGCCTTGCCCGAAGCACCAGCAGAGCCGTTCATGACGATCCGGCACTCCATCACCGGCGAGATCACCACCACCGGCTACAACGCCGCCGCCCGGCGGATCCTGCTCCAGGACGGTTTCGAAGAGACGCCAGGCTGCGCCTGCCGAGCGACGGAACCCGGTACGGAGCGGACGCACGGGCCTGCTCGGCAGCCAGCGAGCTGCTCGTCGCCGGCCATCCCCTGCAACTGGGCCGAGCCCTCGGTCGGCCGGTGAGCGCCGACGGTACGCCCCGGTTGGCCCGGTCGCCGATGTCGGCACAGTCCGTGATCCGCTCCGAGAGCGGTCAGCCTCTCCATCGCATCACCAACCCCTCCCGCACCCACACCTGTTGAAGGGGCCTCGTTTTGACCACACCCGGAACGCCTACCGGTCCAGCGCGCACCAAGGCCGGCGAACTACGGGCCAAGGTGGCCCGGCTGCTGGCCGACCGGCCGGCGGACACGCTCACCATCGGGGACATGGCCAGGCAGCTGGGCCACTCCCACGGCGCCGTCCGCAACGCCGCCCTCACCCTGGTGCGACGCGGCGAGGCCGACCAAGGCGGAACCGGACAACCGGAGTTCCGCGCGAACGCGAAAACCGCCGCAGCCGCGCAGACCGCTGTGATCAGCCCACCGGGCACCCACTCTCCCCGCGCCCAGGCGGCCACGGCCCGCACGACCACTCCCGCAGCAGCCACGCCCCGGCAGACCGGCCCGATCCGCCGCGCGGGGGGCCAGCTCTACCACCCCCGGGAGCTGGCCGATCTGCCCGACGTCGAGGCGTTGAATCGCCTGCGCGACGCCGACGTGCCGGTGCTGCTCTACGGCCCTCCGGGCACCGGCAAGACGAGTCTGGTCGAGGCGGCGTTCGAGGACCTGCTCACCGTCGCCGGTGACGGCGACACCACGGTCGGCGACTTGATCGGCGAGTACACACAGGACGACGCGGGAGCCTACGTCTTCCAGTACGGTCCGCTGGTCACCGCGATGACCGAGGGCCGCGCCCTGCTGATCGACGATGCCACCTTGATCTCACCGAAGGTCCTGGCGGCGCTGTATCCCGCGATGGACGGGCGCAGGCAGATCCAGGTCAAGGCCCACAAGGGCGAGACCATCAAGGCCGAGCCGGGCTTCTACGTGGTGGCGGGCCACAATCCCGGCGTCCACGGGGCGGTTTTGACGGAGGCGCTCGCGAGCCGGTTCAGCGTGCAGATCCAGATCGGCACGGACTATGACCTCGCCCTGGCGCTGAGGATCGATGCGCGGGTGGTCCGGGTCGCCCGACACCTCGCCCGCCAGGTCGAACTCGGCGAGCTGGGCTGGGCCCCCCAACTGCGGGAACTGCTCAGCTACCAGAAGACCGAGGCCGTCCTCGGCACCAAGGCCGCGCTCGCGAACCTGGTCGGCATCGCTCCTGCGGAGGATCGCGACGCCGTCGCCGCCGCCGTCATCAAGGCTGCCGGCGTCAAGAAGATCGCTCCCCTCACCCTCGGCAAGCAGCTCCCCGCCTCAGCCGCCCGGCAGCCCCCGGGCAGCACCGGCTCCGCGCACCGGGGCCGCTCGCGATGAGCGCCCACCACCACGTCCAGTCCCCCGCCACCACGCCGGACGACGACGCCGACCTTGCGCGATGGGACGACGACGGCGCGCCGCCCGCGCAACCCCGTTCCTCCCCGGACGCGTGGCTGCGCGTGGGAGCCGAACTCGGCGATCGGCTGGTCGCCCTCTCCGGCCGCCAGGACCTCCTGGTCACCTGCCGCCCCGGCACGCGCAGCGGCGCACCGGCCGCGTTCTTCCCCACTCTGGGCGAGGTCGAGTTCGACGCCGGCCTGTTCGCCCCGCTGAAGCCCCACGAGATCCATCCGCGGATCGTGGGCGACGAGGAGCGGTATCCCGCCGCCTGGGGAGTGTTCGTCCACGAGGCCGCGCACGCGGCCCACTCCGTCTGGACGAAGCCTGCCGGAGCGAACCCCCGTGTCGTCGAGGCCGCGCTCCTGCTGGAGGAGAGCCGCGTCGAAGGCGCACACCTGATCACCCGGCCCACCGACCGCAGCTACCTGCGCACCAGTGCCCGAACCTTGGTCATGCCCGACATCGCCCACCCCACCCTCCAGGGCATCGAGCAGGCAGCCGCCGTGGCGGCCCTGATCCTCGGCCGCCGTGACGTCGGCATCCTGGACGCCGGCGAGACCCGGCCCGTCGCCGATCTGTGCGAAAAGGTGCTGGGCGCGCCCCTGTTGGCCACCCTCACCCGCATCTGGAGCGACGTCCACCAGTGCGCCGACCACGACGCCACCACCATGCTCGCGCACGCTCAGAAGTGGTGCGACGCCCTGGACGCCGCGGCCCCCGCCCTGCCGGTGCCGGGGAACCTCGCCGATCTGCTGTCCGGCGCCGTGGGGGTCGTCATGGACAGTACGGCAGCCACCGACGCCGCCGACCTCGCGGCACAGGCCGCAGCGACCAACGCCCTGGCCAATCGGTCGAGGGAACAGGCCAACGACCGCGCTCAGCAGGCCAGTCGGCGACGGCAGGCCGCCGCCACCGCGAGTTCCGTTTTCAACTCCGGCGGCGCCACCGTCACCCCCGACGGCACACCGGCGCCCTACAGTAATCCGGTCACCGGCACCCGTCGGCCCACCGCCGCCGAGCAGAGTGCCGCCGCGCGCCTGGGCCGTGCCCTGCGTGCCGCCGCCTACCGCGAGCGGACCGAGGAACGAGTCACGAGCCCCACCCCTCCCGGCCGTCTCAACATGCGCGCGGCCCTGGCCCGCGACGCTCAGCGCGCGGCCGGGTCGGTCCCCACCGCGGAACCGTTCACCCACACCCGCCGCCGGAACTCCCCCACCCCGCCGTTGCGGGTGGGGATCGCGGTGGACGTCTCCGGCTCCATGCGTGCCGCCTGCGCGCCCGTCGCGTCCGCTGCCTGGATCGTGGCACGCGCAGCAGCCCTGACCGACCCCGACTCCCGCACCGCCACCATCGCCTACGACACACATCTGACCGCACTGACCCGGCCCACCCACCGGGCACCGGAGCGCGTGACAACGTTCGGTGCCAACGGCAGCAGTCACAACCTCGCCAACGCCCTAGACGCGCTCGACCACGGCCTCGAACTCAGCCGCCCCGGTGCCGGCCGCCTCCTCGTGATCGTCACCGACGCCGTCTATACCCCCGACGAAACCGCTCAAGCAGTCACCCGCGTCAAGCGGCTCACGACCGCTGGCTGCGCCGTACTCCAGCTCACCCTCACCGCCAAGTCCCACCACTTGCCGGGAACCACCTTGCTGCACCTGCCCCAGCCCTCCAGCGCTCCCGTCGCCATCGCCACGGCGGCCACAGACGCCATCCGCAGGACACGCTGAGACGACGCAGAAGGCGGAAGCGTCCCCGAGACCACCGCCACGCACTCCAGACCACCTCCGTCCGCCGCATGAATCGTGCATCTGATGCGCGACCCTCCGCAACGACGCAGGCCACCACCCCAACCGCCGACGAAAGGCACTCGATTTGAAGCCCCAGACCAGCAGCCCGACCTCGAACGCAACGCCCATCAAACGGAATTCCCCGGGGGTTCGAACCCACTGGTCTGTGGAGCACGCCTGCTCTCACGCCGTAGTTCATGACCTTTCCGGCCGTCCCGCCGACAAGCGAGCGGGCTTCGCACGCTGGCTCGCGTGGAAGGACTGCACCGCCTGCTGGAAGGCGGCGCGCGACGCCGACACCGAGTCGAAGGAGGAGTGGCTCGCGGCGAAGCGCGCGGAGGAGCGGGAGGCTGCCGTCGCGTGGGCGACGCAGTTCGACATGCCGCAGTTGCAGGGCCCGGAGAGGGCCCTGGACTGGGGCGAGCGCTCCCGCCACCAGCTGATGACGGCCGCACACACTGCGTTGGTCGTAGAGGGGGCCTGGGACGAGGCGAACTGGGCGGAGCTGGAGGAGAAGGCCCGCTTCGTCACCCGTGCCGGGTGGTGGGTCGACCAGCGCGATGCAGAGGGCGCTGACCTGCTCGAACTCCTCGACGCCGCACGCGAAAACGACCGCGGGACGGAGAACCCGTTCCGCTGACGGCGGGGCAACATAGCCGCCAAACGCCGGTTAGCCAAACCGGCGTTCCTCCGGACTATTGATGCTCCCACCCCGCCCGCAACCGCGTGGAAGGAACTCATGTCCCAACCCCCATCCACCTCGGCGTTCGCGCCGACGCCCGACCCGCTCACCCCCGACCGGGACATCACGCACCAGCACTTTCAGGCCGGTGACACCGTCGTCGTCCTGAAGGGGGTGGCCGGCGGGGAACTGTGGGGCGACTCGATGCGCGTCGTGGCCCCGTCCTGGCACACCCCGACCGACGAGGACGGGTGGCGGCTGCGGGATGCGACCGGCGGCGCCCAGTCCTACGTCACCGCCCACCCCCGCTACCTCGTGCACCTCTCACGCCGCTGCCCGGACTGCCTGATCTACCTGCGGGCCATGGAGGACACCCTCCTACCGAGGTACGCCGGCCGCGACGAGCTGATCGACTGCGGCTGGTACACCACCACCGCCCTAGGCCAGCTCGTGCACATCGCCGACATCCGGAGCGGCCGGTGATCCCCCGCCTGCACGAGCGGACCCACCGGCCCCACGACCCGCTCGAAGAGGCGCTGGGGCGGCCGGTCTCAACGAACGAGGGCCTGACGGAGCACACGATCGTCGCCCGCTGGCCCGGCCTGGATTACTTCACCCTGGACGACGAGCAGAGGATCTGGACGTCCGTCCAGTGGGCCGAGCACCTCGAAGACCCCTACCTGGAGCATCCGTTCGCCGCCAGCCCCGACGACGACCGGCGGGCGATCCTCCACCTCGACATCCGCCTTCACCCGGACGACCGGGAACTGACCGGACCGGAGTGGGCCGAGGTCGCTCAACGGCTCGCGCGGGCCGCCGGCATCGAGATCCCCGGCAAGGAACATGGCTGCCGGTGGATCGCCGTCCAGGCCCAGCCAGGGCGCCTCGATCTGATCGCCAACCTGCTCCACCTCGACGGCGCGTGGCACGCTCCCCCCGCGGACAAACTGCGGCGCCTGGCACAGGAGGCGCGTCGCATCGAACAGGACCTCCACCTGATCCCTGTCCGATCCGACCCCTCTTCGCGACCTGCCGTCCGCCCGGCGCTCACGGCGTCGGCCCAGCTCGCGACCCTCCTCACGCAGCTCGCCGACGAACAGGCCGGCCCTCTGGCCGCGGTACGCGGACTCGTCGAGCACACCTCGCACCGGATCGCCCGCCAGCCGGGAGCAGCCAGCACCGATACGGCACACCGCCTGGAGCTGATCGCCCGCCGCCTGCACACCATCTAGCAGGACCTGGAGACCACCGCAGCCCACCTGGTCCAGCCCCCTGCCACCGCCGTACTGCCCGCCGTCCGGCACACGGCCCACCGATCGCCGTAGGAGAAACGTCTCTTTGCCCCGTTCCGATCGCGTCCTGGACATCCGCCGCGACCCGCACTCCGACGAACTCCTCGCCCGCGGCGGCGACTGCGAGGCACACAGCATCCTCCAGCGCGCCGGGTTCATCGCCGTCGTCCGCGTCCACGAGACCTACCACCGCGCCCCCACCGGCCTGACCGAGGACGACGAGTCCCGTCTCGCCACCGACGCCGTCGCCCGCCTCCGGGGCGCCGGATACCACGTCGACTGCGACACGGACTTCGACACCGACGCGCATCCGGCCAGTTACCTGCCGCTGGGCGCTTCCGTCACTCACCTCGCCGAGCGGATCCGCGAGGCCACCACCACGGACGAGGCCGCCGAGCGCCTGACCGAGCTGACCGCCACCCACGACGGCATCCTCGCCGCGCTGGACGAAGTCCTCACCGCCACCGCCGACTTCCACGACGGGCTCGGCCAGGCGGCCGACCCGTACATCGCCCGGCGGCTTCGCTACCTCGCCGACGAGCACCTTCGCGTCATCCGTACCGACCTCTCCGAGACCCGCAACCAGCTCGCCGACCGGCACGCCCCGCACCCCGGCCGCAGCACCTGCACGGAAGAGGTCCCCGTCACCGAACACGAGCGCTCCGCCGTGTGCGCCTGCCCGCCCCCGCCGCGCACGCTCCCGGCCCCGCCACCCCCGGTGGCCGCCGGACTGCGCCGCTGATTCCCACCTCGCTCAAGGACACCATGCACGACCACGACACCTCCGAGCGCCTCGCCTCGTACGCCGACGTCCTCGCCGGGGAACTCTCCGGCACCTGGACCAGCTCCCACCTCCCGCCGGACGCCAAGGACGACCTCGCCGAACTCACCGACCGCATCTGGGACCTGGACCTGATCGCCGCCTCCCTCGCCGAGCACCCGCTGAAGCAGGCCGCCGTCCTCACCCGCACCGACAGCGCGCAACTCGTCGTCCTCGACCGCCATGACAGCCGTGAGGGCTTCCTCATCGCCGCCGTCGCCCCCGGTGACCTGCCCGACGAGGCATACCGAGGCGTGAACGAACCGAACGGCATCGCCCTGACGGACGACCCCTTCACCGGCGCCGAGCTGGTCGCCGGCGACCTGCTCGCCCGCTACGACGCCGCGCTCGCACAGGCCCGCCTGAACGCGACCGAAGAGATGCTGCCCTCGCAGCCGGACCGCCTCGTCCTGACCTGGCAGCCGGACGGCAGCATCACCACCGCGCCCGTCGACAACCGTTCCGGTGCGATCCTCATCGCCAACGGCTTCGTCCAGGACCCACAGAGCGGCATCTACCGCCTCAACGGCGATGACAGCCGGGCGCAGGCCCGTGCCCTGCGCGCGCTCGGCCCGCAGCTGGACGCGATCGGTATCGGAACCAGCGTGCAGCATCCCCCAGACCGGACCCCTCCCACCTCCACCCCGGCTTCCGCTCCGCCGGTTCCGGCAGGCGCCCGCACACCGGCAGCCCGAGGGCGATGACGCAGACCGAGCCCGACTTCTGGGTGCTGGAGTACGTCACCATCACCAAGGACCCCCGCACCGACCTGGTCGTCGCCATCGGCGGCACCGAGCAAGCAGCGGACATCCTCCAGCAAGCCGGCGGCTTCCTGACCGCCCCCGGACCCCGCGGGGACTACCACCGGCTACCCCACGGCCTGCCCATCGAGCAGCAGCGCCGCAAGGCGACCGCCGCCTCATACGCCCTGCTCGCCGCCGGCCACAGCGTCCACCTCGACCCCGCCCTGAACACGCTGGCCACACCCGACGGAGAACGCGAAGCGGCCCTGCACTACCTGGCCCGGCTCGCTGAGCGCGCCTCTGGCGCCGAGACCAGCAGTGAGGTGGCCGAGGTCCTGACCGAGATCGCCGCCCCGGTTAACGGGCTTCTGCCCCTGACCAGGGAGGTGGTCGTCCGGGCCTGGATCGCCGCCGACGGCCTCCAAGGCGCCGCCCCCGGCGAAAAACCCGAACCCATCGCCCAGCTCGGCGATACCGCCAACTCGCTCTCCCGCGCCGCGCACCTCATTGGCCTCGCCCGCAACCACGCCGCACGCGCTGCTCACCGGCCGGACCCCACCCTGACGGCCCCGAGCCCTGCGCTGCCTCGTGCCGTCCCGGCGGCCCGCCGCCGCTGAACCGAAACGAGGTCCATGGCCAACCTGGCCGACGAATACGGCACCGATGTCGAGATCTACATCAAGCCCCTGACCACCACCATCCACGCCGACACCGCCTCCGGTTCCCCCGCCGCACTCCACGACCTGCTCGACCAGCTCGGTCTGGAACGCCACGAATACCCGGCCGACGCGCCCCTCTACATCTGGCACACCGTGCCCGAACACCTCGACGCCGATGAGCAGAAGCGTCTGGCCAGCAGGGCGATCCCCGCGCTGCTGAAGGCCGGATACGAGGTCGACTGCACCTCCGAGATCCTCGACGCGAGCGCCTACCGGCAGGCCGTACGTGAGATCCGCTCCCGTACATCCCGCCCCGCCCCAGAGCAGGCCCCAGCTGCCCCCGCCGCCCGCCCGGCACCAGCCAGGCGCGCCCAGTAGAGCCAGTTGTGCGGGCCCCGGTATCCCGCCGGGGCCCGCCCTGCGGCACCACCCGTACCTCGGAGAACCCCGTACCCCCATACATCAGCAACCGACCAAGGCCCCGACTCGCCGCAGCCCTCTTCCGCCGCTATCTGCGCGCCTGCATTCCGACCGGCCCCGACCGTGCCTCCCCGCTGGCTGGCGCCCGCCCGGAGGCCGTCGTCGCCGAGGCCCAGCGAGTCGGGCAGCGCCACCACCACTGACCGTCCAGCGACCCGGAGGAGCATGACCCACCCCGCCCCCGACCCGGTGAGACTGGCTGACGAGATCACCCGCCAGCTCGGCCAGCTCACCGACCACCTCTCCCAACTGTCCCCGCCCCAGGCCGCGCAGGTCATCGCCCGCATCCTCGACCCAGACAACGGCGTCCTCGGCGGCATCACCCACCTCGTGGCCACCGGCAGCGTGTTCGCCAAGGACCAGGCCGAACAAGGAGTCCTCCCGGCGGAGGTGTGGCTCGCCCTGGGCCGCGCCTCGAACGAACTGCACGACATCACCCTCGACCTGGACGAACACCAACACACCCTGCAGCGCGTCAGCACCCAGCCCGCCACCACCGTGGCGAAGCCGCCGGCCCCCGCACCGCTCGTCGTCCGGCGTCGCCGGTGAAGAAGAAGCAGTGGCAGGGCAGGGGGCCCGGCGAACACGCCGAGCAGCACTACCTGGTCCAGCCCCGTGCCCTGGCCGGCGGCGGCGACGTCCGGCACGCCTCGGAGTTTCTGCGCGCCTCAGGCTGGCGGGACAAGTCCAAGAAGGACGGCCCCCTCACCATGGAAAGCCCCGACCGCACCGTCCGCGTCGCCTATGACCCGTACCTGCTGCCCGGCGGGTGGACCATCCACGGCAGGGCGGAAGGTGCGAACGGCGCGTGGTCGGCGCACCTGGGCCAGCAGACCCCGGTGGAGATCGTCGCCGGTCTGACCGATGCCCTCACCCGTCCCCAGTCCGCCCACGCCCCCAACGCCTGGGGGCCCTTGAAGGAGCAGAACTGGCACACGCTTTTCGAGGGCGGGCACTACATGGCGACCAGCCCCGACGGGACCGCGTGGATGCACTACCGGCAGAGCGTCGACGGCGAGGCGATGTGGTGGACCGGAGCGAAGGACACCCAGGGCTACGGCTGGGCGGCGAGTTTCACGCCGAACACGCCAATGCACCTGGTGCAAGCCTTCTCGACCGAACTCGCCAGTCCCGAGCCCGTGATGCGCCCGCGCGGACGCGTGCCGCTGAGCCCGCAGATCCGCACCCGGTCCGTCTCCGTCAGACCGTCCCAGCTCGGTGCCTGGCAGCAAGCCCGGATCACGGACGCCCGCGCCGCCACATGGGCTCGCAACAGCAACCGACGTACCCGGCCGCGCACCACAGCCCGGCCCCACACCCCGGCCGTCAGCGCCCGCACCCGCCGCTGACCCTGATGCCCACCGTCTAAAGGAGCCCGATGCCCGCACTCACCCCGGACTCGCTTCACGCTCTGACCGAGACTCTGGCGGACCTCACCGACTACCTGCGCGAGAACCCCGACCCCGAGGAGGCCCTCGCTCTCGTCGAGCCCCTCCTCGACGAGTACACGGGCCTGCCCGTCCAGCTCGCCGACACCCTGCGCGCCCTCGCCCGCGCCGTGCAGGACCACCCGGACACCCCGCGCACCGCACACGTCGGCCTTCTGGTCGCGGAACTGCGCATTGCCGCATGGGAGCAGGCCGACCAGCACACCCTCCACTACGTGCTCGACCACCTGCGGGCCCTGCACGGCAGCCCGGCCGGCAGCGAAGCGGGGTGCGGCCGGTGCCCGTGAGCGAACGGCAACTCGCCGCGTTCGCCGACCAGCACGCCGGACGCATCCCACTCGACACCAGCCCCCGCCACCTCGCCGGCCCCGGGGACGCCCGCCACGTCACCCACGGCCTGGCCGCCGCCGGATGGAGCCCCGTCTCCGACCCGCTGAGCGCCGAGATCGTGCTGCGCAGCCCCGACCTGCGCCACCGGCTCCAGTTCGACCCGCAGTCCACCACCTCCGCATGGTGGCGGCTGCAGGCAGCGCCCACCGGCACCGAGCCCGGCTGGTACGCCGAGTTCGGCGAACACGTCCCCGCCGAAGTCCTCGCCGGACTCACCGACGCACTCATCGCTCCGCCGCCCACCGGCCCGACGAGCCTCCTGCCCGTGCTGGAAGCCGCGGGATGGATCATCGACGGCCGAGGCATCGCCTACAGCGCCCCGCCGGGGTGCAAGGTGCTGCGCCTGCCCGAGAACAGCGCGGGCACGGTGCCCTGGCGCGAACAGGAGCGCGTCACGTGGCACATTGACGTCCGCGACCGCTTCGACGACGCCAGCCGTGGCACCCACCTGTGGCACGCCGCCTTCAACGGCCACACCCCCGAGCACCTCGTGACCGCCTTCGTCGCCGCGCTCGCCGATCCCGCGCCGCTGCAGCGCGGCACGTTCGACCACACCGCTATCCACCACGTCGTGCAGAACCCCAGCTCGCTCACCGCGCAGCAGACCGTCGACGCGCACACCACCCGAATCAAGGCACTCCGCGCGCAGGCACGCACCGCCCGCCGGCAGCAGACGAAAGCCGCAATGCCCCCGGCACACGCCGACACCGCGCAGCCGGCCGCGCGCCGCTGAACCGACAGGACCCCTGCCCATCTCTAACGATCACCGCACGCACCGCTCCTTCCTCCGCCGCCTCGACCGCTACGTGCGGGACAGCGAGAAGATCCTCGACGCCTGGGACGCCTACTCCGACGAGCACACCGACCTCGACGGCTGGCCCTACGACGACCACGCCTACGGCATGCGCAAGAGCCAGCGCGACGCCGACACCGCCGAAGGGTTCGAGCCGCTCCGCTACGGCGCCCGGCACCTGCTGGCGACCGCTGAGACACAGCTGGCCCAGCTGCCGAAGAAATCGGTGCAGAGCCGCTGGGTCTACCAGCTGGGCGTCCTGCGCTACGCCCTGGACCGGCTCGACGCACTGCACGAGCAATGGCTCATCACCCGCGACGCCCTCCCCGCCACCGCCAAGCCCGGAACCCCGGCCTTCGACGACGCCCTCGCCGGACATCACGCCGAATCCTGGAGCTACCTCGACGACTGGGCCACCCACGGCAAAGCCATCCGCGAGATCAACACCGCCGCCCGCAACGCCCCTTCGCCACTGCTCCCCCGCCGCCACGCCCGGCCGCCGCACCACGGCACGGAAGTGACCATGCCCCCGACTCCCGAGACCGTCGAGTCGACTTCGTCATCCCGCGCCACCTCGCCGACGGCGGTGACCCCGCCTGGATCACCGTCCCGGCACGGCCACAGCCACTGACCCTCCCCGCCCGGAGTACGTAGCCCTTGCCCCCTTCATCCTCCAGCAGCAACACCGACGGATACGACCTCGTCCTGCGCCTCCTCCTGGGCGTGCTCGCCGTCGCCGTCCCCCTCGCCCATCTGGCCTGGCTGTCCGGCAACATCACCGCCTACCTCACCGCCACCAGCTGGGTCCCGTACCAGCCGACCGCAGCGCTGCTCCACCCCGAGAAGCTGTGGCCCGAGGCGGGTGAAACGTCCTTGCTGATCGGCGCCCGCATCGTCCCCGTTGTCCTGTTCCTCGCCCTCGGGGCGGGGGCGGGCGTCCTGTGGGCCCGGCACAAGAACCGAGGCGGCGGGCGGAAGAAGATCACCGGTATGGCCAAGGCCCGGGACATCGAGCCCCTCATGGCCAAGGCCATCACCGACAAGGCCCGCTCGCTCCGGCCGAGCCTGAAGGACACCAAGCACATCGACGCGAAGGACACCGGGATCCTCCTCGGCAACCTCCAGGGCAGCCGCCACGAGGTACGCATGGGGTACGAGGATGTCGCCGTCGCGATCATGGCCCCGCGATCGGGCAAGACCACAAGCCTCGCGATCCCGTCCATCCTCAACGCGCCCGGACCCGTCCTCCTCACGTCGAACAAGGCGGCCGGAGACGCCTACACGGCGACGCTCGACGCCCGGTCGGAGGTGGGGCGGGTGTGGACCATGGACCCGCAGCAGATCGCCCACGCTGAGCGCGAGATGTGGTGGAACCCCCTCGCCTCCGCGAAAACCCTGGACGGGGCGAACCGGCTCGCCGGACACTTCCTCGCCGCCTCGGTGGACGCCTCCCAGCAGGGCGACTTCTGGTCGAAGGCCGGCAGCAACATCCTGTCCCAGCTCCTGCTGGCCGCCGCGCTCGACGAGCGCCCGATCACCGACATCATGCAGTGGCTCGCCTTCCCCGCCGACCGCACACCGCTGGACATCCTGCGCGACCACGACTTCGCCGCCGTCGCCGCTCAGCTCAAGGGCACAGTGGAGGGGCCGCCCGAGACCCGGGACGGCATCTACGAGACCGCCCGACAGTACGCCGCTGCCCTGCTCAACGCGGAGATCGCGGCATGGGTGACACCACAGAAGGATGCCGCCGAATTCCGTCCGGCCGAGTTCGTCACCTCCAAGGACACGTTGTTCCTGCTGAGCAAGGACGGCGGAGGCGGAGCCTCGGCGCTGATCGCCGCGTGCGCGGATGCGGTGATGCGAGCCGCAACCGCACAGGCCGAACGCGCCGGCGGGCGCCTCGACCCGCCCATGCTCGCGATCCTCGACGAGGCCGCCAACGTGTGCAAGATCAGCGACCTGCCCGATCTGTACTCCCACCTCGGCAGCCGCGGGATCATCCCGATCACCATTCTCCAGTCCTACCGCCAGGGCCAGAAAGTCTGGGGAGACGCGGGCATGGACGCCCTGTGGAGCGCTTCCACCGTGAAGGTGATCGGCTCCGGCATCGACGACCCCGACTTCGCCGACAAGCTCTCCCGGCTGATCGGCGACCACGACGTGGAAACCACCTCCACCTCGCACTCCGAGTCCGGCAAGAGCACATCGGTGTCGATGCGGCAGGAGCGGATCCTTCCCGCCGACGCGATCCGCGCCCTGCCCAAGGGCACCGCGCTCTGCTTCGCCACCGGCATGCGCGCGGCCATGCTCGACCTGCGCCCCTGGTATCTCGAGCCCGGGGCCGACGACCTGTCCGCCGCGTCCGCCCACGCGTCGAAGGCGATCACCGCCCGCGCCGTCGCCAAGGCCGCACCCCAGCGGACCGACTTCACGAAGGCCGCCTGACCGCGTCCCTCCCCCGAGCGGCTCCGAGTCTCCCGGGCAACGCGATCCGCATATCCAACTGCCCCGCATTTCGCTGGCAGTTGTTCAGCAGAGAGACACCTCCCGCAGAATCACATGGCCTTTACCGACCATCCTGATGTCTTCGTCGGCGCGACCGACGACGCCTGGACCTTCGTCATCCTCAACCGCCGTATCCCCGGCGCCGCCCGCATGCTGACCGGGGCGGGATTCACCGCCCGCCAGCACCTGGGCCGCACCATCTACGTCCTGCCACCCGAGACCGCCGAGGACGCGCACGAGCGTGCCGGTGTCGCTGTCTACGGGCTGATGGCCCACACGATGGACCTCGTCGACCTCGCCTGGACCACCCGCCACCACGGGCCGGAGCGGGCAGAACTCGACGTGTCCATCCGCTTCGCCGACGGCACCGTCACCGCGACCGCGGCCAAAGTGGCTTCACCCGGGCGGGATCCGAGGCACAGTACGCGCTGCCGCCCGGGCAGGGTGAAGACGAGGCACTCGGCCCTGTCGTCCGCGCCGAGTCCCACCTCTACGCCAGCGGCATGAGTGTGCGCGTCACCCTCGGCATCGCGACCCTGCAGGACATCCCGCCGGCCCCCTCCCACGCCCCGGTCGCACCCGCGCCACCGTCCACCCCACCGGCCAAGCGGCGCAGCCGCTGAACCCCGTCCCTCCTCTCCCGGGAGTAGCACTCTGCGTCAGATCGACATGACCGCCGAAGTGGACCGACTGCGCCACCTCGGCAGCGACTTCGAAGCCCTTCTCGGCGAGATCCGCTCGCTGACCCTGGCTCCGGGCACGGACGCCCGGCAGCAACTCACGCGGAAGGTCGTCGCCACGCACGAGCTGGTCCAACGCGCCATGGAACGCCTCGCCGCCCTCGACGGCAGCCAGTTCACCGCCGTCCCCGGCAGCCGCCCGACCATGGAAGCGCTCGCCTCCGTCGTCGAGGCCGCCAGCGTGGCCGCGTCCGACCTGGCCAGGGCCCTTCTCGCTAACCCGCTCGAGGGCGCCCCGTTTCCCGGCCCGCCCGCCGATGAAGCCGCGGTGCGCCGAGCGCGCCACGCGCAGGCGGCTCCCGCCATGGCGGAACATCTCGCGGACGCCGCCCACCAGATCGACCTCGCCCACACAGGCTGCTCTTACCTCGCCAACGGCATCACCCGCGACCTGAAGCATCACCGAACGCAACCGGTCCGCCTCCCTCTCCTCCGGGCCGCCGGCCGCAGCCCTGCCGTCAAAGACGCAGCACACGGCGCGCCCCACCCGATGACCCTTCCCGTGTCTTCCTTCGCCAGCGAGTCAGCGGCACCCGACGCATCACCGAACCCGCCCAGCGGTTGGCGCTGACCGCCGTCGTGTAGGCCCTCAGGGCGCGGCGCGGGCGCCGCTGCGACAGCGCGGTCCGGCGCGGTGTCCCGGCAGGCATCGACCAGCCCGGCACGGCTGTCCGCAGCGATCACAGCCCGGAGTCCCCTCCCCTATGCCCAAACCACCCACCACAACGCAGGTGTTGCCGGTCCTCGCCACGGACGGCACGCCCCTGTCCGTCTACCGCGATCCGCCGGTGCGCCCGCGTCGCAGCAGCGCGACGGTCGTACTGGTGCACGGCGCTTCGGTCACCGCCGACCTGTGGCGCCTGCACACCCGGCACCTGAACGAGCTGGGCCTGGACGTCCTGCGCTACGACCAGCGTGCCCACGGCCACACGCCCCCAGGCACGGCACCCCTGACCATCGCGCAGCTCGCCGACGACCTGCACCAGATCCTGACCCACCTCCAGCCCACCGGCCCGCTCGTCCTCGCCGGCCACTCCCTGGGCGCCCTCGTCCTGCAGGAACTCGCCGCCGCGCACCCGCAACTCCTCGACCGCGTCCGGGGCATGATGCTGCTGTCGCCCACCGCACGCGGTGCGACCGTGCTTCCCGGCCGCGGCCCCCGGGCCCTGCTGCTCGCCGCCGGCCGCAGCCTCACCGCCCTGACCTGCGGCCACGCACCCCAGCTCGTGGATCTCCTCCGCCGCGCGCTGCCCGCCACGCACCCCCACAGCCTCACTCCACGCCCAGCGAAGAGGGCCTCCGGCCCACCACCGTGCCGCCGCGGCGTCCGCCACACCACAACCGGTGATCTCGCCGACCTGTGGAAATGCCTGCGCGAATACACCCCACGCGACCTGACCGCCATGGACCGGCTCGGCGACCGACTGCTCCTCATGGCGGGAGCCGACGACCAGCACATCCCCGCCGCTCACACCCAACAGATGGCAGCCCAACTCACCGACGCCGGGCTGGAGATCCTCCCCCGCACAACGCACGCCCTGCCCATCCGCCACCCGGCTCTCATCAGCTCTCACATCGCCCGCCTCGCCGCAGAACCGGGCAGCCCGCAGCCGGGGAACTTGCCGTATTAAAGTTCCCCGCCTTCCGCACCATTTCATTAGCTGCTGATCCAGAGCAGCGCCGGGTCCATTCCGCCGCGCACCCGCTGACCCTCACCGCTGCGGCCCCGCCTCCAGACCAAGAGCGGCCGGAATCCGGTCGTTCATGCCGCAAATGCCGCCCGGCGCGCTGACCGATTCTGACGCTCGCAGCCTGTCATTCCGGACTGCCCTATCCCCACGCCTGCGCCGGGGCGCATCTCTGAACGCAAGGATTCACGATTTCCACCTCCCCCACGATCCGCTGTCTTTCTCTGGGTGCCGGAATTCAGTCCAGCGCCATGCTCGCCCTGTCGGCGGAAGGTACTCTCCCGAAGGTCGACCATGCGATCTTCGCGGACACCGGCTGGGAACCCGCAGCCGTATACGCCCATCTTGACCGCTTGGAAAAGGAGATTGCCGGACCCGCCGGAATATCCGTGCTACGCGTGTCCTCCGGAAACATACGCAACGACGCACTCGACCCTGGGCACAGATTTGCCTCCATGCCGCTCCACATTCTGAATCGGGACGGCAAGGCAGGGATGACCAGAAGGCAGTGCACAGGCGAATATAAGGTAAAGCCAATCAAGAAGAAGGTCCGCGAACTTCTCGGATATCCGCATCCTCAGCGCATCCCTGAGGGCGTGTTCGTCGAGCAGTGGGTCGGCATCTCGACCGATGAATTCCACCGCGCGAAGGACGCCGACGTCAAGTACATGCGCAACCGGCATCCCCTTCTGGACATGTCCTGGAGCAGGGCCGACTGCGTGCGATACCTGACCTCGCTCGGTCTCGCCGATACACCGAAGTCGAGTTGCCTGGGATGCCCGTTCCACGGAAATGCCCAGTGGAGGCATATCAGGGACACCTCTCCATCCGAGTGGGCGGACGTCGTCGAATTCGACGCAGCCATCCGGCAGGGCAATGCCCGCGCCAACGCGTCGGGCAACCGACTGCTCGGCCAGGCGTTCCTGCACCGCTCCCGCGTCCCGCTGAGCCAGGCACCGATCGACCACGTCACCGCAGCCGAGCGGGCCGCCCTGCGGCTCAGCGCGGACGAGGCCGACGCACTGGAGAACGGCGTCGAGGACGGCTGCTCTCCCTGGGCGTGCCGCGGCGACGCCGACGCGCTGACGCAGGACGACTTCGGGCTGGCCACGTGATACTCGACCTCTTCGCGGGGCCGGGCGGCTGGAGCAGGGCACTGCACGTCCTGGGCGTGCGCGACGTCGGGCTGGAATGGGACCAGTGGGCGTGCAAAACCCGTTCGGCGGCTGGGCAGTTGACCATCCGGTCCGACGTGGCGATGTATCCGACCTGGCCGTTCGTCGGCCGCACCCGCGGTGTGATCGCCTCGCCGCCGTGCCAGGCGTGGAGCATGGCCGGCAAGCGCCTGGGCCTGCTCGACCAGCCGCTGGTGCACGCGGCGGTCGAGGACCTGGCCGCCGGCCGTGACACCCGCGAACGGCTCCTCGCCGCGTGCCGCGACGAGCGCTCCTTGCTCGCTGCCGAGCCGATGCGCTACCTGTACGCGCTGAACGCGGTCGGCGAGCCCGACTGGGTCGCCATGGAGGAAGTACCCGACGTCCTGCCCCTGTGGAAGCAGTACGCGGCCGTCCTGCGCGGATGGGGTTTCTCCGTCTGGTACGGGATCCTCAACGCCGCCGACTTCGGCGTCCCACAGACCCGGAGACGAGCGATACTCCTGGCCTCCCGCGTCCGGACGGCGCAGCCGCCCACGCCCACGCACGCGCAACTCGCCGAGCCCGAGTCGCTGTTCGGTCCGGGCCGCGCCCGCTGGGTCAGCATGGCCGAAGCCCTGGGATGGGGTGCGACCGACCGCCCCGTTCCCACCGTCTGCGCGGGCGGCGGACCCGGCGGCGGGCCCGAGCCGTTCCCGTCGGGCTCCCGCAAGACGCTGTCCGACGCCCGTGAGCGCGGCACCTGGATGCCCCGGCCGGACGGGGTGGTCCTTCCCTCCCGTCGCGAAGGCGCGGGATGGGCGGCCCGGCACGGCACCCGCGAGAACCGTGCCGCCGACGCTCCGGCGCCGACGTTCACCGCCGAGGCCCACCGCTGGTCCTGGTCCCTGCGCAGCAACAACCAGGCCAACGCCACCGTCCGTTCCCTGTCCGAGCCGGCCGGCACGCTGTTCTTCGGGCACCGCGCGAACGAGTGCACCTGGGTCGCCGAGCCCGCCTCACCGCCGGCCGAAGAAGCCGATGCGCCTGCGGTTCCCGAGGCGATCCGGATCACCGCCCGCGAGGCGGGCCTCCTGCAGACCTTTCCCGCCGACTACCCCTGGGCCGGCAACAAGGGCCAGCAGTTCTCCCAGATCGGCAACGCCGTACCGCCGCTCCTCGCTGGCCACCTCCTCGCCCCGCACCTCGGCGTCACCCTCGACCCCGACGACTTCACCCTCGCCGCCTGATGCCCCACGCCCCCGGACCCGACGAAGACGACCTCGACGCCATCGCACCGCCCCAGCCCGTGTTCCACGTCGAGCAGGCCCTCCTCGGGGCCCTCCTCCTCGACCCTCACCGTCTGGACGACGTGAGCGGCATCGCCGCCGACTCGTTCTCCACCGCCACGCACGCCGCCCTGTACACGGCGATCACCACCCTCCCGCGGCCCGACCCCGCCGAACACGCGAAGAACACCCAGTGGCTCAACCGCGTACTCACCACCGGCCAGGAGCAGGCGCGCGGACTGACCGCCTCCTACCTGCACACCCTCGTCCAGGTCTGCCCCTGGCCCCGCCACGCCCCCGCCTACGCACGAATGGTCGAGGCCGAACACGCCCGCCGCCGCCTGCAGACGGCCGCCGAACGCCTCGTCCACACCGTCCACGACGCCTCCCTCCCGCACCCCGTCCAGACGATGCTCACCGAGGCCGACGCGCTCACTGCGGTCGTGGACGACATCGCCCACCGCTTCCCGCCCCGCGCAGGCGTCCTGCCCCGCACCACGGCACCACCATCGCCCGCCGCGCCCGACCCCACAGAGGCCGCCGAAGAGGAGCAGATCCTCCTCGCCACCGCCACGGCCTACCCCTCCGGCATCGACTCCGTCCGCTGGCTGCTCCCCGACGACCTCACCCTGCCCCTGCACGCCGGCCTGTGGCAGTGCCTGACCGCCCTGGCCCGCCGCAACGAGCCCGTCGACCCCGTCACCGTCCTGTGGGAAGCCCAGCAGCGCGGCCTGCTGGACGACGGCAATGAGCCCGGTGAGGTCCTCCGCCTGCTGGCCGAACCCGCCGGTTCCGTCGAGCACTGGAGTGAGCGCGCCCTGCAGCGCTCTCTCCTGGCCACGGCCGAACACACCGGCCGGCGCATCGAGGCGTACGCCGGCGACCCGGCGAACACTCCCTTCCAGCTCGTCGTCGGCGCCCGCCGCGCCCTCGCCGACATCGCCGCCGTCCGCACACGCTGGCAGCACGCCACCGGAGCCACCCCACCACAGCAGCGGCGGCCCGCGCCCACCACCCGCGCCGGCCCGCCGACCACCACGGCCGCGCACACCGCCCGATCCACACGAGCAACCCGGTAGCCCCGAGTACACCAGTGGCCGGACCCGAAGGCCCGGCCACCGGCAGAACAGATGAGACCCCCAACGTGACTCCCGCCATCGACGCCCACGTCCGCCTCGACACCCACCCCACTCGCCGGATCAAGGCGTGCACCGTGAACAACCTGCTCTTTCCCGGCGCCCGCCAGGCCATCCAGATCAAGCGCCGCCGCACCGACCGCAAGACCGGCAAAACCACCGTGAAGACCGTCTACGCCGTCACCAGCCTTACCTCCGAGCAGGCCACCCCCGCAGAACTGGCTTCCCTCGTGCGTGGCCACTGGAAGGTGGAGGCCCTGCACCACGTCCGGGACACCACCTTCGCCGAGGACGCCTCACAACTGCGGACCGGAAACGCACCCCGTGCGATAGCCACCTGGCGCAACCTCGCAATCGGAGTCCTGCAGCTGACCGGCGTCACGAACATCGCAGCCAGTCTGCGCCACAACGCTCGCGACGCACGACGCCCGCTCGCTGTCCTGGGGCTCGCGTGATCACGAACCGGACATCAAGCGACTACGCCGAAGCCCTGGCCAGCCATGCGGTTGACGGTACGACCGGGCACGTAGACAGCCTGCTGGCCGTGGGCGGCGAGTATCACGGGACGTCGCGAACTCCATGATCTTTAAGGCCCGTGCCTGTCACGCGTCCGGACCACCTAGAGGCTCGCCAAGAGGTGATCGCACGCCTGGGCCGAGCTCAACCGCCAGAGCCATGGCCCAGGAATCACGCGACGCGACGACTCACCGCGGAGACATCTACTGCTCGAACCCGAGCCACGGGGTCAAGGCGTCCCAGGCAAGGCTGCACAGCCGCTTCGATCGATCCGCGACGAACTCGGCCGTCCACTCGTCCTCCCTCTGGGCAACAGCGGCAACCAGCGGGAGGTACCGAGATTGTTTGACGATCTCTTGAGCGCCACTGCCCAGTCGAAGTTCCTGCGCTTCAGCGTCAGCCAACATCTTCTCAGCCTCCTCGACCGTGGCTGCGGAGAGAGCCTGGAACATGAGGCGCTTCAGGTGCCAGGACCTGTTGCTCGCCGATGCGTTCTCGACGGCAGGCAGGAGAGTAAGGTTCCCAATCCTCTCGATGAGCTCGGGATCGTCGTACAGGTCTTTATTCCAACCGCCGTTACCCGACAACGTCTGAGGTGCTACGTGCTCGATCGTGGCGAAAGCAGCGTCATTCCATCGTTCGGGCTTCAGCGTTTCAAGCAGGCCACTCTTTCCTCGAACGACAAGACCGGGTTCGGCGTTGTCCGGTGTTGAGTTCTGTGACGCGGCCAGGAGAAGGAGGCGTGTCAGCGGCTTTGAGTGCTGGTACACAGGCGTAAGGGATGCCCGAGCAACCCATTTTTCCTTGTCGTGAATCCCCTGCTCTTGCAACCGCTCTCGAAGATACGACTGCAGCGATTCAACTGGCGGGACTTCTGTGAGATCGCCGCCGAATCGAGCAAATCGCGGTGCGTCATCGTCGTCTGCGCCATGATTCATGAGGGACCGGTAGACACCATCGATTCCTGCTGTCCCGCCGAATGCCCCCCTCCAGAGGGCATAGAACGCTCCGCACGACTGGGTCGCGACCAGGAACTGTCGAGCCGCTAGCTCGACCGTGTCGGTGGGCGCAAGGCGATGTGCCGCGTAGTACCGCGTCAACAGCCCTACGACAATGTCGTGCCCGCCTTCACGTAGCGCCGCCAGAGAGATTCCCGCTTGCTGGCGCAAGGAAGCGTCCTCACACGCCGGCACCTTTGTCGGCGAGACCCAAGGCCCTTCGTAGAAGCGGGCTACCTGGGCGAGTCCGGCAAGAACCTTGCGACGCGCCTCAACATCTGGATCCTTGTCGAAGACACCCCTCAGGTAACGACGCTGGTCGTTCAGACGCTTTGTAAGCTTGGTTCCGTCCTGGAACATAGCGAACGGGAGCAGTACGCTGCTCGTGACGGCCTGGCGCTTATCGGCCGAGGAGCTTCCTTCTCTATCCAGGTAGGCTTCGATCACATCGAAGTGGCTTTTTGACTCGGATTCCTGCCACTCATCCAGGCCCTCCGCTTGGATTGCGCGAGGCTTGAACGTCTCGATTGCTGTGAGCGGCTGACCGGTGGTATTGAGGGCTTCGAACATATCGAAACCGTAATCTTCGCGTTTTGCGGTAACCACAGCAACCGTTACGCGGTGCAGGAGGTAGTTGGCGAAGACGATGAGCCGGGTGAGCGGCGCCTCCTTGGCCTCTTCACCCAGCCTCGCGACAACCGACTCCGGGAACTCGCTGTTAAAGAGGGCGAATTGGAGATTCTGCGACTGTGCTATGTCGGCCCCGACCGGCAAGAGAATGTCATCTTCTCGCTTGACGCCACCGTTCACCGCTCTACGCAGCATGGACCTCATTTGCTCCCGCATGCGGTCCAAGTGCTTGTACGCCTCAAGATCGACGCCATCCGTCTTCTCCGGATTGATGACATCATGCTTGTAGGGCTTCGTCTGCTCCTCGCCTCGCGCATAGGCCCCGTAGGACTCAAGGTAGTAACCGACGGGTGACCGGTAGCGAGCCTCCCCCTTATTACGAGACCACACATCGTAGTAAGAGCGAATCATCCGCGGGTAGTAGCGATGCTCGCCGTAGCGCATGTCTTCCTCGAAACAGTTCGCCAGGCGACCTGTCACATCAAGCGCTTGGTTGTAACACCAGACCGACGGCTCGTCCTCACGCGCGAGCTTCTCCGCACGGACTCGGATCTCCTCATGCAGAACAGTCGTCAGCAAGAGCAGCGTAGTCATACGCTGCTGCCCGTCGATGATAGTCATTACCTTGGAAGGGACCTGCGACCTGTATTTCGGCTCAACGGTCGTATAGTTGATATCACGCAGAGCGATGACGGTACCGAGGAAACAGATCGAGTCCTCGAACTCGGCAAGCTGATCAAGGCCGTGCGCGACATCGCTCAGAAGACGCCTGATCTTGGGCAGCTCCCAGCTGTACGCGCGCTGATACGGAGGAATATAGAGGCCCTGACTGGGCTCACTCAGGAACTGGGAAACCGAAAGTGGTGCAGCATCAAAAATCTCACGAGTTTCCATATCCCCGATTTCTCTCCGTTACCGTTCCATGGCCGTGGTTGAGTCGTTAACTCATAGTGGCACACGAGGGCTCGGCAGAGGTAGCAAGAGCGGCCCTGTAACATCCTGCCCCAGATATGACGTCACGTCAGTCCTGCGTGGAAGGTGGGATGTTGCCTTGTGTGGGTGCGCTTTGCCCTGCGGGAACGTGGGACGGACCTGCGCCCGGAGCCATAACCGAGGTGCGTCCAGAGCTGGTTGGAGTCCAGGCAAGCAACAGCGGCCCCAGCGCTTGTAGGTGGGGCCGCTATCGCTGTGCTTGCGCGTCAGAGGTGGCAGACGGAGCAGCCGGCCTCGTCATCGTCGGAGTCGAGAGCGTCCGAAAGAACTTCCAGCAGGGGACGGTTGGGCTTGATGCGCTTGGCCGCGCGCTCAAGGGCCGCCTGGTGCTTGGCCTCGATCTCCTCCTTACGCTCGATCAGCTCCGGGAGCGACTCCCCTTGCGACCAGGTGTAATTGCGGCCCTTCATAGCGGTGTGCCGGTAGCGGACCTTGTCCTCGTACTCGACGGCCTTGGCGTACAGGTCGGGGTGGCGTTCCTTGAGGCCGACCCACTCGTGCTTGCGCTGGAAGAAGCAGAAGTAGCAGCCGGAACGGGTACGCCACTCGTAGTAGTCGGGCAGGCCGATGCCTGCCTCGTCGAGGATGCGCATGACGCCTTCCTTGTCGATGCCTTCTTCTCGGAAAGGAAAGACGGCATCGATGTTCGGCTTGGTGCTGACGTAGCCGATGCGGTTCTCGTCGGCCCGGATGGCGACGTAGGAGATGACCTTGTCGTCGCCGACCCAGTCTTCCAGGGGCTTGATCTTGAGGTTCTTGGTGCACCAGCGCATCTGAGGGCTGGGCAGGGTGCCCTGGTAGACCTCCATCCAGTGGTCGAAGTCGCGGTCGGCGTTCAGCCGCACGATGGACTTGCCGAGGGCGGCCTCAAGCCGGTTGAGGTACTCGTAGGTTTCCGGGAGTTCAGCGCCGGTGTCGCAGAAGAAGTACTCCATCTCCGGGACTCGGTTGCGCATGTAGACGGCGAGCGCTGAGGAGTCTTTGCCGCCGGAGATTCCGAGAACGTGCCGGACCTTCTGGGTGTCGGCTCCGTCGGTCATCCCTGTGCCTTCCTTTCACTCGCCGCTGTCGCGGCATCGGTCACGCGCTGGGCCAGGGCCGCGAGCAAGATCCGCGCTCCGTCCGGTCCGAGAGCCTTCTGGGCCTGCTTCAGGACGTCAGCCGCGAGGCTGTTGGCCTCAGTACGGGCCTGTTCCGGCACGTAGATCAGGGTGCGTTGTTCCACGCCGGCGCTGTCAGTCAAGGTCAACAACTGCGCGTCGAGTTTCTCTTCCCGCCCACCGACCTCGTTCCCGGCGTGATGCAGGTGCCCGACGCGGTCGAGGGCCGCAGCCATCGACCGGGCCTTCTGCGGGAAGACCTTGGCTTCGTGGTCGTCCCAGTCACCGAGGGCGGAGTTGGTCAGGCGTACGACGATGGGCTCAAGCCAGTCGTCGTCCTCAAGGCTGTCGCTGAGGACAAAGTCGACAAAGCCGCGCAGTTCCGGAGTCAGTGCCGCGCCAGCGAAGCCACGTAGCCGGGCAGCGAGTTGCGCGCGCAGCTCCGTCAGTTCGGCTGGCAGGCGGAACTCCTGTGCGAGGACCCTCACGACTGCGGCCCGCAGCTGGCTGTCGATGTCCACGAGTTCGTCGGCCGCCGAGGTGAGCCGGTCGACGTAGGTGTTCGCCGCTTCCGCGTTAGCGCGGGTGCGGGCCGGGATCTCGGGCAAGCCGAGCGCCCTTGGCAGCGCGTGGAAGATCAGATCATCGGGATCCAGCGCTCCGACGATCGCCGTGCGCACGGTGCGGGCGTCGGCGGAGATGTTCTTGGTGGTGCGGGCGTACTTGTGCAGATCGGCCACACGCACAATCAGTGCGCTGGCTACGGAGAGGAGATCGGGGTTACGCAGGGCCTTGGAGCGCGACGCCTCCACGCCGAGCGACACCATCAACTTCTTGATGACGCTGCCGCGCTGACCATCTCCGGCCGGCGTGTACTTCACCGAGAAGCGTCCCGGGCCCTTGACCAGTCGCTCGACCACGTCGATGGTCAGCCGGGGCAGGTAGGTGCCTTCCTCAAACAGGGCGACGTCGTGGCGGCGGATGACCAAGGCGGGGAGCAGGAAGACCGGGACCACGCCGGCCTTGAGTCCGAACGGCGGGCTCATCAGGACACGGATGATCTCTTCGATGCTGACCCGCTCGGTGGCACTGGTCAGTACCTCGTTGAGGGCGTTCCAGGCGGGCTGGGCGTGCTCGTGGCCCTCGCCAGGCGGGGAGAAGCCGTACGGGAGGAGGCTCTCTTGCTGGCTCTCGGCCTGGGCTACCCCGTTTTCGCGGTGCAGGCCGAGGTAGGCCAGAACGCCACTGTAGATGGCCCGTTCGGCCTTGTACCCGATGAGGCCGAGGTTTTCCTCGCCCGAGGCGGAGAGCATGGCCGTCAGCAGTATGCCGCGGGCCTGGGCGGCCTGGCTGGTCAGGACGTGGCGGCCGAGCATCTCGTTGCGGATGTGCGGGGTGTCTGGGTACACCGACTCGCAGGCGATTGAGACCAGGCCGCTCAGGCTGCGGGCCGTCAGGCCGGAGGCGGCGGGTTCTTCGCCGGGGGCGATTCCGGTGTGCCACAGGCTCCAGGACGCTTCGGAGGACGGTGGGTAGAAGGCGTCCTGCAGGAGCTCCAGCAGCTCGGCCTCGGCCTGAACGAGCCGCTCGATGACCTCCCGCCGGGCGACGTGGTCGATGTCCTGCTCGGTGCTGAGTTCTTTCAGCGCGACGAGGTAGGTGGCCGTGGTGAGTACCACGTCGGGGTTGGGGGTGGTGGCAACCAGTACCGGCAGGGGCGAGTGGACATTGGGCCGGTCGGCGTCGGTGCCGAGGTGGAAGACGACGAGGCCGTCGGCAGGCTCCTTCAGCTCGTCCGGGGCGGCGACGGACTTGGTCTCCGGGCCGCTGACCGCGGTGTAGAACACGCGCATCATGCCGGTGACCTGGCTGTGGCGGCCGGCCACGAATGCCTGCGGGACGAGGCTGCCGAGCCGATTGATGACCGAGGCATCATCGAAACGGCTGATGATTTCCTTGAGCCGGCCGTCGATGTCAACGTCCGTGCCCTGCCAGACCCGATATTCACCGCTGAACTCGCGGTGGACCACAAAGCCCCGGCTGACGAGGTCGGCGAGCCGCTCTTCTAGCGCCGTGAAAGCGTCGGGGTCGGCCACGTCGGTGGGGTCGTGAAGCGCGAAGTGAATCATCGGCGCGGTGGCGCTGAGCGCCCCGTCGGAGTCGATCAGGTTGAGGACGCCGATAGTCTTCAGCACCTCCTGGTCGGCATCCGCGAGGCCGTTGGCGTCCCGGATACGCGAGTCGACCTCGATCCACCGGCTCGCATTGGCGGAGGCGAGCAGGGTGGTGCGCCCGGAGTTGAGGAAGTAATCCCACAGCTGCGGCAGTCGCACCGTGCTGGCGTGCTCCGCCTCCCGGTTGCTGTGCCGTGCCAGCGAGTGGTGGACGGTGTTGGGCTCGCCGCTGTTGAGGAAGCCCGACAGGCTGCGGTCGTGCTGGCCGATCTGAGCGGCAAGGATCGGCGCGGCCAGGGCCGTGATCGGGTGCAGCGGGTAGAGGTCCGCGAAGTGGGCGGGGCCGAGTTCGGCCAGAACGCCGAGCCCGTGCTGTGTCCAGATGTCCGCGGACGCCTCGGCCGACGCGGCGATCAGGGCCTGCCCCGCCGAGTTGACAGCCGAGCGGTCGAGGCGGCGGCGCAGCAGGTGCAGGGAGTCGCCGTGGTGGGGGACGAAGGTGATGTCTTCGAAACGCCCCTGGATCTTTGCCCATTCGCGGGTCTTGAGTTCGCTGGACCGTGAGGCGTAGTCCATGAACGACAGGTGCTGCAAGGTCATCAGGTAGACGGGCAGCCCGTTGGGGCCGGCCGCCTTCTCGGCGAGTTCCTGCAGCAGGAACAGGTCGTGCTGGGCGTCGGCGAACTCGTTGTGACCGGCGAGGTGTTCCAGCGTCTTGCCGAACTCGTCGATGACGAGGAGCAGAGGCTGCTGGCCGTCCGCGGTCAGAGCCGTGACGGCGCCGAGAATCTCCTTGGCCCCGGCACGGTCCGGGTCGGCGCACGCCTGCAGGGCGGTGGCGATGGCCTTCGGGACACGCTTACCCCAGCGTCGCGCCGCCGCGGTGTGTAGGGCGTGGGAGAGCGTGGCGACGACGGGTTCGCGGCGGGCGGTGGCCACGCCGCCGAGGAATCCCTCGGGGGCGATGGCGTCGCGTGCTGCGGCAAGGCGTTGAGCGAGAGCGGGGCTGGCCTCTTCGAGGATGCGCTCGGCCTCGCTGCGCCGCTTGGCATCCCGCCCCAGCAGAGCGTCGATGATGTTGGACAGGGTGGACTTGCCGGAGCCGTAGGGGCCGGTGAACGACCACGCGCGGGTACGGCGTTGGTCGGCCAGGGCGCTCGCGATGCGCTCCAGAACGTCGACGGCCCGGGCGCCGACGTAGGGGTCGTGCAGGGCGTCCTCGACATCGCGCTCAAGGTTGGTCGAGCGCATCTGGGAGCCGACGAGTTCGATGCCGGCGGGGAACTGCGGGGCGGAGCTCGCCGGGCTGCTCGGGGTCCGCGTGGGGGTTGCGGTGGTCACGCGGTCTCCTCAGCAAAGAGCATCTCGGTGGTGTCGGCCGCCTCGGTGGCGTCCGTGGCCTTCGTGGCCAGTTCCTTCTGCTCGGCCTTGGCGAGCTCGGGAAACGTGGCAGCCCAATCCTCACGGGTGGGGAAACCTGGACGGCGGGTGACGAAGTCGTACTGCTCGTCGAGCACTTCCCAGGCCAGCCCGAAGGGGTCGGCCGTGAAGGCGAGGCTGCGCTGTCCCACAGCCTCGGTCACGTTGAGCTGCGGGTGGTCTGCGGCGATCTTCTGCAGCGCCATGACGATCTCGTTCTCCCGGACACGGAAAGCGCGCCCAGGGGAGCCCGGCTCGTTGGCGAGGCGGGCCACGGAAATCGAGTTGGCCTGTCGGGAGAACTTGGCAGCGTAGTCCAGGCAGGCGTAGGCCAGGACCCGAGCGGGCAGCGAGGTGCGGTGCCCGCTGGTGAACTGCCACTCGGGCTTGCCGCGCGTCCCGACGAAGGTGAGCAGGTCAAGGTCACGGAAGGGGCAGGCGAGCAGGTCCTCGTAGCTGCCCGGCGAGCCGGCCTTCTCCGGGGCGCTGCGCGCATACATCTTGGTGATGCAGTCGATGTCCCGGACGATCGACGCCTCTTCCGGGCTCTTGTCGTAGGAGAAGTTCACATGCCGGGTGACCACCTGCGTCATGTCCGCGGTCGTAAACCGGGAGAACGGCGCCAGGTGGAAGGCCGTGTACCAGGCCGGCGCGTGGCTCTTGGCCCCGGGGCGGGAAGAGACCAGCCACCAGTGCAGCAGCCACAGGCTGCCGTTCTCCTCCAGATACGGGTCCGCTCCGTCCTCGTCGAGGAGCCAGCGGGCCTCCCAGGTGGGATAGGAGAACTTGGCCTGTGTGCGCTGCGCGGGCGAGTGCTCGCGGGTCAGCTTGAACGCACGCGACCAGTAGCGCATGGCGTTGACCATGTTCTTGCCCACGCCGAACAACACCGGCGCGTCGTCCGCGAGAAACGCACCCTGGTCGCGTTTCACCTGCATGTACGCCTTGTGCAGCCAGCCGAAGCGGGGCGCGAACGTTTCGTGTCGCGCGAAGGCAAAATGGGCGGCTTCCCCAAGCCGGCTGTCTGACATTCGGGACCTCTCTGTGTCCAATGCGATTGCTCTAACGAGGTGGTAAACGGGATAACGGTCAGCTAGGACCGTGGGCTTCGGCCAGCGCGGCACGAACCTGCGTCGCGGCGCGTTTGACGGCGTGCGCGGCGTTCTCGATCTCGGCATTCGTGGTGGCGTAGCCCAGCGAGAAGCGGATCGTGCTGTCGGCGTCGTCCCGGGACAGGCCCATCGCCAGGAGCACGTGGCTCGGCGTCGGAGCACCGGACGCGCACGCGCTGCCCTCCGAGGCAGCGACGTCGGGCATGGCCGCCAGGACCGCATCCGCGGGCAGGCCCGGGAAGGTGATGCTCGTCACGCCCGGCAGGCGCTGATCGCGGCGGCCGTTGATACGGCAGCCCGGCAGGGCACCGGTCACGAGGCTTTCGAGGCGGTCGCGCAGGGCCGCGATCCGCTCGGCCTCCTCACCGACACCGCGGCGCGCCGCGTCGGCCGCTGCCCCCATGCCGATAATCCCTGCCACGTTCAACGTGCCTGCCCGCCAGCCCCTCTCCTGCCCGCCGCCCACGAGGAGTGGCCGGTGCGGGAGTGGAGACCCGCGCCGTACATAGAGGGCGCCGGCTCCCTGCGGGCCGCCGAACTTGTGGGCCGACAGCGACAAGAGGTCGACGTCGAGTTCAGCAACGTCCACGGGGAGGCGGCCGATGATCTGCGTGGCGTCCGTGTGGACGAGTGCACCGGCTTCATGGGCCGCCTTAGCCGCGACGCGGAGATCGGTGAGGACCCCGGTCTCGTTGTTCGCCGCCATCAGAGAGACCACACCCCCACGGCGTGCCGGGAAAACCTGCTCCAGGGCGCCGAGATCCACCAGGCCGTGGGCGCCGACCGGGAGCAGCACAAGATCCTCGGGGCTCTCAGCGGTGACCGCGCGGGCTGTCTCTAGGACAGCGGGATGCTCAACAGGGCTGGTGACCAGGGGATTTCCGGCGGTGAACGCGGCGCGGAGGGCCAGGTTGTTCGCCTCGGTCGCCCCGGAGGTGAAGATGATCTCGCCGGGCGAGCAGCCAAGGAGGTCGGCTAGCTGCCGACGGGCGACATCGACCCGATGAGCCGCCTGCCGCCCCGGTTGATGCATGCTTGAAGCGTTTCCGACCGACTGCATGGCTTCAAGGACGGCGGCGAGAGCCTCGGGCCGGATCGGGGCGGTGGCATTGTAGTCAAGATAGGACGCATCCGGCCCATTTGGCCCGTTCATCATCTGCCACCCCGCCTCGCTCGTGTCGCACACCAATGTACTGCTGGTGGAAACCTTCCCTCGCATCCGGGGTTCCACCAGGAGCTCGCCGCGATCCTAGTCGCGAGCCGAGATCCACTCTTTGAATCACTCGACGCGGGGTGTCGCAAGCCGTTTACCGAACGAATGTTCTATCGTGCGCACCCCACGCGCAAGCCGAGGGCAGCAAGATCCGTTTCGCGGCCGGAAAGACGGGCACCTCTGTGGTCAAATGCCCTCCCTGGCTGGGCTTTTCGCCTGATGGTGCTCCTGTTGTCAGTGGTCCCGTTTAGGGTGGTCGACACGCTGCAGCGGCGCAGTATCTGCACGTTGAAGCGCCGCTTGGTGTGCGTCGAGCTGGGGAGGAACTTCACGATGATGGTCGGTCCTGCGCGAGCGGCTCACGGCTTGCCGTCAGCCGCATCGGTCAGGTGAGGCTGTGACGACGTGGTCACCGGGAATGCCCTTCGAGGCGCTCTTGTCAAACGCCCCCATGGATTACATCCGGCGGCACCTCGGCAAGGAACTGTGCGGCCTCCTCGACCTCATCGAAGGAGGCACGGCCGGTGATGAGCGGTTGCGAACCGTCGCCGCAGTCGCGATCGACACCGAGCTCCTGGTCGCGGACGAGGATGAGCGCACCGCGCTGATCGCCCTCGCTCCAGAGTCCAAGCAGACGGAACTGGCGCAACGGCTTGGATCGCTGGACGGCAGACTGCCACTGGAGTACCTGCGCGAACTGAAGTGGACACCTGATGAGCGCAGGGGGCTTCTGGAGTTCTTCGGCTTCACGGTTGAGCGCGCACAGCCTCAACTACCGCCCTTCAAACGGGAAACAGCGCCTGACTATGCCCTGTTCCCCCATCAGCTCCGCGCCGCGCGCCGGGTCAAGGAGCTGCTGTACGACGGTCCCCGCCGCGCGGTGCTTCACCTGCCTACAGGCGTGGGCAAGACGCGGACCGGCATGAGCATGATCTGCGACCACTTGCGGCAGCACGGGCCCACCCTGGTGGTATGGCTGGCTCACGGGCAGGAACTCCTGGAGCAAGCCGCAGTCGAGTTCGAGCGCGCCTGGAGCAAGGTGGGCGACCGCCCCCTTCCGGTCCTCCGCGTGTGGGGCAATGCTTCCCCGGACCTCGCGGACGTGACCGACGGACTGGTCGTACTCGGGCTGGAGAAGGCTGTCTCGACCGCCAAGTCAGACCCGCAGTTCCTGCGTACGCTGGCCGCCCGCAGCACCCTGACCGTGTTCGACGAGGCACATCAGATCATCGCTCCCACATTTCAAAGCGTGGTGGACGACCTGACGGTGCGTCATGACTCCAGCCTGCTGGGCCTCACTGCAACCCCGGGCCGCACGTGGGCGGACATCGCCAAGGACGAGGAACTCGCCGACTTCTTCTCCCGCCAGAAGGTCATGCTGGAGATCCAGGGCTACACGAACCCCGTGACAGCCCTCATCGACCAGGGTTACCTGGCCAAACCGATCATGCGCACGGTGGCCGCGGAAGCCGGGCTGCATCTGTCGGCTCGAGATCAGCAGGGCCTCGCGCGATCGTTCGAGATCCCGGACGGCATCATCGCCGAACTCGCGAAGGACGAGCAGTGGAACCTCAAAGTTGTGCAGACAATCATGGAGCTGCTTGAGAAGCAGCACCGCCGCGTCCTCGTGTTCGCGGCATCGGTGCCGCACTGCCGCCTCATCGCTTCCGTACTGTCCGCGGCCGGCCTCGACGCAGTGTTCGTGACCGGCGAGTCCTCTCCGCGACACCGAGGCGACGCGATCCGTCGCTTCAAGAGCGCGGCACGGCGGCCCATGATCCTGTGCAACTACGGAGTCCTGACCACGGGCTTCGATGCGCCCGCAGCCAGCGCCGCCGTCATCGCCCGGCCGACCAAGTCCCTGGTGCTCTACAGCCAGATGGTCGGCCGAGTCATCCGCGGCCCCAAAGCCGGCGGAACCGAAACCTGCGAGATCGTCACCGTCGTCGACCCGGAGCTCCCCGGCTTCGGCGACGTCGCCGAAGCATTCACCAACTGGGAAGACGTATGGGAGACAGCGTGACCAGCGAGGGAAACCAATACCAGATCGTCAGCCCTTCCCTGACCGTCAAGGCCATGCGCGACAGCGGCTACAAGAACACCGCCTACGCGCTCGCCGAGCTGATCGACAACAGCATCGACGCAGAAGCCTCGCTGGTACAGGTCTTCGCCTGCGAAAGCCCCGTTGAGGGAGCGACTCAGACCAGGCACCGGGTGGACACGATCGCCGTCCTCGACGACGGCAAGGGCATGGACAAGGACCTCCTGCGGCGCGCGCTGAAGTACGGAGACGGTCTCGGCGGCGACCGCACCCGCATCGGGCGCTTCGGCATGGGCCTGCCCAACTCCAGCATGTCTCAGTGCACCAAGGTCGAAGTCTGGTCGTGGACAAACACCGCCGCGAACGCCCTGTACACCCACCTCGATCTTGAAGAGATCGCTAACGGACGGGTCGACGTCCCCGAACCCAAACCCAGTCGGGTGCCGGATTACTGGGATGATCTGAGCGAGGCACCTCTCGGCAGGAGCGGCACGCTCGTCGTGTGGTCCATCCTCGATCGAGTCAAGTGGCACGGCGCAGGGGCCACGCTGCGCAACACTGCGGAGCTGATCGGGCGTGTCTACCGGCACTACCTCAAAGACGGCGCCGTAACCATCAAGATGGCGCCCGTCCGCGACGGAGAAGTACTCGAAGGGAAAAACGGCTGGTACTACGCCGAGCCCAACGATCCTCTGTACCTCATGCGCAAGAGCGGGACGCCGGAACCGTTCGACAGCACGCCCATGTTCGAGCCGTTCGACATGGGCAGCGAAGACGAACCCGGGGTCTACGCCTTCCCGATCCCCACTCCGGACGGAAAGAAGTACACCGTGACGGTACGGGCGTCCATCGCCCGGCCCGAAGCCCGCCGCCCTAACGTTTCCGGTCACCCATGGCCCGACACTGCGAACCCCAACCGTGACGGTGGTTGGCAGACTTGGGGCAAGCACGCCGCCAGGAACATCGGGATCTCGCTGGTCCGACGAGGTCGAGAGCTTGATCTCGATTCGAGTTGGGCGATCGGCTACGACCCTGTCGAACGCTGGTGGGGCGTGGAGGTGGACTTCCCTCCAGAACTCGACGAGATCTTCGGAGTCACCAACAACAAGCAGACTGCCACCGTGTTTTCGTCCCTGTCAGATTTCGACTGGGCTGCCGAGATGGACTCGGACGAGACACCCAAAGCATTCAGGGATCGTCTTAAGGAATTCGGCGACCCGCGCGAGCCGTTGCTGGGCCTTGCCCAATTTCTGGGTGAAATTCTGAAGAAGATGCGCCGGAAGCTAGGGCAGCAGACGATTGGCAGCCGCAAGAGCCGTCAGCGGTACGACGAGGACGTCACTTCCAAGGCCACGGACGCCGTCAAACGGCGCCATGAGGACGGGCACACCGGTACAACCGACCGCCTCGCAGAGGAGGCAACGGAAGCCGACAAGCGCCAGGAGCAGCTGTCGGCGCTGACCGAGCGGCACCACGTCGACGAGGACACCGCCCAGTCCCTGGTCGACGAGGCCCTGGAGAACGACTGGCGCGTACGCTGGCTCTCCAGTCCCCAGGACTCTTCAGCCTTCTTCAACATCGACTTGCTCGCTGGGATGCTGCAGGTGTCCTTCAACACGGAGCACCCGCTGCACAGCAAGCTGATGGCCGTGCTTGAGGACGTGCCCGAGAAGGCGAGCGAGGCAGAACTCCGTCAGCGGCTTGCCCGTGCGACCGAGACCTTCAAGCTACTCATCTTCTCCTGGGCACGGATGGAGGACGAGATCCCCAGCAAGAAGGATCGTCGGGTAATCGCAGATGCCCGGAGCGACTGGGGACGTTATGCCCGCGACTTCATCGAGGACGGGAGCGAAGAGGAGTGACGCAGCCGGACCATGTCTGGCGCCAGATAGCGGACTTGATGAAGGAGGCCACCGAGGAGGTGGTCATCATCGCCCCCTTCATCAAGAAGGCGATCTTCCAGGCGACCATTGCCTCGGTGCCAACCTCCGTCCACAAGATCAGGTGCGTCACGCGCTGGACCCCAGCTGAGGTTGCCGCCGGGGTTTCCGATCCAGAGATCATCCAAGTCGCCCAAGCCGATGAACGTGTCTCAATCACCCTGTGTCCGTCACTTCACGCCAAGCTCTATCGTGCCGACGGCCGCTGTCTTGTCGGCTCCGCCAACCTGACCGGCAAGGCCACTGGGCGTGTGCCGAATGCCAACGTGGAACTCCTGCTGGAGGTGCCGATCGGACACCCCGAGGTACAGCGCGTCCTCGGCCAGATCGACGCCCGCTCGACCACAGCCACACCCCACATAGCAGCCCTCTTGCGCCAGCAGGCAGAACTCCTGAGAAGCGAACGCATAACTCCGCCGGCAGCCGACGAAGCAGCCCCGTACTGGTACCCGGAGACAAGGAGACCGGAAAACGTCTACGCCCTCTACAGCGGGCGCCAGAGGTTCACGTCGCTCGTCGAGGCTGGCATCGTACGAGACCTGGCCATGCTCGATGTTCCCGCCGGCCTCTCTGAAGAAGCCTTCAACACCGAGGTTGAGGCCCGCCTGCATGCAATGCCCGAACTCGGTCAGCTGACCGCAGAACAACGCCTCGGCAACGTCGAGCTCCGGCGGGCCATCGCCGAACGGACAGGAGATACAGAGGAACAGGCGCGCAGAACGACCGAGACGCTCGCGGCCTGGCTCCAGCACTTCGGCCAGTACTACACCGAAGTGGGCTCGTGGGAGCTGCGACCCGGCATTGAGCACGCCTAAGATCACAGCCACGGCGTGGCATGCCAGCACATCGCCGACGAAAACGAGCACAGGGTGATGGGGAAGGCCGTCTCATGGCAGAGGTACGCGTCCCGTTCCTCCTGGGGCACTCCGAGATTGCCTTCCTCTTCCACGTGGAGCGGCAGACGTCCCAACGGTGGCGAACAGAGGGCACGCTCGACGAGCCCGACCTGATCGCATCGGGTAATCCGTACTGGCTGCTGAGCACGGTCATGCAACTCGACGCTGAAGGCGACCGCAGGGTCGACCGGGAACGGCTAGCGACGTACGAGGCTGGCATCCCTCTCGGCTACAACCTGGAGGACAAGGAGCAACTCCCGGTCGTCGTTGGCATCCAGGAGGCAGCACGCGTTCTCGGTCAGGACGCGCAGGCAATCTCTCGGTGGCGCAACCGGCAGAAGATCGCCAAAGCCGACCTGCTTGTCTCCGGCTCTCCGCTCTGGCTCCTTGAAACGATCCTGGCCGACGCGCCACAAAGGCAGCGAACCATCGTGGCCTCCGAAGTCGCTGCACTCCGTGCAGGACAGCGCAATCCGCAAAAACCCCGTGGTCGAAGGCTCAGCGCCCCCGTGACGCGCCCACCGCGACAGTCACCGCCTGACGCAAGGACCTTCACCAGCACTGACCATGGCGACGCAGCCGAATTCCTGGCGTCGGTCTTGGCCCAGGGATACTCCGTCATCATCAAGCCACGGCCGTAGCCCACCGCTTAGCTCAGCCTTGATCGCCAGCACCCGTCGCTAGCCGCTGTTCGCCGACAGTCGTGAGAGAAACACTTGCTTCCCATCCTACTCATCCATACTGTCTCTCATATGTCGATCTTGCAGCAGCCCTCAGGAACTCATCACGCCGATCCAGCCGACCCCGTTCCTCGGGCCGCTTCCGGCGAGCCCAACCGGCACCCCATAAGGGTCGTTTCCTATGGCGGCGGCGTCCAGAGCACGGCGCTGCTCGTATTGGCTGCTCGCGGAGAGATCGACTTCCGCACCTTCCTCTTCGCCAACGTCGGCGACGACAGCGAGCACCCGGCAACCCTCGCCTACGTCCGCGAGATCGCCATCCCGTACGCCGCCCGCACCGGGATTGAGGTACATGAGCTCAAGCGCCGCCGTCGGGACGGAACCACCGAAACGCTGATGCAGCGGCTGAACCGGCCAGACACGCGGTCGATCCCCATCCCGGTCCGCATGGCCAACGGCGCTCCGGGCCGACGTAACTGCACCGCGGACTTCAAGATCAAGGTGGTCGGGCGGTGGCTCAGGGAGCACGGCGCCACCGCGGATCACCCAGCGGCGGTTGGCATCGGCATATCCCTCGACGAAATCCATCGTGCCAACCGCCGACGAAGTGAGTCCCACGAGCTCATCGAGTACCCGCTTCTCGACCTCGGGCTCCGCAGGGACGACTGCGAGCGCATCATCGCCGAGGCCGGCCTGCCAGTGCCGCCCAAGAGCTCGTGCTTCTTCTGTCCCTTCCGCACGGTCGGCGCATGGCGTCACCAGCGTAGGCACGAGCCAGAGCTGTTCGCCTTGTCGGTCCGGCTGGAGGAGACGATCAATCGACGCCGGGCCGCGCTCGGGCGGGACGCCGTGTATCTCACGAGGTACGGCATCCCGCTCCCCCAGGCCATCCCTGATGCGTCCCCGAGTGATGACAGCGTCGACGAGGAGGAGGGTGCTTGCGACTCGGGTTGGTGCATGACCTGAAATGCCCCGAGCAGGCCGCGAGCGGGGGCCTGAAGCCATGGCTTCAGGCCT
>NZ_JBHUTX010000038.1:0-21433 GCF_042671245.1 Streptomyces sp. NPDC057099
CCCCGGCCAACCCATGTTGGAAATTTACTTATGATAGGGCACCTCGCGGCTCGCGGCGGTACACCCTCGGCGAGCCGCCGTCTTTCGTGAAGGTCTGGCGGCCCACCCACTCCGCGGCGTAGCGACCGTGTGCGCCCAGCAGTTCCAGACCGTGGCCCGGGGCACCAACCTCAGCCTCGGAGCCCCGCTCCGGGACAGGGCTGCGGAACTGCGCAGCCGCTGACCGTCTCCGCGAGGCCCGGCACAGGAGTCGGCACGATCGTCGGAAGGGGGCGTCGTAGGGTCCACGGTTCTGCCTGGTCAGCGACCCACCGCAAGCAGTTCACTGGTTTGGGTGTACCGACGCTGCAGGGGCTGGTGGTGAGAGGTGTTGTGGAGTGGAAGTAGGAGTGTCACATGCCAGTGGCAGACATCATGATCCTCACGGGGGACGAACAGCGCCGGTCCAGCGACCGGGGCGCGCAGCCGCCCGAGGGCTACAAGAAGGTCGAAGTCGATCTCAACAGGAACGCGGGCGGTGACTACATTTTCCTGTGCTACGCCCGCGACGACAGGCACGAGCCGATCGAGGACCTCAAAGTCATCACGTCCTCGAGTCCCAACCCCAGCCCGCCGCCCGGCTTCCGCCGTATCGACACCGACCTCAACTCCAACGCGGACGGCAGCTACATCTACCTCTGCGAACGCAAGGACGTTGTGCTGGCCTAGAACCCGGGCCGTCGCTGTCCCACGGGCCCGCGGGAGCCGACGTGGCTTCCGCAGACGCGGGCCGACCTGGTCACGCCCTCCGAGCACACGAGCTGACCACTTGCTGCAGCCGGACACCGCCGCTGCGTCCGCGCCAGCTTCCCGATCCTGGGCAGCCCGGCCGGACTGGCCGCCGAAGCGACCGTGTGCGCCCAGTTGCTTCCGACCGTGGCCCGCGGCGACAATCTCGCCCTCGAGGTCCCGTTCCGGACTGGGCTGGGCTGAGGAACTCGAGAGAGAAATCTCCGTCCCGGCACGCTCCGCGACGCCTCGGGAAAAGCCGCTGCCGTCCGGGGCGTGCGCTGGGAGACTGCGGGGATGACCACGCAGCGGCTGCCGTTCCCGGTCCCGGACGAACGCGCCCACCTCTTCGTCGACAGCTTCGCCGACGTGCACGACCTCGTTGAGGACCTGGTCGTGCCCGCCGGCGTGCCCGAGGCCGCAGCGACGGTCCTGCGTACGGCCCGTGAGCTGCTGCGTCAGTCGTACTTCTGCTACGAGATCTCCACCGTCGCGGTCATGCACTCCCTGATCGCGGTGGAGATCGTGCTGCGCGACCGCATCCCGGACGCGGGCAAGAAGCCGCTGCACCAGCTCGTCAAGCAGGGCGCCGCCGACGGGATCCTGGCGGCCCGGCAGGCGGAGTACCTCGACTATGGCCAGCAGATCCACAACGGCATGGCGCACGGCCAGACCACCCACGCGGCGATGCCGCCGGCCATGGCGGTGCCGATGGTGACGACCTCGTTCGCGATCGTCACCGAGCTCTGCGCCGCTGTCCTCTGACGCCGAACCTGGACCGATTGCGTTCGCGCCTGCCTGACGGTCACGGCTCGGTAACGGCGCTCAGGCGAGTGTCACACCGTCGACTTCCGCCACACCTCTAGCAAGTGACAGGGGGACTCCATCCGGCCCCCCGCGCCACCTGCGTGAGGAGCCTTGTCATGACGTACACCAGCAGCGCCCGGCAGCCCGAACCGGAGCCGCGCCCGACCTGGCCAAGGGGTGCCGAGCGGCCTCCGGGCGGCCAGGAATCCAGTGCCGTGAACGGTGCCGTGAACGATTCCAACGTCGTTCCCATCACCGCAGCTCACACCGCCCGACAAGGGGCCTCCCAGCACGCTGACACCTCTCTCCCTTCCGCTGAGACGTCGGCGAAGGGGAAGAAGCCCTCTCCGGCCAGGAAGGTGCGTGCCGATGCGCTGCGGATGCTTGGGTGCGTGCGGATAGCCACGGTCCGGCAGATGGCGCAGGTGATCACAGAAGAGGATGCGGACGGCCGGTCGTACGTGCGCAGGGCGCTGAGGAAGCTGGCGGAACTCGGGTCGGCAGAGACGAACGGCAACGACGGCAAGCACCCGATCTGGAACCTGACCCCAGCGGGGCAGAAGGCTCTGGCCGACGGCAACGAGCTGCCTCCCCGACCGAGGGCCGGTATCGGAGCGAAGGCGGTGAAGGCCGGGTTCGGTCCGCACGGTGTCGCGGTGACGGACATGATCCTGGCCTTCGACGGCCGCAAGCATCTGACCGACTGCCAGGTGGAGGTCAACCACGCCATCAAGGAGACCGGCCTGAGCTTCAACACCGACGCCGTCCTCGCACTGCCGACCAAGACCAGCGAGGTGCGCCTCTTCGAGCTCGACAACGGCACCATGTCCCAGGCCCGCCTCGCCAAGGAGGTCTGGGACTACGAGCGCTACGCCGGGCACCGCGTCTGGGAAGGCGCCCGCGGCACGATCGGCAGGACGTTCCCGTTCTGGCAGCGCCACCGCTACACCCGCTCCCAGACCTTCCCACGACTGCATGTCGTTCTGGCGGGCAAGGAGGAGCACCTGCTCGACAACCGCCTCCAGGCGCTCGCCGACGACGTGAAGGGGATTGCCGTCGCGGTGTGGGTGAACACTCTGCCCCGGCTCCAGCGGGGCGAGCCCTGGTACGAGATCGGCGCCGACGACCCGGACCGGCGCCGCCAGCGCTACCCCGAGCCCGTCGGCCGCTGACGCCGCGCGCGACGCCGGGGCAAGCCCTTCGCGTGAGGGGCTTGCCCGGGGGGTGTTCCGGGCACGGCGGCCGAGCGGAAGGGTGCAAGTCCCTGGCTGGAGTTGAGGGTGGGGGAGGGCGGGACGGGCGGCGCGGGCGCGGCCGGGGATCGGGCGCGCTCGGAGGTGTTGCGCGTCGGCCGGGCCGCCGCACTGCGCCGCTGCCCAGGCCCGCGGCCGCCCCCGGAACCCGGCGGTTACGAGCTGAGCTTCTGGCGCACGTCCAGGTAGACGCCTCACGGCGCCAAGCCGTCAAGGGGACAGCTGAGAACCTCCTGTAGCTTTGCTGGCTGTTCGATTACGAGCGCAAGGGGGCCTCGGTGGACGTGGTGCGGGTCATGGAGTTGTTGGCCGAGCAGGGGGTCACGGTTCTGTTCAAGGCTGATGCCGAGCGCATGCGCGACGGGACGAAGCCGTGGACGTTCGTCGCGAGCGGGGCCCCGTTCCACGAGGACCTGCTGGTGCGCACGGACGCCATCTCTGTGGAGGCTTGTCTCGACGTCTGTCTGCCCCGGCTGCGTGAGTTCGGTCTGACCATCCCGGAGTGAGAGCTCTGGTCTTCTCGGCTATGCCGCAGCTGCCTCAAGTCCTTCCGACGGCGGCGGGAAGGCCAGTGTTTCGTCGTAGCGTTCGCCGTACTGCAGGCAGTGATAGATCTGGCCGACCAGGCGGTTGAACAAGTGACGCAAGGCGGCGGCATGCCAATCGCCGTGTTTGTCGCGTCGTCGCCGGTAGTGGACCTTGGCACCCGGCGAGGCGGTCAGGGCAGCGAAGTCCCACAGGTAGCCGGCGTGGTTGAGCCGGTCGTTCTTCACGCGGCGACAGGTGATGCTGGACTTCTTGCCGGAGGCTCTGGTGATGGGCGACGAGCCCGCATATGACTTCAGTCCGCGGGCGTCGGCGAAACGGGTGTGGTCGTCCCCGATCTCGGCCAGCACCCGGGCGCCGAGCTGGACGCCGAGACCCGGGAAACTCAAGATCACTTCAGCGTCCGGGTGCTGAGGGAAAGCCTCTTCCACCGCCTTGGCACTCACGGATGACCATGCCTCCGAGCACCATCAGGTCGATGTTCTCGTCGTCGATCAGTTCGTCATACACCGCGAGGTTGTTGGTGATCACGGTGAGTCGGCGACCGTGCAGTTGAAGGTGCCAGCCGGTGGACCGTTGTGCCGCTGTCGAGAATGATCGCCTGTCCGTCCTCGATCATTGTGGCCGCTTGGGCGGCTATGGCGTCCTTCTCCGCCGCTAGAACCTCGGCGGCCTCGTTGAAGGGAGCTCGCTCCTCGTCGATGATCGCTCCACCATGGACACGGGTGAGCAGCCCGTCCGTCTCCAGCTTGAGGAGGTCACGGCGGATGGTCGCCGCACTGGCGTCAAGCTGCTTGGCGAGGTCTGCCACGGAGGCGGTGCCGCCGGAACGCAGGGCCCGCAAGATGAGTTGGTGTCGTCGTTCAGCCAGCACGCAAAGGGACACTACACGCTGCCGACTCGCGCAATCTGCCGACTTCTAGCCGCAGTTGACGACAACTCGTGCGTCCGCGGAGGTGCCACCCCCTGTGCTGGGCGGCCCACCTCAGGGTCTGGTCGGTTCGAACCCTTTGAAGGCAGCCCAGCTCGCCACGCATCGCAGAGGGACCGCTCGCCACGATGCACAGGGCAATTGCTCTGAGGGCCTTCCGCCTCATTTTGTTAGCCCCAATAACGGTGAACGGTCGGGACTGCCTGTCCGTATGAGTGACCCAGGCATACTCCCTGCGACACCGCAATTCTGGGTATCAGTTGCAGGGCGAGCCAGTGTAGTCGCCAGATGCAACCCTCGCCCAAGTGTGCGACGCTAAATGGGTGGTGCGCCTGTCAGGCGACTGACTAAGGAGCCTAGAGATGACAGTCCAAGACCAAGCCACGCGTCCAAAGAAGAAACTGGTTGAACCTGCGTCTGTGGACACCAGGAGCGGCTGGGTCTTCAAGGTAGGCAGATACATCGCCAGAACTCACGGGGAGTTCTTGTACGGCGTCAAATTTACAGGGTTCAATGACAAGAGCGTCATACTGGCGCAGATCAGCGAGGTGAAGAACAAGAACGGTGTATTGGTTCCAATGGCGGGGGACGCCGACTTGTCGGTCTCGTCCGTCGCGCTCGATCCAGACGACAACGAATTTGTCCTGGTCAGGGGATGGGTTGCCTGGGGCCATGACATCGATTTTCGGATTACTCTCTTCGGGATCGTGTAAGCCGCAGGCGCAAGAGCAGCGTGGCCCGGGTGCGGAGACGTCGAGACGGAGTGCACGGCGCGCAGGCGGCTGTGAACGAATTAGGGCTTGCGCCCTGTGAGTAGGCGATGAGCCCCCTACCGCTGTCGGAGCACCGCGCTTGATCACTTCTGACCGACCTTTCGACGAGGTCCGGTCAGGCGTCCGGGACAGCCACGGGGTTGTCGCCGAGGTGGCAGAGACGGGCGTCGACGGTTGCCTCCGCCGGGACTCGAACCGGGCCGTCACGCAGTCCAGCAGCGGACGCCGCTGTCGCTCCCATACGGCATCCACGTACGGCAACTCGACATACCGCCCCGCAAGATCCACCCCAGCCGGAACAGTCATCCGGGGCCCCAGCGCGCTCACTTCACGACTAAGGGCTGTCCCGTAAATGATTCTTGGGCCGGCTGACGTGGCTGTTCGTTGCTGGCCGTGCACCGCCCGCCTACCCGACGAGGTCAAGGCTGTGCAGGCATGCGATGCCGAGCATGGCGTGGTGGACGCCGTCACCCACCGCCGGTGATTGTGGTGACCCAGCACAGGCGCAACGGCTGGACCCGGATGTTCGCCGTCAACGGCCCTTGCCCTAGAGCGCGGTCCAGCGTCTAGCGTCTCCGCCATGACGACACCTCAGCACAAGATCGGATCGGGCTTCGGCGCCCGGAGCACCGCGGACGACGTCCTGAGCGGGATCGACCTGTCCGGCAGCACCGCGATCGTCACCGGTGGCTACTCGGGACTTGGGCTGGAGACAACCCGCGCCCTGGCGGCTGCCGGAGCCCGCGTCGTGGTCCCCGCCCGGCGACGGGCGGCCGCTCAAGAGGCGGTCGAGGACATCGACGGCGTCGAGACCGACGACCTCGACCTGGCCGACCTCGAAAGCGTCCGCGGTTTCGCCGAGCGGTTCCTGGCCTCGGGGCGCAAGGCCGACATCGTGATCAACAACGCTGGGGTCATGGCCTGCCCCGAGACGCGGGTCGGCCCGGGGTGGGAGGCGCAGTTCGTCACCAACCACCTCGGCCACTACGCGCTGATCAACCATCTGTGGCCGGCGATCGCCCGCGGTGGCGCGCGCGTGATCGCCGTGTCCTCCGGCGCCCACGGCATCACCGGCGTGCGCTGGGACGACGTGCAGTTCAAGCGTGGCTACGACAGATGGCAGGCGTACGGGCAGGCGAAGACGGCGAACGTGCTGTTCGCCGTGCAGCTCGATGCGCTCGGCCGCGACGCCGGAGTCAGAGCGTTCGCCGTGCATCCGGGCAGCATCCTCACCCCGCTGCAGCGCCACCTTGCGAAGGCGGAGATGGTCGACGCGGGCTGGATCGACGAGAACGGCAACCCGACCGATCCCACCTTCAAGACGCCCGGGCAGGGCGCGGCGACGCAGGTATGGGCGGCGACCTCCCCTCAGTTGGCGGGCATGGGCGGCGTGTACTGCGAGGACTGCGACATAGCCGAGTCGGCCGGCGACGGCTCGGAAGGCGGCGTGCACGCACACGCGACCGACCCCGAGCAGGCCGCGCGCCTGTGGGCGCTGTCGGCCGACCTCACGGGCGTCGACGTGTTCGCGGCGGCAACCTAGCTCCGGACGTCGCGGGTCACCGTTTCAGGTCTGTGGCCAGTCGGCCCCCGGGCCGGTCACACGATACGAATCAACGACCCGCGCGGTACGGGCCTACTGTCCCGTAAGCGATCTTGCTGCGTCATGATCTTGGTCGTGGCTGGTGTGATCACGGCGTCGGAGCCGTCCTGGATAGCCCCGTTCACCGGGCTGCGCCCGCGTACCTTCAGCAAGTTGGTGACCCGGCTACGCCGGGAGGGCGCCGACTCGCCGGGCCGAGGACGGCCGTGGAAACTGCCGTTTGCCGACCGGGTGCTGCTCGTTGCTGCGTACTGGCGAACGAACCTGACGCTACGGCAACTGGCCCCGTTGTTCGGGGTGTCGAAGTCGGCCGCCAATCGAGTTATCGACCACGTTGGACCGCAGTTCGCGCTGCAACCACGCAAGCGGTTCGCAAAGGACACTGTGCTCATCGTGGACGGCACCCTGGTGCCCACCCGTGACCACAAGGTCGCCGAGCAGTCCAAGAACTACCGCTACTCCACCAACCACCAGGTCATCGTCGACGCAGACACCTGCCTGGTCGTTGTGATCGGCCGACCGTTGCCAGGCAACCGCCATGACGCTCGGGCCTGGGCCGAATCCGGCGCCAAGGACGCCGTCGGCAAGACGATGACCATCGCAGACGGCGGCTACCGCGGAACGGGGCTGGTGATCCCGCACCGACGGCGCTGCAAGGACGAGGAACTACCGGACTGGAAGGCCGCCCACAACAAGTCCCGCCGTCCGGTCCCGCCGGGGACCACGGCGGCGCCGGCCCGTCAAACTCCGTGCAGACAAGGCGTACTTCTCCGCCGAACACCTCAGCTGGCTGCGCGAGCGTGGGCTCGTCGCGCGCATCGCGCGACCAGGCATCGAGTCCGGCGAACGCCTTGGTCGGCACCGCTGGAAGATCGAGCGGTCGATCGCTTGGCTCTTCGGCTACCGCCGTCTGACCATCCGATACGAACGAAAGGGCTCGCACTTCCTCGCCTTCCTCGGCCTGGCCGCTGCCCTGACCTGCTACAAGAAGCTCGCGAAACTTGCCACGTGAGACGCCCTCTAAGACCGTGTCCTACGTGGTGAGGCGTCGTTGGGCTCGGTATGGGGCGGGGTACGTGGAGTTGGATTGTTCCGGACGGGCTGTGGGAGATCGCGCAACCGCTGATCCCGCCCTCGAGAGTGCGGCCGCAGGGCGGCGGAACGCAGGACACCCCTGATGAGACGCTGTTCGCAGCCATTGTCTATGTTCTGGTCAGCGGCTGCGCATGGCGCCAATTGCCGCCGTGCTTCGGGATATCGAAGTCGACCGCCCACCGCCGGTTCCTGATCTGGTCGAGAGCCGGTGTCTGGGGCCGCCTGCACGAGGCCGTGCTGCACCGGCTCGACGACGCCGGCCTCATCGACGTCACCCGCGTCGTCCTGGACACCGCCCATGTCAGGGCTAAAAAGGGGGCGAACACACAGGTCCGAGCCCTGTCGACCGGGGCAAGCCGGGTTCCAAGATGCACATCCTGTCGGACGCGAACGGCCTGCCCCTCCTCGTCGGCGTCTCGGCCGGTAACACCCACGACAGCGAAGGGCTCAAGCCCATGATCGAGGGTCACCACACGAGACACGACCCCCACCGCGGCTGGCACTTCAAGCCCCAGCGCCTGCACGCCGACAAAGCCTACGACCGGGCTGACCTGCGCAGGTGGCTCTGCGGCAAGCGCATCGGAGTACGCATCGCCCGCAAAGGCATCGAGTCCAGCGAACGATTAGGGCGACGTCGCTGGGTCATCGAGCGCACCATGTCTTGGCTCTCCGGCTACCGCCGACTCAGCCCCCGCTACGAGCGCAATCCCCGCAACTACCTGGCGCTTCTCGGACTCGCCGCCGCCCTCTGTTGCTACAAACGACTCATCCGCCTCACCACGTAGGACACGGTCTAAAGACAGCGCACAGCTATGCAGTGCTACCGATGGGCTCGTTCCTTGTAGAAAGGTACGCAGCCCACATGGAGCGACGAACGGCCCCACCGTCGGCCAGTGCGCTGCGCCATCGCCAGAGGAGCGGCTGGACCCCCCGCCCAGAGGAGTACGACCAGCTCGTCACCGTGACGCGGCGCGGCACACCGCTGCAACGCAACACGCTGTCCGAGGCATTCAACCGAGCGAAGGCCAAAGCGCGTGCCAGGGGCGTTGCGGTGCCGGTCACTGCGACCTTCCGGGACCTGCGCGACTTCATGGACGCAGTCCCTATCGCCGCAGGCGTACCGCCCCGGAGCGTGCAGGCTCGCATGAGGCACGGGACGCTCGCCGAGACGCTGGACACTTACGGCTTCGCCTTGGAAGTGGACTGGGAACATGCACCGGCTCCCTTCGAGGAGCTGTTCGGTATCCCGGCCCCTGCGGGATTGCCTGAGGTGGCGCTACTGCCGCGCTCGCAGCGGAGAGGAGGGCAAGCTGCGGGGGCGCGTAGCCGTCAGCTCGGCGTTGGACCGAGCAAGCGAGTGCCTGGCCCGGTTGTCGCCGCCCGCAAGGGGAGGAGACAGGCGTGAAACTGCGCGCTCATCGTGCACGTGGCCATCGCATGCGAGTTGGCTGTCGGTAGTGTGCATGCAATGTGCACGCGGCCCGACGTGACGGAGCTCTTGTGCAGGTCAGAGCAGGTTACAGACGCGTCAGTACGGTCCCGGCAGGACAGTTCGTTCGTGCCGGTCGCATCCTGGGCCTGAGCCGCATCACGGCTGACCTGGTAGTTGTCCTGGTGCACCAGCGGAACCCGCGGTGCAGGACGCTGCTGGTGGACGTGCTCGTCAATGTGCTGGCGCCGCCGCTGCGTTCGAGAACTGCCTGGCGTGACACGTGGGCAGCGATGCGGGCTGGGCTCAGCCCGCATCCCCCGCCACTTACTGTCGTCCTTGGTGAGGTGTGTACTCGTCCGCGGATTTCCCTCGTCGTCTGTTACTTGTCGACCAGCGACATGTGGTGCGCGTTGTATCGGTCTCCCTGAACCCCGATCCGGCCGGCGAGTTCGTTGAGGTCCGCCAGTTCGTCGGCGGACAGCGGTAGTTGGGTGGCGCCCGCGTTCTCCTCGATCCGTGCGATGCGTCGTGTGCCCGGAATCGGCACGATCCACGGGTTCTGCGCGAGCAGCCAGGCGAGTGCGACCTGCCCGGGTGTGGCGTCCTTGGCCTGCGCGAGATGGGAGATGTGCTCGACGAGAACCTGGTTCGCCGCCCGGTTCTCGGTCGTGAAGCGTGGAATGTTCGCGCGGACGTCACCGGTCACGAACGAGGTCGACGCGTCCACCGTGCCGGTCAGGAATCCCTTGCCGAGCGGGCTGAAGGGCACGAATCCGATTCCGAGCGCCGCGCACGTCGGCAGGACCTCCGGCTCGGGGTCCCGGGTCCACAGTGAATACTCGCTCTGTACCGCCGTGACGGGGTGGACCGAGTGCGCACGGCGGATGGTCTCCGCACTGGCCTCGGAGAGCCCGAAGCAGCGGACCTTGCCCTCCTGTACGAGTTCGCCCACGGTGCCGGCGACGTCTTCGACCGGCACTTGCGGATCGACGCGGTGCTGGTAGAACAGGTCGAGCCGCTCGACCCCGAGCCGTTTGAGGGAGGCCGTGGCGACGGCACGGATCTGTTCGGGCCTGCTGTTGAGTCCGGCGGGAGCACCGTTCTCGATGCGGAATCCGAACTTGGTGGCAATCACGACCTGGTCACGCAATGGAGCGAGGGCCTCGCCGACGAGTTCCTCGTTGACGTAGGGGCCGTACACCTCAGCGGTGTCGAAGAACGTGACCCCGCGATCGACGGCGCCGCGGAGTACGGCGATCATCTCGCTTCGGTCACCGGGGTTGGGTCCGTAACTCTGGGACATTCCCATGGCGCCGAGGCCGATGGCGGAGACACGCAGGTCGCGTCCGAGCGTTCGGGTGTGCATGGTTTCTCCTTGTCGAGGCCGGCACCGGCCGACCGGTGTCCATCGCAGGACGGCTGGCGGCAGCGTCCTGTGTCGTTCATGACGAGCCGCCGGGCATGCGGTCGGTCCCTGGCGCGTTGCCGGTCGGAACGGTGCTTGGGCAAGGCGGTGTTCAGGGCTTCCAGGTGAGCGAAGTGGTGTCTGATGGGCCGGGCTGCCACACTTCGTCGTCGAATACGAGAACGATCCGTTCGCGCAGGCCGCCCTGCTCGAGCCGGGTATGGGCGGCAACCGCGTCATTCGCATCGAAGGACATGGCGGCGCGCAGCGTGACGGTGCCGTCTTCGACCTGGTCGCGCAGACGTACGATCGCGGCCCGGTCCGTCCGTCGCTCTCGCACATTGAGGTGCTTGACCTTGATTCCGCGCCCTGGATCGCCGTCCCAGGAACGCAGGATGCCGATCTGACCGCCGTCACGCACGGCGGGAACGATCTGCTCGTGCAGCAAGGCGGCATCAGCCACTGCGTCCACCGGGGTACCGAGCTCTTTGAGTACCCGGCGGGCGATCTCGGGGCCGCGCGGTATGCACACGTGCGCGCCGAGTGAGCGCAGGAGGACGGCATCCTCCTCTGCCGCGACGGCCGCGACGTGAAGGCCCGCCGCGGTGCCGAGTTCCACGAGATATCCGCCGACCGATCCCGCGGCGCCTGTCACCAAGAGCGTGGCGCCTTCTGGCAGCCCGAGTTCGTCGAGCACGTTTTGCGCGGTGAGCGCATTGTTGAGGAAACCGGCCGTCTCGGCAGCCGAGGCGCCCGAGGGAGCGATGGCCACGGACCGCGCGGGAAGGGCGAGATATTCGCTGTAGCCGCCCCACCTCCCGGCATTGTCGACGAATCCCACGACGCGTGTGCCTGGCACCAGGCCCCAGCGAGGATCGACGTCGCTGCCCACCTCTTCGACGGTACCGGCGACCTCCATCCCGGGGACGAAGGGCGGGGTGAGGCCCTGGTACAGCTGCTCCAGCTGCCCTGACCTGACCATTGCGTCCACGGGATTCACTCCGGCGGCGTGAACACGGAGCCGCACCTCCTCGGCTTCAGGACGCGGCTCGGGGAGTTCGAACGACTGCAGCACTTCCGGTCCGCCGAACTCGCTCAGTCCAATTACTTTCATCCGGCCGTTTCCCAACTTATCGCGGTGTGGCATGGCGAGGCTTTTCCTGTATTTCTCCCGAAGATTCATCATCATCGTACCCAGGCGCTCCACTCGGAAGGGGGGAAGGATTTTTCCCAGGACGAATCCTTCCCCTGTACAGGGATGGCCGACTGTGCAAGCTTCCTACGTATGGCAGCGTCGGCGTCGGCAGGGGTTTTCGCGTCCGGATGAATGTCGCATGCATCGGGCCGGAGAGAATAGACCCTCCAAAACCCGACCCGTGGCGGCAAGGGCGGGACGAAGAGATGGCCGCGCTCGAGGAGCACTACACGCCTCGGCTGGCAACCGGCATGAGCGCCGCCGACCGTCCACCGGCGCGCTGATGGCACATAACCCGCCTTGATCGAAATGCTGCTGCCGCCATGGACGAGAGGGGCCTGTGCGTGTCGTCCAAGCCGCAAGGCTGAGTCCGCCAACGATCACCACGGCAGCGGCGGTCGTCAGGCACTGAGCAGCCCATGCCCTGGAGCCGGCGGCGAGCAAGAGTGCCGAAAGTGTCTTCAGCCTGGGCGCCGCCGACCTCTCTGCCCGTTTCGAAGACTCGACCTGCAGGTGACGGCAGGGCTGGTGGTGGAGGGGCGTTTGGTGCGCGGGGTCGCGGCAACATGCCAAGCTGTGAGTATGCGACGCGATCCGAGCCTGGAGGAACTGGGGGCCTTCCTCAAGGCGCGCCGTGCACAACTGAGTCCCGGCGGGGTCGGGCTGCCCGACAAATTCGAGTCCCGACGTGTTCCCGGCCTGCGGCGTGAGGAAGTCGCTCAGATGGCCGCGATCAGTACCGATTACTACACCCGGCTCGAGCAGGGACGCGTCCAGGCGTCGGCGGCCGTCCTCGACGTGCTCGCGCAGGTGCTCCGCCTCGACGGCGATCAGCGCGAGTACCTCCTGACCCTCGCGGGGAAGACGGCCTCGACCACCGTCGGCCGGAGCGCTCGCCAACGAGTCCAGCCTCAGATGCAGCATCTGCTCGACGGCCTCTCCCTGACCGCGGGCTTCGTCATCGGGCGCAACACGGACCTGCTCGCATGGAACGCCATGGCTGCCGCCCTGGTGATGGACTTCGGACGTGTCCCGGAGGAACAGCGGAACTACGTCCGTCTGGTGTTCACCGAGCCCGCCATCCGCGTGCTGTACCGGGACTGGGAGGACATGGCTCGCCTGGCACTGTCCCACCTGCGCATGGACAGCAGGCGGAACCCTGACGACTCTCGGCTGACTGCCCTCGTCGAGGAGCTTTCCACGCGGGATCCGCAGTTCCGGCTGTGGTGGACCTCGCACGATGTCGCCGTGCGGGCCGGCGGCACGAGGCTGCTCCGGCATCCAGTGGCCGGCGACCTGGCCCTTGAGCGGTCCACATTCATGTGCGCCGAGGATCCCGAGCAGCAACTCGTCGTGTGGACCGCGGAGCCCGGAAGCCCGACGTACGAGGCTCTGTGCTCTCTGGCGTCCACGATCGAGAGGGCGCAGGGGGAGACTGGACCGCGCCCCGTGACGCGTGCGCCGAGCAGGCAGAGCGGACCTGGGCTCTGAAGACGTGGTCTCCGCCGTCGGACCGGCGACGTCTGTTTCATGGCCGCGTCGGCACACGACTTGCTGTCATTCATTATGGAGTGCTCTGGAAGAGACGCTTGGCGTTCGCTGTCGTGAGCGATCGCCACGTGGTGCCTTCCGCCGGTGGCTCGGCGGCGTCGATCGCCGCGATGTGCGCGTCGGCCAGCGGGGACGGCGTCCAGCAGTAGTCGCTGCCGAAGAGCAGACGGTCCGGATCGACGAGCTTCAACAGCGCCGGCACCTGGCGTGGGAAGGCGGTGCCCGCCATGTCGTAGTACAGGCCGCGCAGTTGTTGCACCGCGTCCAGGGTGGGCGGCTGCTGCGACGGCAGGAACAGGCTCATGAACTCGTTGATGCGATCAGCGAGGACAGGCACCGCGCCGCCGCAGTGCGGGACGATCACCTTGAACCGACTACTACACACGGCTGGAGCAGGGCCGCATCCAGCCGTCCGCGCCGGTGCTGGCGGCTCTCGTCAGGGTCCTGCACCTGAAAAATGATCAGCGGGACCACCTCTTCGAGCTGGCCGGCCGCAAGGTGGCACGCCCGCGCCGCCAGGCCACACAGAAGGTGCAACCGCAGTTGCGCCGCCTGCTCGACGGTCTCACCGCGGCCCCCGGTATGGTGATCGGCCGCCGCATGGACATCCTGGCCTGGAACTCCCTGGCGGCCGCTCTCTTCACCGACTTCGATCGTGTCCCGGAGAAGAGGCGCAACTACGTCCGGCTGCTCTTCACCGAGGCTGCCTTTCGCGACCTCTACCTCGACTGGAGCACGGTCGCCCGGAGTTGCGTGGCGCAACTGCGCCGCCACCTGGCCGGCCTGCGGGTAGGCACCAAGAGGCTGCGCCACCCGGTCGTCGGCGACCTTACGCTCGACTGGGACAGCCTGACCTGCTCGGCCGACCCTACGCAGCAGTTGGTGATCCTGACCGCGGAGCCCGGGACGCCGTCCCATGACGGACTGCGCCTCCTTGCGTCGCGGACTGCCGACCCGTATTCGCCGGAACGGGGTGCGACAGCTTGAAGTGGACCCAGAAGGTCGGGACGAGCCGGCCGGCACGCCGCCGGCCGTCAGCAGCCGATAGGTGCCGGTGGCCCGTTCCGCCGGAAGCGTCGTCGCGGCCCGGAGGGTGATCCGGCCGTCCTCCACCTGCTGCTGAATCCGGTCGAGCTTGGCGCGCTGACGGGCGTAGCGGAAACAGGAGGATCGGTTCGACGACGACGTCTCGCTTGCAGGGACCGGCGAAACCGTGCGGCGTCACCACGCGGCCGCCGTCCCGGACGGCCCGAGCGGTGAGAGCGCCGAGCAGCGCCCCGTCGAGGAGGCCGTCGACGCCTTCGGGGACTTCCGCGCGTACCCGGTCCGGGTACTTGAGGCCGCGACGGAGTATGACGTCGGCACCCAACTCCTTGATCAGTGCCTCGTCCACCACGACTGCCATCACACGGCCGCCGACCGTCAGGTCCGTGTCCGGGCCTGTCTGGTCGACGACGCACGCGTTGTCCATCCCGGGTACGAACGGCGGACAGGCTTCCGGTGGCCAGGGGAAAGGTTTTCTTCCCACGCGACTCCGACCACGGTGACCCTGGTGAAAGGGCTCACCCGACGGAGCCGGACTCCGTCCGCTTCCGGTCCGCTGCCCAGGACGCCAGCAGACGCAGTCCGTCGTGCGAAGGGGAACCGGGTGCTGCGGTCCACACGATGATGTGCTGCTCAGGGTCCGTGGCACACGTGAGCGTGTCCCAGTCGAGCGTCAGTTCCCCGACCGCTGGGTGACGAAGCTTCTTGGTGCCCTTGCCCCGCGTGGCGACATCGTGCTCGGTCCACCACTGCCGGAACTGCGAGTCGCGGGCGGAGAGCTCTTCGACCAGATCGGAGAGACGCTGGTCGCCGGGGTAGCGCGCGCTCTCCATGCGCAGCTGCGCGATGGCCAGGCGGGTGACCTCTTCCCAGTCCGCGTACAGCTCGCGCATCCAGGGTTCGGCGAACAGCAGCCGGACGAACACGCGTTCCTGCTCCGGGTAGCGCCCGAAATCGGTCCACAGGGCGGCGGCGAGCTGGTTCCAGGCCAGGATGTCGGTCCGCCGACCGATCACGAACGCCGGAGTGGCGGTGAGGTCGTCCAGCATGCGCCGCAGCTGGGTGTCCACCTGCTGGCGATCATGTTGCCTGGACGGGCGCACCGTCTCCCTCGCCGCGAGCTCGAACATGTAGACGCGCTGGTCCTCGTTGAGGCGAAGCACTTGGGCGATCTCGTCCAGCAGGGGACTCGACGCTTGGAGACGGCCCTGCTCGATTCGCGCGTAGTACTCGGTGCTGATCGCGGCGAGTAGGGCCACTTCCTCGCGGCGCAGACCCCGCACACGCCGCCGCTGGCCGCCGCGCAGTCCGACCTCCTCGGGGCTGAGCTCGGCACGGCGGGCCTTGAGGAACTCGCCCAGCTCGTTCAGGTGCGGGTTGCGGCTCATGATCTCCAGCGTCGCACAGGGGCCCGGCGTTGTGAGGGGGAAGGATTCTTCCTACCTTGCGCTTGGCCAGCATGGAGAAATCATCCAGTATCCACCCTCATGCCTGCGCGCAACGAGACTCGGCGGCCCAGTCCCGCACGTTGCGCGTCATGGGCAGCCGAGTGAGCGCACCGCTGCGGCGTCAGCTCAGTGCCTTGAGCAGTTCCTGGGCCAGCGGAACCGCCGAGCCCGGGTTCTGGCCGGTGAAGAGGGTGCGGTCGACCTCGACGTGCGGGGCGAACGGGTCCGTCTCGCGGAAGTCCGCCTGGAGCTCGTTGACGAGACGGTCCTGCAGTAGCCACTTCGCGCGGTCCGCGAGCCCGTTCTGCTTCTCCTCGGCGTTGGACAGACCCGTCAGGCGGTAGCCGGTGAACGGGGATGTCCCGTCGGGGCCGATGGTGGCCAGCAGCGCGGCGGGGCCGTGGCACACCAGGGACACCGGCTTGCCCGAGGCGAGCCACTCGGTGAGCAGCTTGCCGGAGGCGGCGTTGTCGGGCAGATCCTCCATCGGGCCCCAGCCGCCCGGGTAGAAGACGGCCGCGTAGTCGTCGATGTTGACGTCCTCGATGCGCAGCGGCTGCGCCAGCTCGGTCGCCTCGCGCAGCGCGGTCCGCATGTGCTGCGCGCCTTCCTCACCGCCGTTGAACTCCGGGCTGAGGCTGAGCGCGTCGGCCGTGGGAGGCACCCCTTCGGGAGTCGCGGCCGCGATCTCGTACCCGGCCTCCTTGAAGACCTGGTACGGGCCGAGCGCTTCTTCGGCCCAGAAGCCGGCGGGCTGCCGGGTTCCGTCGGCCAGCGTCCAGTGGTCGGACGCGGTGATCACGAAGAGGATCTTCGCCATGGGGGGCTCCCGGTGGTGGTCTCAGTCCTTGAGGGCTTGCTGGAGGATGTGGCTGTCGGCGGCCTGCCGCATCTCTACGGCCTTGCCGTCGCGGACGGTCCACAGGTGGATGAACCGGACGTCGGCCTTCTTCCCGGTTTTGGTCTCGGCGTGGTAATGGCCATATACGAAGACGTGGTTTTCGTTGTCCGCGTAGAACTCCTCGGGCACAGCGCCGAAGGACTCGTAGTTCGGCATCATTCCGCCGAAGAAGTCCTTCGCCGCGCTGTCCCAGCCGTGGTACACGCCGCTGGTCGGGAAGCCCGGGGTGATGTCCCAGACGAGGTCCGGCGCCATGATCTCGGCAGTCACTTCCGGGGCCATTCCGGATTCGTAGAGCCGGCGGATGAGGGTGAGGTGCGGGGAATCGGACATGGTTCTCCTTGCGGAGTGGGGAATCGGATGGAGGCCCTGAAACGGAGCATGGTGAGGCGGCTTCTCGAATGTCGTGCTCGCCGCGTGATCAAGCATGGCATCGGAAGGGCGCCTTGTGAGGGGGAAGAATTTTTCCCTGGCATGCCATTTTCGGGTATCCGGTTCAGCCCTTGGCGGCGAATGAAAAGGGCAGGCCGCTGGTGCCCAAAGCCACGTGGGCGCTGCGATGATTGTGTGGGCGACGGGGTCAGCCCTCGGAGGCGTTCCACAGTTCGCTGAGTTCCGCCCAGTCCGGTGCTGGGCCCTGCAACGCGGTGGGCCCGTCGGCGGCCGACGTGCGCAACCCGGCGAGGATCACTTCCAGGTACCGCAAGTGGAGTGCGGTGGCGCGCTCGTCGCTGACGGGAATCCGCGCGGTGAGGTGTTCGAGCAGCAACGGGACGTCGGCGGCTGTGAAGTCGGCGCGCAGTACTCCCGCGCGGTGCGCGCCTTCCACCAGGTCGTCGAGGACGGCCCGGAGCCGGGCGGCGGCGGCCGCGATCTCGTCCGTGGCCGGCAGGCGGCCGCCGACCAGGGGGAGCAGTGGGCCGCCCGGTCCCTGGGCCGAGAGTGCCTCCCGCAGGAAGCGGGCGAAGGCGGCCCAGGGGTCGGGTTCCTCGGTGAGAGCCGTGCGTGCCTGGGTGACGAGCTGTTCCATCCCCACGATGCGCATCCGCTGGGCCAGCAGTTCCTTGCTGGGGTAGCGGCGGTAGAGGCTGCCCATGCCGATGCCGGCCCGGCGGGCGATCTCCGAGACGGGGGCGTCCCAGCCTTGCTCGGCGAAGACCTCGCGCGCGGCCCGCATGAGGCGGGCGTCGTTGAGGTCCGCCTCCCGTCGGCGGCCGCGCGGTCTGCCGGTCTGCGTGTCACCCATGGACAGGTATTTTCCTCTACCGTCGTGCCACGCCGTGCCCACCGTCGACGGTGAGCACCTCGCCGGTGACGAAGCCGGCTTCCTCGCCGAGGAGCATCGCGATCGCCCGGGCCACGTCCTCCGGCTCCGCGACCCGCCTCAGGGGCGTGTTCTCCGCCAGCCGCTGTTGGAGGTCCTGCGGCATGTGCGCGCTGCTTTCGGTGCGGACGTAGCCGGGTGCCACGACGTTGACGTTGATGCCCAGCGGGCCCGCCTCGTGGGCGACGAAGCGCGCGAAGGTGTTCAGGGCGGCCTTGGCGGTGCCATGGGCGGCCATGCCCGGGGCGGGCGGCCCGTCGGCCACGGCGCTGGAGACATACACGATGCGGCCCTGTCCCCGGGAGCCCATGAGTGCCAGCGCGTGCTGGGTGAGGGTGTAGACGGAAGCCAGTTCGTCCGTCACCTTCGTCCTGAAGTCGTCCCAGGCGAGGGTCTGCACGGGCGTGGGGGTGAACCGGGCGCCGGCGTTGCAGACCAGGACGTCCAGACGCCCGTCAGTTGTCGAACGCTCCAGCAGTCCGGCTGCTTGGGCGGGGTCGTGCACGTTGGCCTGGACGGCGAAGGCTTCGCCGCCGTCGGCCTCGATGAGTCTGACCACCTTCTCGGCCGCCTCACGGTTCGAGAAGTAGTTGACGGCTACGCGGTAGCCGCGAGCCGCCAGTTCCCGCGACGTGACAGCGCCGATCCCCCGGCTGCCGCCGGTCACCAGGGCCGTCGGCGTCGTCGTGGCGTTCATGTGTCCTCCCGAGCCATCGTGATCGTCGCCAACCTATCGGAGCGGAGCGCTCCGCTCAAAAAAGTGCCGGCGAGGTGGAATCGGCCCTTCCGACACCGTGTTGTCCTCTGACATGAGCGAAGCAGTAGTAGCGCGTGCCTACGGTGGTCCCGAGGTGCTGTCGGTGATCGATGTCGCCGTAGCGGAGCCCGGGCCGGGGCAGGTGCGCATCGAGGTCCGCGCCGCCGGCGTCAACCCCTTCGACCACAAGATGTACAGCGGCGCCTTCGGGACCGATCCGGCGGACCTGCCCATGCGGCTCGGCGCCGAAGCGGCCGGTGTGGTGACCGCGGTCGGCGCCGACGCGATCGGCCCCGCCGGTCCGATCGAGATCGGCGACGAAGCGATCGCGTACCGAGCGCCCGGCGCGTACGCCGCCGAACTCATCGTCCCGGCCTCGTCGGTGGTGCCCAAGCCCGCCGCTCTCTCCTGGGAGCAGGCGGGAGGACTGATGGTCACGGGCGTCACCGCTGTGCACGTCCACGAAGCGATCGGCCTGCGCGAGAACGACACCGTGCTGATCCACGGTGCCGCGGGAGGCGTCGGCCTGATGGCCGTGCAGCTGGCCGTCGAGCGCGGCGCCCGGGTGCTGGGAACGGCGAGTCCGGCCAAGCACGACGTACTGCGCGACCTGGGCGCGATTCCGATCCCGTATGGGCCGGGTCTGGCGGACCGGGTGCGTGCGACAGCGCCGGAGGGCGTCCACGCGGCTGCCGACCTGGTGGGAACCGACGAGGCGGTGGACGTCTCGGTGGAGCTCGTGGCGGACCGTTCCCGCATCGCGACCGTCGCGGCGTTCGAACGCGGGGCCCGAGCCGGCATCAAGCTCCTGGGCGGCGGGCCCGGCGCGGACCCCGGCACAGAAGTCCGCGCCGCCGCGCGCCTGCAGCTCACCGAAGCCGCGGGGGCCGGGCGACTGCGCGTCCTGATCGCCGCCAGCCACCCGCTGCGCGAAGCCGCCACCGCGCATCGGCAGATCATGACCGGGCGTACGACGGGGAAGATCGTCCTCGTCCCGTGCCCCGGCCCTTGACCGCACCGGCGACTTCGTGCGGATGACCGTGGCTGGCTGACGCACGAGTCCCGATGTGCTGTACCCGTGCCGTCACGACGCAGTGAGAAGCGACGAGGGAGTGCCCGACGCCGGCCGTCAGGCGCTGAAGCCGGCCGACTTCGTGTTCATGATCCCTCCGGCATTCCACCCGGAGGAGGACACCTTCGAGATCAGGCCGCTCGCAGCGGCCCACCATGTGGGCGCGCCTGGTTCGTGTAGCTGTCCGCCCTCCACCCGCACTCGGGTGCTGTGCGCAAGCGGCTACGGCTCAGCGACCGACAAACTCGCGGGATGGCCCGTCCTGCTTGCCGAGGCCGTGCGCGCACGAGGAGTCGACCTTGAGGTGGCGAGGGCGGTGGACTGGGCGGAAGCGCCGCTTGCGCCCGGTGTGGCCGACTCCGCCTCCCGGGTATCGGACATGCGCGCCGTGGCAGGACTACGACCGCCACGGCCTGCGCGGCAACAGCAACGTTCTGCGGATGCTGCTCGCCGTGAACCCGCGTCCTTCGAGCAAGTGGCCACTGCCTTCGCCGCGGGCTGAGCGATGCCGCAGTCGGGCGAACCCCCTGGCGGCCGACGAGCGATGCGCCGGGACCGGGAGGGAGGAGTCAGCGTGCGCCGCGCCGCGCCGAGGCCCCCGACGCACAATCGCGGTCGGCCGACGGGCTCAGGCGTCGCGCACCGTCTTGCTCACACGTTCGAGCAGCGTCCGCAGCTGCGCGCTCTCGTCCGGTCCGAGGCCCTCGGTGATGTGGCGCTCGATGTCGGCGATCACCTGGTCGGCCGCGCGCAGCGCCTCCCGTCCGGCATCGGTGAGGTGCAGTTCCTGCACGTGCCGGTGACGGGGGTGTGCGCGCCTCTCCAACTGACCGCGGCCCTCCAGGCGTGCCACCAGTGAGGCGACGGCCTGGGGGGTCACGTTGAGGCGGCGGGCCAGCTCGGCGCCGGCCAGCCCTGGTTCGCTGTGCACCGACATCAGGAGTGTGTAGTGCGCGGCGGCCATGCCCAGCGGGCGCAGTCGCTGTTCCTTGAGTGTCTGCACCGCCAGTTCCGCGCGGCGCAATGCCCAGGTCACCCGGTCAAGCGCGCCGAGCCCGACAGGCTCCTCGTCATCACGTATCACCCGCCAAGGGTACGACACTTCATTACTATCAAGCGTTTGACATGAGGATAACGCTTGAGGCACGCTCGAAGTATGACTCGCACGATCGCCCTCATCACTGGCGCTTCCTCTGGCATCGGCGCCGAATACGCCCGTCTCCTGGCGGACGACCATGACCTCGTCCTGGTGGCGCGCCGCGCGGACCGGCTCGGCGACATCGCGGGGGAGCTCCGCGCCCGGGGTGCAGCCGTGGACGTACTGCCCGCCGATCTTGGCACCCATGAGGGCGTCACCGCTGTCGCCGATCGCCTGGCCGCAGGGGACGTGCGCCTGCTGGTCAGCAATGCCGGCGCCGGCGGCTACGCCCCCCTCGTCGATGTGGGCCCCCCCCCCCACACCACCCCGGCCGACCCCCCCAGGGGGATAAAAAAAAAAACACCCACCACAACAAAAAAAAAGAAAGGA
>NZ_JBHUTX010000038.1:21443-77190 GCF_042671245.1 Streptomyces sp. NPDC057099
GTTACCCCGTTGGCCGTATCCCTGGGCCCTTTGGTCCGGGCCCCTTGTTTTATTAAATGGCGGGCCCGGGGGGTCCCCCCCCACCTCCCTTTGCCGCCCCCCCCCAAATCCACCGCCTGCTCACCCTCAACGCCGTGGCCCCCGTTCAGCTGGTCCGCGCCGCGCTTCCCGGAATGCTCGCCGCCGGAAAGGGCACGATCATCACCGTGGCCTCGCTGCTGGCCTTCAGTGGGGGCCTCGAGGGTCCCCGCGCACCCCGACGCACTCTCTACGCGGCGGCGAAGGCCGCCACCGTCGCCTTCACCCGGACCCTCGCCGGTGAACTCGCCGACACCCCCCTCCGTACGCAGCTGCTGCTGCCCGGCGTCGTGGCCACGGAGTGGAACGAGGGCGCCGGCCGCGACATCCCCTGGGCGATGACCCCGCAGGACGTGGCCGCGGCCAGCCTTGCCGGACTGCGCCTGGGGGAGACCGTCTGCACCCCCGGTCTGGAGGGCCAGGCCGCAGCCCTTGATGCCTTGCTGGCCGCGGAGTCCGCTCTGGTCACCGGCGGGAACCAGCCCACGCCTGCGGCTCGCTACCGCGGCCCCCAGGCGTAGAGCGGGCGCCTTCTCGGCGCTGCCCCCGCCCCTGACGTGGGTCGCCTTCCGACGGCTGCGATACGTCCGCCCGCCGAGGGCGCCTTCCGGATATGCGGCTACCCGTGCCCAACTGTCAAACGCTTGGCATGGCACACGTTCTCAATGATCTCGTCCGCGCGGTCCTTCATGTCGGCCCGCGCCGATTGCAGTCCAGTGGCCGCTCGTGCCGAAGACCACGTCCGCCACCTGCCCTCACCCCTGCGTGCGGCTCACGCGGGCGGGCGTAAGAAAGCAGAGGAAGACTTATGACCGACAACACTCCGACGACCACGCGTGACGGCGCCATCGCACACGACGCGACCGAGATCGTCACCATCAACCAGGCGACCGGAGCCGAGTTCGCGCGATACCCCGTGGCCGGCAAGGAAGAGGCCGCCGCGGCCGTCGCCGCCGCACGCTCGGTCACCGGAGCCTGGTGGGACCTCGGCTTCGAGGGCCGCGCGGAGCGGCTGCACGCGTGGCGGCGGCAGATAGCCCTGAGTGGCGAGGAGGGCGCCGCACTCATTCACGCCGAGAACGGCAAGCCCCTCGACGACGCCCGCGTCGAAGTGCTCGGTACTCTCGAGCACCTGCAGTACGCCGCTGACAACGCCGCGCGCGTCCTGGAGCGCCGGGAGGTCCCGGCCAGCCCCACCACGCCCAACCAGCGTGCGTGGGTCGAGTACCAGCCCTACGGCGTGGTCGGCGTCATCGGCCCGTGGAACTTCCCCCTGCTCACTCCCGCGGCCATCCTCGCCGACGCGCTCGCGGCCGGGAACGCCGTCGTCCTCAAGCCCAGCCAGATCACGCCCGGCGTCGCTGAATGGCTCATCCGGACCTGGCAGCGCGCCGTTCCGGACCTCCCCGCCGTCCTGCAGAACCTGAACGGATACGGGGCCACGGGGCAGGAGCTCATCGAGGCCGGCCTCGACAAGCTCGCGTTCACGGGCAGCGTCGCCACGGGCAGGACGGTGGCCGTCCAATGCGCTCAGACCTTGACCCCCGTTCTGCTGGAACTCGGCGGCAAGGACGGCGTCATCGTCGCCGAGGACGCCGACCTGGACGAAGCCGCCGCTCACATCGTGTGGGGCGCCATGCAGAACACCGGGCACGGTTGCATCAGTCTCGAAGTGGCCTACGTCGTCGAGTCGGCGCACGACGAGTTCGTCCGGAAGATCAGCGAGCTTGCCGGGCAGGTACGCGTCGGCAGCGACGAGGATGCGGAGATCGGGCCGGTTCCGCTGCCGAGCCAGACCTCGATCATCCGGGAACACATCCAGGACGCTTTGGAGCGCGGCGCGACAGTCACCGTCGGCGGCCTCGACGCGGTGGGTGACCGCTATGTCGCGCCCACCATTCTGGTCGGAGTGGCCCCCGACGCCCTCGCGGCGACGGAGGAGACGTTCGGGCCGACACTGGCGGTCATCAAGGTCGCCGACGCCGATGAGGCCGTCGCTCACATCAACGCCGGCCGGTACGGACTGGGCAGCGCAGTCTTCAGCCGCGATCGCGGCGAAGCCATCGCCCGTCGCCTCCGCGTGGGGATGACCAGCATCAACGATGCACTGGTGTTCTCCATGAACCCCGCAGTGCCTTTCGGCGGTCGCGGCGACAGCGGTTACGGGCGCAAGCAGGGCGAAGAGGGACTGCGGGAGTTCGCCTACGCGCACTCCTTCACCGCTAAGAGCGGCCCTGCCCGGTTCTCCGCCTCGACCTTCGGCAGGCCCGCGGGTGCCATGGCGGGAGCCCTCGCTGGTGTCCGTAACAGGATCCTGGCCGAGAGCGGCGAGAAGTCGGACTGATTCAACTCATGGGCATGGCTGCTCCCCTGATCGACTATGAACCGCACCTGGGAATTCGTGACCGACCGCTCCCGCAGGCCACCGATGCGGCATTCCAGCGCAGGGCCCAGGCGAGGATCGAACTCCTCGGCGGCGAGCCCGGCGCCGGCCTCGGCACCGAGATCAGGGATCGGCCGCCCGCCTGCAGCTCGCGGAAGTTGCGGCAGCAGGACAACCGCGCATCCTGATCGCGTCCGGCTACCCGCTGCGGGACGTCGCCGCCGCCCATCGCGAGAGTATGGCCGGCCACACCACCGGAAAGATCGTCCTGGTGCCGTAGTGGTCGAGTCGCGCTCGCGCAACGCCCGGTGCAGCGAGCGGACAGTGCGCCTGTCCGCGAGGCTCCGGGGCAGCGCGGTGAGCGGTTCGCGGTCACGGAGTTCGCTGTCCAGCGTCCGGAACTCGCGGCTGAGCATCCCGTCCACCACCGCGGCGAATATGTCGTCCTTCGACGAGTGGCACCCGCGGACATTACCTCGGGCGACACCTGCCGCCCTGCCGCCAATGCCGTGCCGGCGCACCCGCGGGTCACGTCACGGCGGCGAGCAGTTCCGCGGCACGTTCTTCGCGGGAAACGCGCCGCCTCTTCTCGGCAAAGGATCTCCAGGGACCCCTCGCCGGGGCCCGATGGTCACAGCACTCCTTTCTCCTGAGCAGGGCGGGGCCTGCCGGGTGTCTACACTCACGTGAGATGTAGTGAACTCATGGGAGGAGTCGGGATGCCGCGGAACCGCCAACAGATCCCCCGGGAGGAGCGCACGGGTGATCTGCTAGCCGCGGCCACCGAGCTCTTTCTCCAGAAGGGCTACGCCAAGACCACGATGGCGGACATCAGTTCCGCCGCCGGCGTGGCCCGGGGCAACGTCTATTGGTACTTCGACTCCAAGGACCACATCTTCGCCGCCGTCATGAACCGCCTGCTCAGTCGCGAGATCCGCATCCTCAACGAGGAGCAGGCCGGTGCCGACCCACTGAGCCGCCTCGTGCGCGGGCTGTCCGACATGCGCTATTCCCGGCCGCTGCACCAGGCCATGCACGACCGGCTTCCCCATTCGGAGGCAGTCCGCGAGGCCCACGACACCTTCCTGAACTGGATCGTGGGACTGGTCGACGAGCTCATGGCCGAGCGCGGCCTCGTTCACGATCCAGGCGTCGATGCCGCACTCGTCCGCGATGTCGCGCTCGCTGTGTTCGAAGGGGCGAACGTGCCCAACGACCGGAACAGACCGGCCCACGAGATGATCCGGTTCCTGATGGAGTCCGTCATGGCCAGGAGTGCAGGGGCCAAGGGGCGGGAGCGCTGAGCGCGGCACCTCAGACGAGGTGAGCCCCGACTCCCGTTGACACCGCTTGCGCCGCTCCGCGCGCTGTCGCGTCCTGAGTCGGGACCGTCGCCCCACGCAGCATGTCGAGCACGGCGAGGGGATCCGCGGGAGCCTGCCGGCCCCGCCAGCCGACGTGACCGTCCGGGCGGACGAGCACCAGCGGCCGCTCGTACGGCTCCGCGGTGGCCTGGTCGGCGAGATGCATCACCGTCAACGGCACCCCACACCGGCGCGCGGCCTTCACCAGAGGCGTCGGGTCCGCGGAACCCGAGACCACGAGCGTGAACCCGCGCCCGAAGTGGTCGAGCACCGAGCTGCCGTCGGGCAGCCAGACGTGCGGTGCGCGGCAGCCGGGCCACGTCGACGGTACGTACTCGTCCGGTTCGTCGGGTGGTTCCGGGCTGCCGTCCGGTACGCAGATCGGGGAGCCGCTGTAGCGGTAGCCGAGCTGGACGCCCGTGCAGCGGAACTCCTTGGCGCGGGACCGGCGGATCTCCTCGCCCATCTCACGTCGGACCTGTTCGCCTTCCGCGTCCATGCGGTCGAGCACTGCATCGGGGGCGAGCCGCGCGTCGGCCCTCCAGTTGCTGGAGGCTTCCGTGACGTTGCGGACGGCGATCGGCCGCCGCTCCTGTTCGTAGCTGTCCAGCAGCGCCGGGCCTCCCCACCCTTGGAGGGTCGCGGCGAGCTTCCAGCCGAGGTCCACGGCGTCGCCGATCCCGGTGTTGGCGCCGAAGCCCCCCTTGGGCCACAGCAGATGCGCCGCGTCGCCCGCGAGGAACACCCGCCCCGCACGGTAGGTGCGGGCCACGACGCAGTGCCCGCTCCAGGGCTGCGCTGCGAGGACCTCCACGTCGATCGGCGCACCGACGGCCTCGCGTATCCAGGCGACCGCGTCATCGGGGTCGGGTTCCTCGTCCAGGTAGACCGAGAGCCGCCACTCGTCCACGCCGTTGACCACCGTGATGTACGGCCTGCGCGCCGACGACAGGGTGTGGATCTGCACCGCGGGGCCGCCCAGCCGCTGCCGCAGCAGGTCGAGCAGCTGGGGCGCACGGAAGTGCACAGCGAAGTTGTGGCCCTGCGCGAACCTGCCCTCGAACTCGATGCCGAGTTTCCGACGGATGCCGCTGCGGCCTCCGTCGCAGGCCACCAGGTACGTGCCGGCCAGCTTCTCGGTGGCACCGCTCGCCATGTCGCGCACCACGGCCAGGACACCCTCGGAGTCCTGCTCCATCGTCTCCAGGCGGGTGCCGTACCTGATCTCGACTCCTGGTAGTTCACTCGCCGTGCGTGCGAGCAGCGGCACGAAGGAGAACTTGGACAGGAACGCGGGACCCTCCGGCGTCAGCGGGGTGTACACACCCGAAGACCGGTTGGTGACCCCGTAGTCGAACTCGGTGAGGACCCGCCCCGTGGCGGAAGTGGCGAACACCGTGCGGTGCGGGTAGTCCGGGGGCGGCGCCGACTCCGCGCGTGCCTCCTCCGCACAACCCCAGCGGCGAAGGTGTTCCATGGTGCGGGAAAAGATCGCCTCGCCTGCTGGAAAGGGCACGCGGCCGTCGCCCTGGTCGATCACGGTGACCGGTACACCACGCCACCCCAACTCGGTCGCGAGGGCGAGGCCCACGGGCCCCGCTCCCACGACCAGGACGCGCCGAGATCCGGCTCTCTCGTGCTGGTCAGACATCAAAGATCTGCCTTCCTGAGCAAGGGTCGGACCGCTCATGGCCCGATCTCTTGAACCGGGGTCAGAGTCGCATGCGCATGCCGCTGTATGGAAGACCTGGAAAAATACAAGACTTTTGAGGGGTCATGTGCGGTGCTACGCTCGTCTTGGGTTCAAGAGACAGGAAACGCCATGGTGACTCCTGCTGATCAAGACGATGCCGGGAGCCACTTCCTGGCTCTGGTTGTCGGATACACCACGACATCGACAGAGGCCGGGCAACTTCCTCCGTGCGCGGGAGGCCGACACGGCGCGGCAGACCGTCCACGTACTTGCCGATGAGGTCACCACCGCCCAGGCCGGCGGGCCTCACGGCAAGTCCGTCCAGTTGCCGGCGCTGATCCTGCTGCACGTGGGGCAGCCCGATGGTGCCTACGTCCTCGACCGCGTCCTCAACACCACGCACCAGTTCCGCCGTGCGGGCGGCAAGTGGCGCATCACGCGCCATACCTCAAGGCCGTTGCACCGCACCGTTTGACGGGCAAGGAGGCCCCACGATGACGACGACCCCCCAGACCGAGGCCGGGACAGGGGCCGACGGAACGCAAGCCGTCGCGCTGCAGCTCTCCGAGCTCGTGCTCAAGACCGGCCGCTACGACGACATGGCCGCCTTCTACACGCACGTACTGGGACACGGCCCGTTCTACGAGCGGACCCCGGATCCCGACGCCCCGCCGCGTCCCGCGGGGATGCCCGAGCGAGCGGTCGACGTCCGGCTGGGCTTCTTCCGGGTGCATGACTCCCAGCACAGCCAGGTCCTCGCGCTGTTCGGCATCGACAGCCTGATCGGGACCGGCGCCTCCGGGCCGGGCCTGCATCACTTCCAGTTCGGCGTCGGCACCCTGGGCGACCTCATCTCCCAGCACGAGCACATGACCTCCATCGGTGCGCGCCCGCACCGTGCCGCCAACCACGGCCAGGCCACCAGCTTTTACTACCGCGACCCGGACGGGAACATCGTCGAGTTCTCCTGCGCCAACTTCGCCACCACCGAGGAGGAGGTGGCCTTCATGTCCGGGCCCGTCTTCGCGGCGAACCCTTCCGGCCTGGAGCTCGACCCCGATCGCTTCGTCGCCCACTACCGTGCAGGTGACCCCGAGAGCGAGTTGCTGCGCCTGGACAACCAGGCGGTGGCCCTGTGACCAGGCTTGTCAGCACGACCAAGGGCATCGGCAGACTTGAGGACGACGGCGAAACCATCGCCCTTCTCGACCTCGACGCGGCGGACCTCGGCGCCGCCCTGCAGGCCGGCTTCGACATGGCGTCCATCGCCACGGCCGCGGTCCGCGACTGTGTCCCCGTGGCTCAGGCTCAGTTGATCGCCCCCGTCCCCAGACCTTCCAAGATCTGGGCGGTGGGCTACGCGTACGCCGACCACCGCACCGAGGTGGACTACAACGGCGTGGCGGAGGAGTCGGTCGTCTTCCTGACGGCGCCGTCCTCGGTGATCGGCACGGGCGAGCAGATCCGCTTCCCGAAGGCAGCCCCCAACGAGGTCGACTACGAAGGCGAGCTCGCGGTCGTCATCGGTCGGCGCGCGAGCGATGTGTCCGAGGCGGAGGCGTACGCGTTCGTCGCCGGCTTCACGATCGTCAACGACGTCAGCGCCCGTGACGTGCAGAAGAGCCGCACCCCAGGACGGGCGGCCAATGTCACCGCGGCCAAGAGCCTCGACACCTTTACCCCCATGGGGCCCGCCCTGGCCACGCTCGACGAGTTCGCCGATCCCGACGACCTGCGCCTGCGCACCTGGGTCGACGACGAGCTCCCCGTCAGGACGCCCGCACCTCGCAGCTCATCCATCCCGTTCCAGCGTTGGTCTCCTACTTGTCCCGCCAGACGACCCTTGAACCCGGCTACGCGATCAGCACCGGAACCCCGGCCGGCGTCGGCCATGACCAAGGAGTCTTCCTGCGGTCCGGCACCGAGGTGCGCATCGAGATCGAAGGCATCGGCGCCCTTGTCAACACCTGCGCTTGATTGACCGGGCGCATCGGGGGCGGCATTCCAGCCGAAGGAACGGCGCCCTCACCACACGATTCCGGCAGGCTACGGAGGACATGACGACATGAGTACACAAGCCACAAACAGCTTCGGTGGCGGCGACCCGTGGGGATACATCCAGCCGTGGGACGAGGAGCGTTTCGGGCCGGAGATCCACGACGTCACCCAGCGGGCGAAATGGGAAATGGCCATGGCCATCGCCGGTGGACTGCCGTACATCTGGCAGGAGCTGGCCCGGCCGATCTCCGAGATCGTCTACGGTCTGCTCGAACTCCGTCCCGGAGACCGGGTTCTGCTCATCGGTGAGGGCATCGCGCCCTCCGGGTGGGTCGAGGACATGCGGGCCCTGGTGGGACCGGAGGGCGTCATCGACACCGTGGAGATCATCAAGGACGGACGAAACGCCGTCCTGGGCAAGGTCCCCGGCCGTAACGGCCAGATCGGCTGCTGGCGCTGGTCGTACACGGACTCGGTGGGCGACGAGGCATACGACTGCGTCGCCGTGTTGCAGGCGACACAGCACTGTGACGACTGGCACGAGACGGCCGCGGACCTGCTGCGGGTGATGAAGTCCGGCCGGCGTATCGTGCTGGCCGAATCGGTCTTGAAGGGAGCGACGTTCTCCTCCCGTATCAACTCCGACGTCCACCTTCGGCAGTGGTTCGACAAACTCTTCGCACACGTCCCCGTGGACGACATTCCCTACTACTCCGGAGAGCAGATCCGCGAGGCGTTCGGGGACAAGGTCGACAGCCCTCAGTTGATGGAATGGAAGGGCATCGAGATGTACTGGGGCCGAAAGAAGTGAGCGCTGCCACGGGCTTCAGGCAACAGGCTGCGGCACACATTCCCTCCGCGTCACCCGAGTCGATCCACTCTTCACCCAAGGACAAGGAGGTCCCCGTGAGTGTCGTTGAAGACGTCATGGTCTTGGGCTCCGACCATCCGTTGCGCAGCATCGTCCGCGACGAGCACCTGCTGCTCTCGCCGCCGCATCCCCCGAAGGTGCCCGTCAAGCTGTGGGGGGAGCACCCGCCACTGACCGTGGTGCACTACCCGCAGCAGTACGAGCCGGAGGCATTCGCCCCGCCGCGCGGTGTCTACGAGAACGACGAGATCCGCGTCGAGTGGCAGAAACTCGACGGCCGGCAGCCGTTCTACCACCGCAACTGCGACGTCGACGAAATTTCCTACCAGATCGGCGGCGAGCGGACTCTGATGTCCGAACTCGGCGTGATCGAGTTCCAGCCCGGCGATTTCTCCCGTATCCCGCGCGGCGTCGCCCACGACAACTACGGCCGCGAGGACAGCCACGTGCTGTTCTACATCCCCGCGCCGGTCACCGAGCTGGCGCCGGCCCAGCGGGAGTCCGGGGCCATGTTCCCGCCGTTCCCCGGCTGGCAGCCCGGCGAGGCCAACGAGGCGATCACTCAGTGCATGGCCGCGCTCGGCCACGACATCACCGTCTTCGGGGTCGACGAACAGCTCCTGCTCGAGCAGGTGCACCACGAGGACAGGCGGATGGCGGTGCTGCGGGCCGATCCCGGTCAGGACGTCACTTGGCTGTACACGACCGATCGCATCCGCCTCGGCATGGTCACCACCACTCCTGGCGGGCAGCGCCGCTACCGGCGCACCCTCGACGCCGACGAGATCCAGTATCAGGCCCATGGTCACCGCACGCTGATCACCCAGCGGGGCGTCGTCGACCTCGAGCCGGGCGACTTCGTGCGCATCCCGCTCGGTATCTCCCACGCCAGTGTCGTGACCGAGCCCGGTGACTACGTCAGTCTCCTCTCGCACCAGGAACTGCCCCAGGTAGCCGAGACCACGCGTACAGCGGATGCCTACACCTCCGAACGGCTCCCGAGCCTCTCGGTGGAGGTCCGCTGATGGCCACGATGCTCGCCCTACGAGCGCACCAAGGCGCCGAAGCACTCGTCCTGGACGAGGTGCCCGTCCCCGAGCCGGGTCCGCTCGACGTGGTCGTGAAGGTCGCCTCGGCGGGCCTGGCGCCGGGCATCATGCGTCTGCTGCGGATGGGCGCGCTCAAGTATCTGCCCACCACACTCGGCCACGAGGCCGCAGGCGTCGTCTCCGCTGTCGGCCGGGACGTCACGGGCCACGCGGTCGGCGACCGGGTGCGGGTGCACCCCCTGCTGAACTGCCGTGAGTGCGACTACTGCCGTACCGACCGGGACATGATGTGCGCCCAGCAGGCCATGCTCGGTCACGCCGCCTTCGGCGATGGTCCGATGCCGCTGTACGAGCAGTACCACGACGGCGGACTCGCGGAGTACGTCCGTGTCCCGCACTGGCTGATCGATTCCCTGCCGGACTCCGTCGGCTTCGACGTCGCGGCCAAGGTCCAGGATCTGGCCAACGCCGTGCGCGCACTCAAGTGCGCCGACCTTCCGGAACGGGCCACCCTCGTGGTCACCGCCGCGACCGGCACCATGGGAACCGCGACGGTCAAACTCGCGGAGCACTTCGGAGTCGCCCGTCTGATCCTCGTCGGCCGCGACACCGGGCGTCTCCACCGCGTCGCCGGGCTCGCCGGCGGCGTACCGGCCAGTGTCGTCGCACTCGACGAACTCCCTGAGAACTGGTCGACCGACGGCGCTCTCACCCGTCGGCTGCGCGAGCTGGTACCCGAGGGAGCCCATGCCGTCATCGACTTCATCCCGGAGGGTCCCGCCCTCGGCCAGACCATGGCGGGCATGGCCACCGGCGGCACGCTCGTGCACATGGGCGGCAACTCCACCCCGCTGTCGCTGCCCCCCATCGCCCTGATGATGCATTGCTGGCGCTTCGTCGCCACTCGCGCCTACACCCGCCGGGACGCAACGGATGTCCTGCGCCTGCTCGAGACGGGCACCCTCACCGCCGACGAGCTCATCACCCATCGGTTCCCGCTCACCGAAGCGCTCAAGGCCATGGACGCGATACAGCAACGCGTAGACGACCCCATGTGGATGACCGTGATCAACCCCTGACCCGACGCGCGAGCGCGTCACGGCTCCGCGGAGTCACCTCAGAACAGCGAGAGGAAGCCGGGAAAGTGTCCGAGTCAGAAGCCGTACGCAGTCAGAAGCAGCCCCTGATCGCGGTGATCGGGGCGGCAGGGCTCTGCGGTACGTACGTGGTGGAGGCCGCGCTGCGGGCTCCCTTCCGGGTCCGGGCCGTGGTGCACGGCCCGTCAGGGCGGGAACGAGTGGCTGCCCTGGGCGTGAACGACATCGTCGAGGCCGACTTGGAGGAGCCGGACGCCGTCCGTCAGGCGCTGAAGAACGCCGACTTCGTGTTCATGATTCCACCGGCGTTCCACCCGGAGGAAGACATGCTCGCGATCAGGGCGCTCGAGGCGGCCGAGCACGAGGGCGCGCGCCGGTTCGTGTACCTGTCCGTCCTCCACCCGCACACCCCTGGGCTGCGCCACCACCTGCGCAAGGCGAACGCCGAGGCCGCCGTGCGGGCCTCGCGGCTGAACTGGACGATTCTCCAGCCCTCGATGTTCGCGCAGATCGTCCTGTCGACGTGGGGGAGGGCTCCGGCCGGCCCCGTCGGGGTGCCGTTCGACGTCGACAACGAGTTCTCGTTCATCGACTTGCGTGACCTCGGGGAAGCCGGCGTCAAGGTGCTCTCCGAGCAAGGCCACGACTCGGCGACCTACGAACTCGCCGGACCTACCCTCACGTTGACCGAGGCGGTGCGCTTCGCCGGACGTGCACGGGGAGTGGATCTGGAGGCGAGGACGGTGGACTGGGCGGACGCACCGCTCCCGCCGGGAGTGGCCGACTCGGCGTCCCGGGCCTCGGACATGCGCGCCATGTGGCAGGACTATGACCGGCACGGCCTGCGCGGCAACAGCAACGTCCTGCGGATGCTGCTCGGCCGTGAACCCGCGCCCTTTGAGGAAGCGGCCACCGCGTTCGCCGCGCGAGGCTGAGCGCTCCGCGCAGGGACTGCTACGGAAAGCCACCAGGGGGTCAACGGCTGCTCGGTACGCGGCAGCACGATGCCCCGGGGTGGCCCGTGGCGTGGCCTGGCCGTGGCGATCGGCAGAGGTTGACAGACCGCCCGGGTCCTTGACTGTGGGTCATGAGATAGGGCTGCGTCCAACTGACTTCCTCACTGGTCTTGACTGGAAAGTGCCCTAGAAATAGCTTGGCTCCAGTTCAAGAGAGGGGAAGCGGGGTAGCAGCCCCACGTCCCCCCAGGAGCGCTCTGGAGCGGCAAGCGCCAACAGCTCCTCTGCTCAGGCAGCCCGCAGGGATGGGCGTCAGCGACTTGCCGAGACAACTGCCTGACATCGTTCGGGCTGGCCCCGGCCCGAGAGGGTGCACTTGCCCTCGGACCCGGTCGCCGGAGGCGGCCCGCCGACTCTGCGAGCCGGCCAGGACCAGCCGGTCACGACAGCCCACTCTCTGACTGCCGCCATGCCTTCAGCGGCCGCGGCTTGGAGGGCCTTCGGACCACTCGCGAACGACGCGCACCCTCGTGGAGCGCAACAGCCATTGGCAGGACCCCGGTAATCACCCGCGTGCCTTGAGGGAGAGTGGACATGCCCGACGACCGTCCCTTCCAAGCCGTGACTCCGCCCGCCGAGCCCCGCACCAAGCCTCCTACCGAGGCCACCCGGCGAAGATTCCTCGCCGCGACCGCTGCTGCCGGGGGAGCCGCCGTGGTCGGCGGTCTGGTCGCGGGGCAGTCGGCGCTCGCCGCCGAGACGGCGCCCGGCAGCCGTGCCTCCACAACGGTCGGAGGCTCGAAGGGCCATCGAAACGCCAAGAAGGAGAAAAAGATGCGCATCGTGGCCGTGGAAGAGGCCTTCTCCATTCCCGGAGCCATCCGGCAGGAGGCAGCGATCCGGCAGCACATGGCGGTGCCGGAGGCGATCAAGCAGGAGTGGTTCCGGCGCCTGGACGATCTGACCGAGCTGCGGCTGGCGGACATGGACGCCAACGGGGTCGATGTCCAGATCCTCTCGTATTCCACGCCGGGCGTGGAAGTGATCGAGGATCCCGCGGAGGCCGTGGCGGCCGCGCGGCACATAAACGACTATCTCGCCAAGGCGGTCGCCGCACATCCGAAACGGTTCGCGGGCTTCGCCACGCTTCCGTTGCAGGACCCCAAAGCCGCGGTAGTGGAGCTGCGTCGGGCGGTGAAGGAGCTCGGATTCAAGGGTGTGCTGTACAACGATCATGTGCGGGGGCACTACCTGGACGAGCCGCAGTTCAGGCCGGTTTGGGCCGAGCTGGAGCGCCTCGGCGTGGCGCTGTATCTGCATCCGGCTGTTGTGCCGGCGGACAACTGGCGGGTCTTCGACGGGTATCCCGTGCTGGTCGGGCCGTCCTGGGGCTGGACCGCGACGGTGGGTGCCCATGCGCTCCGGCTGATCTACGGCGGTGTGTTCGACCAATTCCCGGGCGCCTCGGTGATGCTGGGGCACATGGGCGAGCTGCTGCCGTTCCAGATGGCCCGGCTCGACAGCCGCTACGACCAGGTGCCCGCCGAGCACAGGGTGCAGCACCTGCCCTCGTACTACCTGCGGAACAACGTGTATGTCACCACCAGCGGAGTCATGTCGCATGCCGCGCTGCTGGGAGCCGTCCATGCCGTTGGCGTCGACCGGGTGCTGTTCTCCATCGACTACCCGTTCGAGTCGAGCGCCGAGGCGGTGGGATTCCTGCGCTCCGCACCGTACGCGCCGGCCGACCTCGCGAGCATCGCGCACGGCAACGCCGAGCGCGTTCTGAGACTGTGAGGAGACGCGATGCCGAAAGGGCGCGATTCGTGGAGTAGGGATCGGCGTACTGAAGGTGGGCGACGTCGAAGGGCCCGGGCCCGGTGAAGGACCGTTACTCGTCAGGATGGCGGCCGCCGGGATCAGCCCGGCGGGGCCGCGATCCGGCAGGGGTACTGCTACGGCGCGCGCCACCATGCGGCTTGGCGGTGGCGTGCGCCGCTGCCGTTCACAGACCTTGACCGATGTCCCGCGCGGTCGTGAGCAGAGGCTGGGACAGTTCAGCGAGCCTTGCGCGGGTGCAACGGACGGACGGAGCCGCCACGACCACGGCAGCTATGGCGGTGCCCGTGCGGTCGCGCACACACGCACCGACGGCGTGCACTCCGCGCTCGCTCTCCTGCCGGTTGGTCGCGTAGCCGTCCCGGCGCACTGCTACCAGCTCGTTCATCAGGCTCTCGAAGTCCTTGGGAGCCTTGGCCCGGTCCTCGGGGAGTCCGTTGGGGTAGAGGGCCAGGAGCCGGTCCGCCGGCATCGCCGCGAGCAGGGCCTTGCCGCCCGAGGTCACGTGGGCGGGCAGGAGTGTGCCGGTGCGGTAGCTGACGCGCAGGGCCTGGGGGCCCTCCACGCCGTCCAGGAAGCGGGCTCCGTTGCCCTCGAGCACCATCAGGTGGGTCGTCTCACGGACGGCGTCCGCCAGTCGTTGAAGGTGGGGGTGGGCGATGGTGATCAGGTCCGGGGGAGGGGCGGCCTGACTTCCCCTGATCGCCTGCAGAGCCGGCCCCGGCCGGTACACCTTGCGGCGGTCCTGCGCCGCGAATCCCTCGTAGACGAGCATCGCGAGGATCCGGTGGGCGGTCGAGCGCGCGACGCCTAGCCGGTCGGATACGTCCATCACCCGCAGCTCGTCGAGCTCGTGCAACAGGCGGACGACACGTAGGGCGTTGCCGGCCGCACTCACGGGATACGAGGGTCCAGGCCCTTCCAAATTCTCCATAGAGGAATTCTATCCCGAGAAGATTCCGCAAAGGGGAAATGGCGGCGTAGCGTCCTCTGCAGCGCGCAAGTGAGCGCGCCCTCGGGCGATACACAGAACCCACTACGTGGAGGTTGTCTTGACCGACACAACCAGCGAGCAGACCGAGCAGAAGCTGCTCGACGAGCTCTACGCGGACTTCGAGGACGCGGGCCTGATCCCGCTGTGGACCCAGGTGGACGGCCTCATGCCGATGTCGCCGCAGTCCGCAGCGGTCCCGCACCTGTGGCGGTGGGCGGAGCTGCTGCCCATCGCACAGCGCTCCGGCGACCTGGTGCCGGTGGGACGTGGCGGCGAGCGCCGCGCCATGGCCCTGTCCAACCCCGGCCTCCCGGGCCGTCCATACGCCACGCCGACGCTGTGGACCGCGATCCAGTACCTGGGTCCGCGCGAGGTCGCCCCCTCCCACCGGCACAGCCAGGGAGCCTTCCGGTTCGTGGTCGAAGGCGAGGGTGTGTGGACCAACGTCGACGGGGACGCGGTCGCGATGCGGCGCGGTGACCTGCTGCTCACGCCGAGCTGGGCCTTCCACGAGCACCAGAACGTCACCGACCAGCCGATGGCCTGGCTCGACGGCCTCGACATCCCGCTCGTGTCCCAACTGGACGCCGGTTTCTTCGAGTTCGGCCCTGACGAGCTCTCCACCCGCGAAACCCCCGAGCGCTCGCGCGGCGAACGACTGTGGGGCCACCCCGGGCTGCGCCCGATGGGCCTGCCCGACCAGCCCAACTCCCCGCTGGCCGCCTACCGCTGGGAGCACACCGACGCCGCGCTGACCGCCCAGCTGGAACTGGAGCAGGAGGGCGTGCCCGGCGTGATCGAGCCCGGACACGCCGGCATCCGCTTCTCCAACCCCACCACCGGCAGGGACGCCCTGGTCACGATGCGTACCGAGATGCGCCGACTGCGGGCCGGCGCCCGGACCACCCCGGTGCGCCAGGTCGGCTCCTCGATCTGGCAGGTGTTCGAGGGCGAGGCGGTCGCCCACGTCGGCGACAAGGTCTTCGAGATCGCCAAGGGCGACCTGTTCGTCGTCCCGTCCTGGTGCGAGGTCTCCCTCGTAGCCCGCACCCAGGTCGACCTGTTCCGGTTCAGCGACGAGCCCGTCTACGAGGCGCTCGGCCTCGCCCGTACCTCCCGAGGAGAACACAAGTGAAGCTCGCCACCATCCGGGTCAACGGCGCCACGCGCGCCGTCCGCATCGATGACGACAGGGCGGTGGACCTGGGCGAGAGCGACCTGGTGGCCTTCCTGCGCCACAGTGACTGGGCGGCGCGTGCCGCGACCGCCGATGACGAAACGTACGAAGGCGCCCTGGACTACGCCCCCGTCGTCGTCGCGCCGGAGAAGGTCGTGTGCGTCGGCCTCAACTACCGCACCCACATTCTGGAGATGGGCCGCGAACTCCCCTCGCACCCCACGCTGTTCAACAAGTATGCGCGGGCCCTGGTCGGTGCCTACGACGCCGTGGCCCTGCCCGCCGCGTCCACGCAGATGGACTGGGAGGCCGAGCTCGGCGTCGTCATCGGAGCCGAGGTCCGGCACGCCGACACGGCGCAGGCGCGGGCCGCGATCGCCGGGTACACCGTGCTCAACGACGTCACCGCCCGCGACTGGCAGTACCGCACCACCCAGTGGGACCAGGGCAAGACCTTCGAGGCCACCACCCCCATCGGACCGTGGCTCGTGACCGCCGACGACCCCGCGGTGTCCGCCCAGGGCCTGAGCCTGACCTGTGAAGTCGACGGCGACACGGTCCAGAAGGCCGACACCGGCGACCTCGTCTTCGACCCGGCCACGCTGGTCGCGTACCTGTCCGAGATCATCACGCTGGTGCCCGGCGACGTGATCGCCACCGGTACTCCGGGCGGGGTCGGCCACGCCCGCAAGCCCGCTCGCTATCTCCAGGACGGTACGCGCCTCGTCACCCGCATCGAGGGGATCGGCGAGTGCCGCAACACCTGCCACCGGGAGATGCGGTGAGCGCACGCCCGGACCCGGTGCTGGAGTGGGCCGCCAAGGGGACGGCCGCCTTCGAGGCGGCCGTGCACTGGCTGACCGACGCGGGGCTCACCCGACCGTCGTACCTGCCGGGCTGGAGCAGGGCCCACGTCGTCGCCCACGTGGCCCGGAACGCCGACGCGCTCGTCAACCTGATGACCTGGGCGCGTACGGGTGTGGAGACCCCGATGTACGCCAGTGCCGACCAGCGTGCCGACGGGATCGAGGACGGCGCCCGCCGACCGGCGGGCGTGCTGCGTGAGGAACTCCTCGCGGCCGACGGACGACTGGCCGAGGCGTTCGCCGGCCTGCCGGACGAGTGCTGGGGCGCGACCGTGCGGACGGCACGGGGACGCGAGGTGCCGGCCTCCCAGGTGCCCTGGATGCGCGTGCGCGAGGTGTGGGTCCACACCGTCGATCTGAACATCACCACCTTCGACGATGTCCCGCACGAGGTGTGCGCGGCGCTCGTCGACGACGTGGCCGCCGCCTTTCGGGCCCGCCCGGACTGCCCCCCTGTCGAGCTGCGGACCGAGAGCGCTGTCCGTACCTGGCTCCTGGGCGCGCCCGGCGGCGCGGAGCCGGTCGCGGTGAGCGGTGACCTTCCCAGCCTGGCCGCCTACGCGACCGGGCGCCCCGTGCCCGGCCCTCTGTACCCGACCGGCGGGGGATCCCTGCCGAAGCTGCCCGCGTGGCTGTGAGCACGAAGGAAAAGCCATGAAAGTTGCCTGCATCGGCGCAGGTCCCGGAGGACTGTTCTTCGCCACGCTACTGAAGCGGAGCCGACCCGGCGCCGAGGTAGTGGTCTTCGAACGCAACCGCCCCGACGACACGTTCGGCTTCGGAGTGGTCTTCTCCGACGCCACACTCGACGCCATCGACGCCGCAGACCCTGTCCTCAGCGAGGCGCTGGAGAAGCACGGCCGGCACTGGGACGACATCGAGGTCCGCGTGCACGGTACGCGGGAGCGCGTCGGCGGCATGGGCATGGCGGCCGTGGTCCGCAAGACGCTGCTGAGCCTGTTGCAGGAACGGGCCCGCGCCGAGGGCGTGCAGATGCGTTTCCAGCACGAGGTCCGCGATCCCGCCGAGCTGGACGAGTTCGACCTGGTCGTGGTGTGCGACGGCGCCAACAGCCGCTTCCGCACCCTGTTCGCCGACGGCTTCGGGCCGACCGCCGAGGTGGCGAGCGCGAAGTTCATCTGGTTCGGCACCACCTACATGTTCGACGGGCTCACCTTCGTGCACCAGGACGGCCCTCACGGTGTCTTCGCCGCCCACGCGTATCCGATCAGCGACTCGCTGAGCACCTTCATCGTCGAATCCGACGCCGACTCCTGGGCCGCAGCCGGCCTCGACGCCTTCGATCCCTCCACCCCGCCGGGCCCGAGCGACGAGAAGACCAAGAGCTACCTGGAGGACCTGTTCCGCGAGCAGATCGACGGGCATCCGCTGGTCGGCAACAACTCTCGCTGGGCCAACTTTGCTACCCGCAGGGCCCGTTCGTGGCGGCGTGGCAAGTGGGTGCTGCTGGGCGACGCGGCCCATACCGCGCACTTCTCCGTCGGGTCCGGCACCAAGATGGCCATGGAGGACGCGGTCGCACTGGCCGAGGCCCTGGGCGAGGCGTCGCACAGCGTGCCGGAGGCACTCGAGATCTACGAGGAACGCCGCCGCCCCAAGGTCGAGAGGATCCAGAACTCGGCACGTCCCAGCCTGTCCTGGTGGGAACACTTCGGCCGCTACGTCCGCTCGTTCGACGATCCCACACGGTTCGCCTTCCATTTCCTCACCCGCAGCATCCCGCGCCGCAAACTCGCCGTGCGCGACGCGGCCTACGTGGACCGCGTCGACGGATGGTGGCTCCAACACCACGAGACGCCGCCCCTGGAGACGCCTTTCCGTGCCGGGCCGTTCCGCCTTCCCTCGCGCCAGGTGACGGCCGGCGACGACGGGCTGACCGGGGCTGACGGCACCCGCATCCCGATGCTTCCGTTCGACGGCCAGCCGTCACGCGCGGGCGTGTGGATCGACGCCCCGGGCACGGAGGAGGGTCTGCCGCTCGCCCTCGATCAGGTGCGCGAGACAGCACAGGCGGGCACACCGCTCATCGGCGTACGTGGCGGTACGGCACTGACCCGCGTACTGGTCGCGGAGGAGGCCCGGCTCGTGCACGGACTGCCTGCCGCGGTCATCGACGCGTATGACGACGACACGGCGACCACGCTCGTGCTGTCCGGCCGAGCCGACCTCGTCGGAGGCACCAAGTGAGCGCCCTGAACCCACTGTTCGCACCCCGAGCCATCGCCGTACTCGGCGCATCGGTCACGCCCGGGAAGCTCGGCGCGGCGATGTCCGACTCCCTGGCTTCCTTCCCGGGACCGGTGATGAAGGTCAACTCCGGCCGCCCGGACCCCGATCGGGGCTTCTTCCCCACCGCCGACGAGGCGGCCGAAGCCCAGGGCATCACGCCGGACCTGGTTGTCTCCTGCATCCCAGCAGCTGTGACCGCCGACGCCCTGCGCGAGGCGGCGGCCGCAGGGGCCCGCGCCGCCCTCGTGTGCGCCGGCGGGTTCGCCGAAGCCGGCGGCGACGGTGCGCTGTACCAACAAGCGCTGGCCGAGGTGGTGCGGGACACCGGCATCCGTGTCCTCGGGCCGAACACCTCGGGCTTCCTCGCCCCGCACCGACGGCTCACGGCCAGTTTCGTCCCGGGCGTGGCCGACCTGGAGCCGGGTCCGGTGGCAGTCGTGGCCGCCAGCGGCGGCGTGAACCACGCGCTGGCCTTCGCACTGGCCGAGGCCGGCGTCGGCCTGCGCCTCGGAGTCGGGCTGGGCAACAGCCTGGACGTCACCCAGGCCGACGTCCTCAACCACCTCGCCGACGACGACGGCGTACGGGCCGTAGCCCTGCATGTGGAGACGGCTGCGGAAGGCCGCCGTCTCACCGAGGCCGTACGCCGCCTGACCGATCGTGTCCCTGTCGTGGCCCTGGTCGTGGGCCGCAGCGACATCGGCGACTTCGCCCGCTCCCACACCGGCGCCCTGGCGACCTCCTGGCGCGTGACCAGGACGGCCCTGCGCCAGGCCGGAGCCGTCCTCGTCGACGACGAACGCGACCTCGTCGACGCCGTCACCGCCCTCAGCCGCGTACGGCTCCCCGCCAACCCACGCACGGGCATCGGCCTGGTCACCGCACAGGCCGGACCCGGACTGCTGCTCACCGACGACCTGCGCTCGCACGGCATCCAGGTTCCGCCCCTGGTCGAACGGTCGGTGAAGGAACTGCGCGAGCTGCTTCCCGCCCTCACCTACCTGAACAACCCCGTCGACACCGGCCGCCCCTCACCCGCGCTCACGCAGGTCGTGGAGCGGGTCTCGGAGGACCCCGGCATCGACGTCACCGCCGTGTACGGGTTGTTGGAACCCACCGTGGTGGACCTCCCGGCCGCGCTGACCGCCGCCCGCACCGCCACCCCGCTCGTCGCCGTCGTCGGCGGACCCGTGGAGCAGGCACGGCAGACCCGCCGACAACTCGGGAAAGCCGGCATTCCCTGCGCGGCCACGCCGGCCTCTGGTTCGGTCATGGTGCGCGCGCTCGTCGAGGACGCGGCGGCCCGCACACGTCTGGAGGCCGCCGACATCACCGAGCCCAGTGCCCCCACGCTGCCTCTGTCCGGCGCTGCCGACGAGCACACCGCCAAGGGCGTCCTCGCGGACCTGGGCATCCGTACGCCCGTACGGCGCGTGTGCGCCGACCCCGTCGCGGCGCATGCGGCTCTCGAAGAACTCGGCGGACCGGTCGTGGTCAAGATCCTCGACGCGGAGATCCTGCACAAGACGGAAGTCGGCGGGGTCCAGGTCGGCATCCGCACGCACGAGGAGCTCGACGACGCCCTCGCGCGCATGCCCGCGAGCCCCGCCCTGCTGGTCGAGCGCATGGCCCCGGCGGGCCCCGAACTCATCGTCGGCGTACGCCGCGACCCGGTCTTCGGCCCCGTGCTGGCTCTGGGCGCCGGGGGAACGGCCGCCGAAATCCTCGGCGACATCTCCCTGCGTCTCGCGCCCCTGTCCGCGCACGAAGCGGACACGATGCTCGACGAGCTCGCCACCCGCGAGATGTTCCTCGGTGCGCGCGGCGCCACCCCGGTCGACCGCGCGCGACTCACCCACGTGCTGCTCGCCCTCTCGTCCCTGGCCACCGACAAGACGGTGGCCGAGTGCGAGATCAACCCCCTGCGCGTCCTGCCCGACGGCGATGTCGTCGCGCTCGACGCCGTATTGCTGCTGCGTGACTCCCGGGATCAAGGAGGATCCGACGATGCGTGAGGGATTCGTTCCCTGGCCCAAGGAGGCCGCCGACCGATACCGCGACGCAGGGTACTGGCGTGGCAGGCCGCTCGGGTCGTCCCTCCACGAGTGGGCCGCGACCTACGGCGACGCGGTGGCCGTCGTGGACGGCGGCACGTGCCTGACCTACGGGCAACTCAGCGACAGAGTCGATGGATTGGCGTGTCGCCTGCTGGACAGTGGTCTCAACCCCGGTGACGCGATGCTCGTCCAGCTGCCCAACGGCTGGGAGTTCGTCACGCTCACCCTGGCGTGTCTGCGGGCGGGCATCGCTCCCGTGATGGCGATGCCCGCGCACCGCGGTCACGAACTGCGCTACCTGGCCGAGCATGCCGAGGTCACGTCGATCGCCGTACCTGACCGACTCGGCGACTTCGACCACCAGGCCCTGGGTCTGGAGGTCGCCGAAGCCACGCCGAGCGTACGGCTGTTGTTCGTAGCAGGTGGCACGGTCGGCACCGCTGCCACGGATCTGCGCGCCCTGGCCGCACCGGCCGACGACCCGGCCACCGCACGGGCCCGGCTCGACCGGCTCGCCCCGCAGAGCAGCGACATCGCCGTCTTCCTGCTCTCCGGCGGTACCACCGGACTGCCGAAGCTCATCGCCCGCACCCACGACGACTACGAGTACAACGCGCGGCGCAGCGCCGAGGTCTGCGGCATCGACTCCGACACCGTCTACCTGGTGGCCTTGCCCGCCGGACACAACTTCCCGCTGGCCTGCCCCGGGATCCTGGGCACCCTCATGAACGGTGGCCGCGTGGTCCTGGCCGGCACCCCGCACCCCGACAAGGTGCTGCCGCTGATGGCCGCCGAGGGCGTGACGGCCACCGCAGCCGTGCCCGCCGTCGTCCAGCGCTGGATCGACGCCGTCGCCTCCGGCCGCCACGCCGCGCCGCCCGCGCTGCGGTTGCTGCAGGTCGGTGGCGCCCGACTCGCCCCGGAGGTCGCCCGCCGCGCCGAACCCGTGCTCGGCGGCACGCTCCAGCAGGTGTTCGGCATGGCAGAGGGGCTGCTGAACTACACGCGCCCGGACGACCCCGACGACATCAAGATCGAGACCCAGGGGCGCCCCATGTGCCCGGAGGACGAGATCCTCGTCGTCGACGCCTCCGACAACCCGGTCCCGCCTGGCGAGATGGGCGCCCTGCTCACTCGCGGCCCGTACACCCCACGCGGCTACTACCGGGCCGACGAGCACAACGCCCGCGCGTTCACGCCCGACGGCTGGTACCGCACCGGTGACGTCGTCCGGCTGCACCCCTCGGGCAATCTCGTCGTCGAAGGACGAGACAAGGACTTGATCAACCGGGGCGGAGAGAAGATCTCCGCCGAGGAGGTCGAGAACCTCATCTACCGCCTGCCCGGTGTTGCCCGTGTCGCGGCCGTCGCGAAGGCTGACCCCGACCTGGGGGAGCGGGTGTGCGCGGTCGTGGTCGTCGAACCGGGGGCCGACCTGACCCTCGAATCGGTCCGCGCCGCCCTGACCGCGATGCAGGTGGCCCGCTACAAACTCCCCGAAGACCTGCTGGTCATGGACGAACTGCCGCTGACGAAGGTCGGCAAGATCGACAAGAAGCGTCTGCGGGATGTCGTCCGTGCCAAGGCAGGATCCGTCGAGGCGGTGTGACAGGGCGAGCCGACGACGCTGCGGTGATGCTCCCGCTTCCCCCGGGGGAGTCAAAGCTGTCCTGCCGCTGCGTTTTCTCCGCGCGGACCAGGCCGAGCGCTTCGAGCACCGGCCTGCCGGTCAGAGGGAACAGATCGGCGTCATCGGCGCGAGTCGTCCGCCGCTCAGGGATTGCCGTTCGCCACACGTCGTGTGCGTGGCGAACGGCAGGCCGGAATCGGGGAGCGGTCGTCATTCCCCTTCGCAGACGCCTTCGACTGCGAGCTTCTGGTACAGGTGCGGGTAGGCGACGGTGCCGGCAGGGTAGCCCTCCAGGTGCGAGGCGAACTCCGGTGTGCCGAGCGCTGCACGGAGGTGCTCGGTGGATTTCCAGACCGCGACGTTGGTGAACAGCCGACTGCCGCCGATGCCCCGGTACAGCTGCACCGAGAGAAGGCTCCCCGACTTCTTCATGTACTCCGCGTCGTCCGTCCAGGCGGCCACCACCTCGTCCTCCTTGCCTTCCGGGGCGACAAACGTGTTGATGACGGTGACCGGGCCGGCCTTCTCCTTCTGCTGGTCGTGGAAGTGGGTGGACGCGTCGAGGTGGCCGAACTTGAGCATGATTTCTCCGTGAAATCGAGGGGGAAGTGGGTCTACGAACCCACAGCGATTCAAGTGATCCGGGACCGGGAGGCGGCCCGTTTGCGTGTCGGTGAGTCGTGATCAGTGGGCGGTCCGCGTGAGGGGCTACGCCGATGGCCGCCGCGTGGCCCCACTCGTGGTGTGCTTTCAGGCGTGGTGCTTGTCGAGGAAGTCGGTGATGAGCTGCAGCCACTCCTCGGTCCGTTCCAGCATCGGCAGGTGGCCGGTGGCGATTTCCGCGAGCTGGGCGCCGGGAATGGTCTCGGCGAGCTGGCGGTGCAGGGCGGTAGAGGTGAGCCGGTCGTCGGTGGTCGAGACGACCAGGGTGGGGACCGTGATTCCGGCGAGGTCGTCCCGGACGTCGACCTGGCCGACGAGGTCGGTCTGCTCGGAGCTGCCGTCGGCCGCGGTGGCGGCGGTGTAGCCGAGGGTCTGCCGCAGTTGCTCGGCCGGCATCGACTCCAGCGCCTGGGTGCCGAGGGCCATCAGGAGCAGGAATTCGGCGAGCAGCTCGCGGTCGCCGGACGCGGCGATCTTGCTCCAGACCGAAGTGGCGAGAGCGAGCCGGTTGTCGCGGTGCGGGAAGGCGGCGGTCAGGACGAGTGCGGTGACGCGCTCGGGGTGGCGGGCGGCGGCTCGGATGGCGACCGGGCCGCCGAGGGAGAAGCCGGACACGGCGAAGCGGTCGAGGCCCTCCGCGTCGGCGGCGGCGATGAGCTGGTCGGCGAGGTCGTCGACGGACAGCGGGGCGGTGGAGCGGGGGGTGTCACCACTGCCGGGGTAGTCGATGCCGACGACGGTGTGGCGGGTGGCGAGTGCTTCCAGCACGGGGCCGTAGGTGCCGGCCAGGCTGCTGCCGGCGCCATGGGCGAGGAGCAGGCCGGGGCCGGAACCGAGGCGCGTGCGGGAAAACGTGGGTGCGAGCAGGTTGCGAGGTGACATGGCCGTCTGCCTTTCGAATGTGCACCGTCACGCAAGAATCATCCAGTGCGTGTGATTGCTCTCCAAGGTTTATCACACGAAGCGTATGATTGGCGCCTGTGGCGTCAATCACACTCGCCGTATGATGTGCCGGTAGGGTGGCGGCATGAAGCAGCCCCTCCATCGCCGTCAGCCGACCCCGGGCAACCCGCGCGTGCAGCGGACCCGCAACCGCGTGCTGGCCGTCGCGCGGGAACTGCTGCCTCAGGTGGGACCGGCCGGGCTGACCTATGCCCTGCTGGCCGAGCGGGCGGACGTCACCCGTCAGACCCTCTACCGGCACTGGCCCACCCGGGCCGCACTGCTCTTCGACCTCGTCCTCGAAGGCCCCGACCTCGGCACCTATCCCGAACCGGGCAGCGACGTGGGCGCCGTGGCCACCGCCTGGCTGAAGAGCCTGCGCGCCGGGGTCAGCGTGCCGTCCGTGCGAACCGCGGCTCTGGCCGTCACCGCCCAGGCCGACCACGACCCCGACAGCGCCCGGGCACTCGTCCGCATCGGCGAAGACCGCTACGTCGGCTTCAACAGGCTGCTGGAGCCTTCGGGCGTCCAAATCAGCGAAGACGAGTTCACCCTGCTGTACGGGCCCGTCCTCGCCCGGCTCTTCCTCGACCGCGGCCAGGTCACCGACGCCTTCATCGACGCCGTCGTGGCCCAGTGGCTCACCATGCTGCGGCGTGCCGACGCACCGCAGGACTCCGCGTAGTAGTCACCGAGAACTCGTGGCAGAGGCCAACCGGGACACGTGCGTTCAGGCAGCGCGCCGTCAGGTACCCGGGCGTGCTCGGCGACGTCGGTTGGTCGAGCCTGTGTGGCCGACCACCGACCTGAGCGAGGCCCTGCACCGCTACGAGGCTCTCGAAGGCACGGGCGCCGGTCCGGCGGTTGGCTTCATGGAAGCTTCATGTGCTGAGCGGTAGGTGCTTTATGAGGCGGCTGTTGTCTGGCGGTCATGCACGTACTCCTCGTCCCGCCGGTGGACAGCGTTGATCACCCTGCTGTGCGGCACCTGACTACGGCAGTTGACGCCGCGCTGTCCGGTTCCTTCGTGATCGGCGCGTTCCTTCGTCTGGGGTCGGCCAGGCGCGTGGACCCCGCTGGGCATGAGGTCGGCGATGCCGCCCTGCATGAAGGAACCGGCGGCCTGTTGACCTGCGTGGGGGCAGCGCCGGCGGGCGCGGTGGCGCTGCTCGCGGGTCCGCTCCACAGCCGCCTGCCGGCCGGCGCGGCTGCGTCGGCGCCATGGGGCTCCCACTCATGAGCGCCTGATCGACCTGTTGGCGGCCACTGGCTCGGCCGAGGAGCGACTACCCGCTTGCGCTCCGCGATTGGCCTGCACCGCGCGCACGGCCGCGCGTGGAGGCAGCGGTCTGCACTACGGCGGGGACCATCGCCGTCCTGCACAGGGCCGCGCCCGGCCTGGCGGCGGCGCCGTGATGCGCACATACGACCTGACTCGCACACAGAATGAAGAGGGAACTGGACATGAACCTGCGACGGAACATCTCGCGTCGAAGGATGATCGAAGGGGCTTCGGCCGCGGCGCTTGTCGGGGCGGCGGCGGCCACGGTGCCGGCTGCCATGGCTACTCCGGAGGCGGCACCGTCCGGCTCGGGGCTGCCGAAGGGCAACTGGCGTATCGATACCCACGCGCACTATTCCCCCGACGTGTACAACGACTACCTGAAGCGCTATGGCCTGCTCGGCGCCATTAACGGGGCGTACGGTCCGTGGTCGGTCGATCGGCACCTGGCCTTCATGGACCAGTACCGGATCCAGGCCAGCGTCCTGTCGTTTGGCGACCTCCAGGTCACCGTCGGCCCGGTCGACGACCGGCGTGCCACCGCCCGCGCGGTCAACGACTACGCCCGCGACCTCGTGCAGACCCGTGGTGACCGGTTCGGGATCTTCGCGGTCACCCCGATGCCCGACATCGAGGGATCGGTGGCCGAGGTGGACCGCGCGCTCGGCGAACTGGATCTCGACGGCATCTGCCTGCTCACCAACTACAAAGGCACCTACCTGGGGGATCCTGCCTTCGCGCCCCTGTACGAGATCCTCAATGACCGCGGTGCCTACGTCTACGTCCATCCGACGGGCCCGGAGGTTAACCCGGCTCCGAAGCTCTGCTTCGGCCCCGACATCCCGGCCGGGAACAACGTCTTCGAGTACACCTTCGACGCGACCCGTGCTATGACGAGCCTGATCTACAACGGTGTCCTGCGGGACTACCCGAACATCCGCTGGCACTTCACGCACAGTGGTGGGGCACTGCCGTTCCTGGCCTACCGGCTGGCGACCCGGCACTCGGCCTTCCCGCCGTTCAACGAGGTGCTGCCGGAAGGCCCCCTCAAGTACATCAAGCGGATGTACTTCGACGACGCACAGGCGTTCACCGCCGCGCAGTTGCAGCCGCTGTCGTCGCTGGTGCCCGCCGACCACATCATGTTCGGCAGCGACTGGCCGGCGACCCGCCACCTCTACGCGGCCGACAACGTCGAGACGATGCCCTTCCTCAAGGGCAGCCTGCCGGTCCTCAAGGCAGGCGACCCCGAACCGACCGTCGACGCGATCTACAGTCGGCGCCAGCGGATCGCTCTGGAGCGGACCAACGCCCTCGAGCAGTTCCCGAAGCTGCGGGCGCGTATACGCCGCGCCGGCTCGCGCTGAGCCGCGACCGCGCACAAAGCCGCCCGCTGCCCTGCCGACGGGGCGCGGGCGGCGCTCTGGGCAAAGGTCAGCGCCGGCCGACGGAGGGGCCACCGACGGAGATCGACGTCGCCTGGCCGGGCGAACGCGGCCCGCGGGATGGGGAAGCCGGTTCCTGATCTGCCCGGCGGCGGAGGCAGGTGCCAGGACCAGAGTGGAGAAGGGGAGCACGGTGTACCGGCCAGCTTTCCACCGCACCCCGTTCCTGCCTGCCCTGGCAGGTCGCCCGGCCGCTGAAGGAGATCGGTTCCGACGTCGTGCACATCCCGTCCCACTTCGCCGTCTGCCGGAGCCTGGCGGCCGCCCTGCGCCGACGAGGGACACAGATGGCGGCCACGACAGACACCGTACGCTGGCCGTATTCCAGGTCCTCTGCCTCCATGCCGCCGGTGCCCCCGCGGCCATGACGGCCTTCCCCCTCCCTGTTCTCAACTCGGCGATGGAAAGCGAGCACGATGAGCACGCAGCGCGTTCTGGTCGTCGATGACGAACCAAAGATCCGCATGACCGTGCGCGGCTACCTGGAGGCGGACGGGATCCACGTCTTCGAAGCCGCGGACGGACCGTCCGCCCTGCGGGCGGTCACCCGCGACCGGCCGGACCTCGTGGTGCTCGATGTGATGCTCCCCGGGCTGGACGGATTCCAGGTCCTGCGCCGCATCCGGGAGGCGAGCCAGATCCCGGTGATCATGCTCACCGCCCGGGACGAGGAGGTCGACCGGCTGATCGGCTTCACCACCGGCAGCGACGACTACGTCACCAAGCCGTTCAGCCCCCGCGAACTGGCACTACGGGTGCGCGCCATCCTGCGGCGCACCGACAGCCGCCCCGAGGAGGCACACGAGGACGACATGCTGCGCTTCGACGGACTGACCGTCGATCCCGAGACACGGACCGTCCTCGTCGACACCGACCGGACGGTGGAGCTTTCCGCTCTCGACTTCGATCTGCTGTTCGCGATGGCCCGCGCTCCTGGGCGGGTCTTCACCCGGCGCGGACTGCTGATCCAGGTGTGGGGCGAGGACTTCTTCGGCGACGAGCGCGTCGTGGACGTGCACATCCGCACGCTGCGGCGCGCGCTGGGCGACGACGCGAACGCACCCCGGTTCGTAGGCACCGTCCGCACCATCGGCTACCGGTTCCTCGGGCGCCCCGCCTAGCGGCCAGGAAGGACACCCCGCCCATGCTTCCCTCCGGCTTCCCGGCCTACCACAGGTCCCGTGCGCGGCTGCGCCGAATCCAGGAGCGGCTGTCGCTCCGCAACCGGCTGGTGCTCTCGCACGTCATGGTGCTCCTCCTGGCGCTGCTGGCCATGGCGGCGATCAGCGCGCTGATCGAGGTGTGGCTCGGGTTTGCCGACGTCGAAGCCGACGTGGTCCTGCAGATCGGCCTCTTGTTCGGAGTGGCCGCGGCCTTCCCGGCCTCCGTCGCCCTGTCCCGGTTTCTGCTGCGTCCGCTCGACAGGGTGCGCGCCGCCACGCGCCGGCTCGCTGAGGGACACTACGACGACATCCTCGAACTCCCCAGCGAGCCGGGCCTGGCAGCGCTGGTCGAGGACGTCAACACACTGGCGGCAGCGCTCGCCGACACCCAACGCCGCCGCGCCCGCCTGATCTCCGAGGTCGCCCACGAGATGCGCACCCCCATCACCCTCCTACGCGGCCAGATCGAGGGCATGGCCGACGGCATCTTCATCCCCGATGAGGCGATGTTCGCCTCCCTCGCCGACGACCTTCACCGGCTGCAGCGCCTGGCGGGCGACCTCTCCAGCCTGTCCCGGTCGGAGGAGGCCGCCTTCGATCTTCACCGCAAGCCCACCGACGTGGCCACGCTGGCACGGGCCACGGTCGAGCGACTGCGCCCCCAGTACGACGACCAGATGGTGACCCTCGTCGTCGATGCAGGCACCCCCGTCGGCGCCCTCTGCGACCCGGACCGGATCACCCAGGTCCTGGTGAACCTGCTCGGCAACGCACTGGCAGCATGCGATCGGCACGGGCATGTGGCGCTGTCCGTGCACATCGAACCGTCTCCCGTGCACCACGTGATCGTCCGCGTCAAGGACGACGGCATCGGCATCGTCGAGCACGACCTCGAACGCATCTTCCATCGCTTCGAACGCCTTGATCATCCTGGCCGCCCCGCCGCCGCCGGCGGCAGCGGCATCGGCCTGACCATCGCCCGGGGCATCGCCCGAGCCCACGGCGGAGACATCACCGCGCAATCCGCCGGGCTGGGCAAGGGAGCAACCTTCACCTTGCGCCTACCGCAGGAACCCGCCCCCGAGGGCGGCATGCCTCAGGTCTCCCGCTGACTCTATCGACGCATCGACCCCGGAGCGGCGGCGATGAGCAGGTCGCGGTCGGCGAGGGCGCGTGCGGCTGCCGCGGCGCGTGACACGGCCAGCGTCCCGCGAACCGCTCGGTCCGCGGGTCTTTCCGGTGAGCGGTCAGCAGGTCCCACAGCGCGTGAGCGGGCGTCAGATGCACCTCGGGCAGGGAAGTGTCCTGAGTTCGCACGACGACCAGCAGAGGCGCGGTCTCGGTGACGCCGCTGGCCAGGGCCAGCACCGGCACGTCGGCGCCCGCCGGCCCTGCCAACTCCCTTCCGCCTCGGCGGTGGTGACGGCGGAGCCGGCCCACCCGAGGACTTCTTGTAGACCTGACCTGGAACGGTGCGTACGCACCGTTGGCGGACAGATCCGCCAGCCCGCTGTGGGGAATCACCACGGCCGGGGCAGCGTACAGGCGCGGCAGGGCCTGGTCAGTGGCGCCCGGATCACATCGGTGCTCGGCGCAGTTGTTCCCCGTCACCTTCCCCGCCACCCTGGCCTCGGAAGCGGTCGGCATCGTCGACCAGGCCGGCGAGGGCGTCACCGGCATCTCGGTCGGGGACGGGATGGGGGCGCCAGCATGGAGAGCCGGCTTCATGGAAGCTTCATACGCCGAGTGGTACGTGTTTTATGAGGCGGCTGTTGCCTGGCGGTCATGCAGGCTTTCCTCGTCCCGTCATCGACCGCCGTTGATCACCACCGTTTGCGGCACCTGACAACGGTCGCGCACTCCGCGCTGTCCGGTTCCCGCCGTGCGAGGCGCGTCCCTCCGTCTGGAGTCGACCGGGCACGTGGATCCGGCTGGCTGCACGCTCAGCGAGTACGCGCTGCATGAAGGAACGGTGCGCCGGACTCGTGCTCAGTCGTAGACCTGCTCGCGAACCCGACGCCGGCGTCCGACCCGGAGACGACGGGGCGGATCTTCCAGATGACGCTCACCCGCCCCGGGACCAAGTGGCCGATCGTCGGACCGTTCAGTCCCTGGTCCGCCCCTGGTGAGCCGTCTGGCCGAGGTCCGCTCCCACACGTTCTGACCGGGGCGGGCGAGGCGCAGGCGGCTCCATGAACCCCTAGATGAACTGCGTAACGATGTGAAGGAACGTGAGAGTGGAACAGACCATGATGGCGGTCCGCCTGTTCGAACATGGCGGGCCCGAGGTGCTCAAGTACGTCGAGGCGCCGATTCCCGAGGTCGGTCCCGACGACGTCTTGATGCGCGTGCACGCCACGGCCGTCAACAGCTGGGACCTGCGCTACCGCGCGGGCAACCTGCCGCAGCCTCTGCCGGGACGGCCGCCGTGGCCCCTGCCGTTCCAGCTCGGCCGGGACGCGGCCGGTGAAATCGCCGCCACCGGCGAGAACGTCACCAGGTGGCATCCCGGCGACAGGGCGGTGCAGCTCCCGCACCCGCCGTGCCGTAACTGCGCCCTGTGCGTACGCGGCCTCGAAAACCTGTGCGTCGACACCGCCTACCCCGGACACCAGGTCTTCGGCGGATACGCCCAGTACATCGTGCGCCACCAGGACGCGATCCTGCCCATCCCCGACGGCGTCGACTTCGAGACGGCCGCAGCCACCATGTGGACCTACACCACCCCGCTCAACTGCGCGCGGCAAGCACCCGTCGGTCCCGGCGACACCGTGGTCATCACCGGCGCCAGCGGCGGAATGGCCATCGCCTGCGCACAACTGGCCAAGCTCAGCGGAGCCACCGTCATCGGCACCACCACGAAGCCGGACCGCGACGAAGCGCTCAGCAAGCTCGGCTACGACCACATCCTGCACTCCACCGATCCCCGACTGCCCGCACACGTGCGGGAGCTGACGCACGGTCTGGGCGCCGATGCCGTCTGGGACTGTGTCGGCGGCAACGACTTCTTCCAGCTCTCTCTTTTCTGTACACGGCTCGGCGGCACGGTCATCGTCCTGGGCACACCGACCGACCAGGGCTCCCGCCTCGAACTGGACGCACTCGCCCTCATCGGCCGACAGGTGAGGATCGCCAGCGTGCGCGGCGCCACCCTGCGCGACCAGCAACTCTGCTTGGAACTGCTGGCTGACAAAAAGATCACCCCGATCATCGACCGCGCCTACCCCCTGGAAGAAGCCGCCGAAGCCCACGCCTACCTCGAAAGCCACCGGCAGACCGGCAAAGTACTCCTCCTGCCCTAACACCCCGAGCCGATTACTGAAGAGGTGAAGGCGGCAGAACCCCGCCAGAGATAGGTGGTAACGCTGTGATCGTCAGACTGGGGGCTGTAGGCACCTGTGCATCGCGACACGGCGACCGGCACCGTCCTCGCGGATGTCCGGGTCACCATCCCGCGCCGGCGGTAGCTGCCGACCGCCTCGCGCTGCCAGCACCTTGGGTTCTGCGCGCACAGCAGACCGCCAACAGCCGGCCCCGTTCACCTCACAAGGCGTGTGCAGGGACCCCCCACACGTTTGCAGCGGTGGGGACCGGAAGCGGATCGTCAGCCGCCGCGCCAGTCCCCCCGGCTTAGGCTTTCGGCGTCCCAGTGCGAGAGGCGACGCGGTGGGCGTTGATGCTCTCGATCGAATCCTGCACGGCAGGGCGCTTGATCGCGACAAAGGTGACCACGACCACGAACAGCAGGAGCCCCCCGAAGGTGACCGCTGGCTGTCAGGTCACCCGCCGCGGTGCCTAGGGCGAAGCTGCGGGGCCGCGTAGCCGTCAGGTGTCGCCGCTCGCAAGGGGAGGAAGAAGTCGTGAACTGCGCGCTCATCGTGCACGTGCCCATCGCATGCGAGTTGGCTGTCGGTAGTGCGCACGCAATGTGCACGCGGTCCTGGGTGACGGGGCTTCTGTGCAGGTCAGAGCGGGTTCCAGACGTGTCTGGACGTTCCCCGCAGGGCAGCTCGTTCGTACCGGTGACGGCCTGGGCTTGACCTGCGCCCTCGCTCAGCCGTACGGAGAGCGGCGGACGGTCAGGACGGCGACGTCGTCGTGCTGGCTGCCCTTGCCGGCGAAGGCGCGGGCGTCTCGGTACAGGGCCTGGGGCAGTTGGGTGGGAGAGAGGGCGAGGTGTTCGGTCAGCCGCTCGTCGACCGGGTAGAACGTGCCGTCGGCGGCGCGGGTTTCGGTGAGGCCGTCGGTGGTCAGCAGCAGCGTCGAACCGGCCGGGAACTCGAACCAGCCCACGGTGGTCGGTTCGGAGGCCAGTTCGGCGAGACCGAGCGGGACACCCGACTCCAGCGGCGGCGCGGTGACGACGCCGTCGTGCACCAACCGGGGTGGGATGTGCCCGCAGTTGACGACCTGTGCCTCGGTGTGGGCGTCGACGGAGATGACGAGCGCGGTGACGAACCGCTCCTCGTCCCCGTTCTGTTCGGCGTAGGAGTTGTGCCGGACGACCGAGGCGTCCATGGCGTCGACGAGCGCGGTGAGCGTGGCCTCCCGGTGGGCCGCCTCGCGGAAGGTGCCGATGACGGCGAACGCGGCCCCCACGGCGGCCAGTCCCTTGCCCTGCACGTCACCGATCAGCACCCGTGTCCCCCAGGGCGAGGCGACGACCTCGTAGATGTCACCGCCGACGAGCCGGTCCTCCTGCAGGGGTTCGTAGACGCCGTTCACCAGGACGTCGTCGGTGATCAGGGGCAGAGGGTGGAGGATGTGCCGCTGCATGGCGGCGGCGGTGGAGCGCAGGCGGAGCATCTCGTGCTCGCGGCTGACACGGCGGTGGCAGGCGTAGACGGAGGTCACGGCCAGGGCGAGCGTGAGCACCACCAGCAGGGCCCGGTCGAGCGACCGGCCCACGTCACTGCCGCGCAGCAGCACGGTGAGGGTGACGAAGACCGTGGTCCAGGCGGACACGAACCTCGTCTGCTGAACGGTGCACAGCGCCGACGCCGTACCCGGGAGGAAGACCAGGAGACCGAGGAGCCACACCTCGGACCCGGACAGGGCACCGAGGATCTCCACCAGGGCCGTCACCGACACCACGCCGAAGGCCAGCGCGAGGTGGCCCGGAGGCTCGATCGCCTCAAGGGCGTCCGGCGGCCTTCTTCGACGGGTACCGATCATGGGAACTCCCGGGCACGTAGTGATCTCCGTGCACGGTATGCAGGTCAGGCCGCCCGGATGGAGGCGCCCCGCCGGGCACGCAGTGGCTCTCCAGGGCCCGGCCCGCACCTGAGCGTGAGTCGACGCCCTGCGCGTCCCCGGGGACCACACGAACCGTCAGCTGTCGAACTCGTGGTCGCGGGTCTCCGGGAGGGCCAGCAGGCACAGCATGCTCAGCAGACAGAGGCCGCCGGTGTAGAAGCCGAGGACGAGGGGGGAATCCCAGCGGCTGTTCAGCCAGGTGGCGACCAGGGGGGCGAAGCCGCCGCCGAGGGTGTTGGCGAGGATGAAGGCCGCGGAGGCTCCGCTGTAGCGCAGCCGGGCGGGGAACAGCTCAGGGAGGAACGCGGCCACCGGGGAGAACATGAGCGCGAGCAGCATGAGGCCGACCGTGTAGGCGCCGGTGATCAGCCAGGCGTCGCGCGAACTCAGGGAGGCGTACATGGGCACCGCCCACAGCACACAGCCGACGGCTCCGGTCAGCATCACCGGGCGGCGGCCGATCCGGTCCGACAGTCTGGCGACCGGGAGGGTGATGGCGATACCGGCCGCGGCGCCGATGCTCGCGGCGGTCAGCATCGTGTTCTGGGGGATGCCCAGTTCCTTCGGGCCGTACGAGAGGCTGTAGACGATCGTCAGGTAGTAGACGGCCGAACCGCCGATCGCCGCGCCGGTGCCGAGCAGCAGCCGGCCGGGATACCGCTTGAGGAGCGTGGCCAGCGGAAAGCGGGACTCCGGCGCCGGGGCCGATGCCTGCGCGGTGCGCTGAGCCGCGTCGCGGAACACGGGTGACTCGGAGACCGTCGTACGCACCCACAGGCCGATGACGACGAGCACGGTGCTGAGCAGGAACGGGATGCGCCAGGCCCAGTCGGCGAAGCCGTCCCGGCCGGCGATGTGGAGCGTGGGCAGGATGACCGCGCTGGACAGCAGGAAGCCGAGCGAGGGGCCGGCCTGCGGGACGGACGCGTACAGCGCGCGGCGGCCGGGGGGTGCGTGCTCGGCGGCGAGCAGCACCGCCCCGCCCCACTCTCCGCCCATGCTGAGGCCCTGGAGCAGACGGAGTGTCACCAGCAGCACGGGGGCGAGGAGTCCGGCGGTCTCGTACGTGGGCAGCAGTCCGACGCCGACGGTGGCGACGCCCATCAGCAGGAGGGAGGCGACCAGGGCCTGTCTGCGGCCCAGCCGGTCGCCGATCGTCCCGAACAGGACGACGCCGAGGGGACGGGAGAGGAACGCCGCGGCGAAGGTGAGGAACGCGGCGAGGGAGGAGACGGTGGGGTTGCCGGAGGGGAAGAAGGCGGGGCCGAGGACGAGCGCGGAGGCCGTGCCGTACACGGCGAAGTCGTAGTACTCGATCGTGGTGCCGACCAGGCTCGCGGCGGCGACTCGCGGTGCCTCGGTCCGCGCGGCGGATTTCTCCGCCGGGGGTGGTGACGCGGCGGCTCTCGGGCCGGCGGTCTCGGGACCGGTCTTGGACGGTGATTCGGGCATGGGCAGTCACCCTAGGGCCGGGAATTCGAATTCGACAAGGAAGCGTCCGAAGAAGCGTGAGGGAAATCCGGGCGTCCGAATTATCGAACGAGACGGCGGGGGTGACGGAAGAATAGGCGACCGTTTACACGTGGCATCCGCAACAAAATGCAACGAACAGCACCTCACGTGGCCGTCAATCCCGCTGCACCTGTCACGTTGCTGTCAATAATAATTCCGAGGAACGCATAAAAATTGACGGGTGATCACACCTTGCCAACCGGCCGCCGCACGGGAAATGCTCGCAACGGCGCAACTTGAAAGTTCTACGACCATCGTTTTTCGGACTTTATGCGGCCACCGGCTGGGGAGGCGTATTACCCATGCTGAAAACCGGCAAGTTATTACGCTTGAGAAGGCTTTCGCTGGCCGGTGACGGCCGGCATCTGCTCGTTCCTCTCGATCACAGCGTTTCGGACGGCCCGATCGTCCCCGCCGGCCAATGGGACGGCCTGCTCCGGGCGCTGGTGGACGGCGGGGCCGACGGGATCATCGTCCACAAGGGGCGCGCCCGCGCCTTCGCGCCGGACATCCTCAAGAGCTGCGCGCTGGTGGTGCACCTGAGCGCCAGTACCGCCTGCTCCGTCGACGTCCACGCCAAGGTGCTGGTCGCCGATGTCGAGGAGGCCCTGCGGCTCGGCGCGGACGCGGTCAGCGTCCATGTGAACATCGGCTCGGACACCGAGGCGCGGCAGCTCTCCGATCTGGGGGCGGTGGCCCGTTCCTGTGACGCGTGGGGCATGCCGCTGATCGCGATGGTCTACCCTCGCGGCCCCCGGATCGAGGACCCGCGCGACCCCGCTCTCCTCGCGCACCTGGCCAACGTCGCCGCGGACCTGGGCGCGGACATGGTGAAGACCTCCGTCGCCCTGCCGGTCGAGCGGATGGCGGAGGTGGTGGCGGGCAGCCCCATCCCCGTCCTCGCCGCGGGCGGTCCGCCGGACGGCACCGACCTCGTCGAGTACGGCACCGCCGTGATGGCCACCGGCTGCCGGGGACTGGCCGTCGGCCGCCGGATCTTCTCGGCCCCCTCGCCCGCCTCCCTGGTGGCCCGCCTCGCCGCGGTCGTGCACGGCGACGGTGGCACTTCGCATGACATGAGCATGACCCACCCCTCGACGTTCGTGGCAGGAGTCGCATGAGGTTCGCATGGATCGATCTGCGTGAAGTCCCCGGCCCCCAGCTCCAGGCGGTGGTGGACGCGGCCGTCCACGCCCGGATGGCCGGGGTGGTGGCCGCCGATGCCGAGCTGCTCGCGACGCTGCCCCCGACCGTCACCCGGGTGCTGGCACCCGAGGGCCGGGCCCCGGCCGCCGCGAAGAAGCCCGGTGACAAGGAGGGGAAGGCCACCGGCGCCAAGGAGACGAAGGGCACCGCCGACGCCGGGTCACCGACCCGGTCCGGGAGCTCCCCGGCCGGCGGCGGAATCGACGTCCTGCTGCGGAGGTTCGGCACCGAGGACGAACTGGACGCCCTCGCCGCCGGCAACCGCGCCGCCGGGGGCACACCCGCCGCCGGCATCGTCGACGTACGGGACGACCGCACGCTCCAGCTGTCGTGCGCCGGTGCCATGAAGCTGCCGTACACCGTCATCCACTTCGCCGACCCGACCAAGATCCCGCTGGAGATCGTGCTCGCCGCGGCCGAGTCCGCCGACGGCAAACTGGTGACCGTCGTCGACGGCCTGGAGGAGGCGGCGATCGTCTTCGACGTGCTGGAGCGCGGCTCGGACGGCATCCTGTTCACACCCCGCAGCGCCGACGAGGTGTTCGCGCTGGCCCGGCTGCTGCAGGCGAGCACACCCCAGTTGGAGCTGTCCACGCTGACCGTGGAGAGCATCCGGCACGTCGGACTCGGTGACCGGGTCTGCGTCGACACCTGCTCCCACTTCGAGGAGGACGAGGGCATCCTCGTCGGCTCCTACTCCTCCGGCTTCGTCCTGTGCTGCAGCGAGACCCACCCGCTGCCGTACATGCCGACCCGGCCGTTCCGGGTCAACGCCGGAGCCCTGCACTCGTACACGCTCGGACCGGACAACCGCACCAACTACCTGAGCGAGGTGGGCTCCGGCAGCGTCCTGCTCGCGGTCGGCGCCGACGGCCGCACCCGGCGGGTCGTGGTCGGCCGCGCCAAGCTGGAGTCCCGGCCGCTGCTGGAGATCCGCACCCACGCCGAGGACGGACGGCTGGTCAGCCTGACCGTCCAGGACGACTGGCACGTACGGGTGCTCGGCCCGGGCGGCAAGGTCCTCAACGTCACCGAACTGCGGACCGGTGACGAACTGCTCGGCTATCTGGCCACGGACAAGCGCCATGTCGGCCTGCCCATCGGCGAGTTCTGCAAGGAGGTCTGAGGCCTCATGGGCGAACGCGCGACAGACCCGGCCGGCTCCATGGGCTCCCTCGTCCAGCGGCTGCTCGACGCCCGGGACGACGGGCTGCCGTTCCTGATTCACCGACAGGAGACGGTCAGCCGCGCGGAGTTACGTGAGCGGGTGGCCAAACAGGCCGCCGTGTTCGCCGGATACGGCATCGGCCCGGGCAGCACCGTGGGACTGCGGACACCGCCCAGCTTCACCCAGGTGGAAGTCCTGCTCGCGCTGTGGCGGCTCGGCGCCCAGGTGCTGCTCCTCGACTTCCGGCTCAAGCCGGCCGAGGTGGAGTCCCTCTGCGCGGTCTGCCGGCCGCAGTTCCTGGTCGGCGCCGGGTCCAACGTCCGGGCGGCGTTCGGTTTCCGGCCCGAGTACGAGGTCACCACCGAGTGCCGCAGGACCGGCCGGCCGGCCGCCACCGGGCACCGGCTGGTGCAGTTCAGCTCGGGCTCCACGGGACGGCCGAAGGTGATCGGCAGGACCGTACGGTCGCTCGCCGCCGAAGTGGACGCGTTCGCCACGGTTCCCGGTATGCCGGAGGAGGGCGACCGGCTGCTGCTGCTCAGTTCGACAGCCCACAGCTTCGGACTGATCGGCGGGCTGCTGTACTCGCTGGCGGCCGGAGTCTCCGTGGTGTTCGCGCCCCGCGTCTCCGCTCGCGACATCCTGCGGACCGCGTCGGACCACCGGGTCACCGCCCTGTTCGGAGTGCCGATGCACTTCGAACTGCTCGCGTCCGCCCTCGATCCGCCCGCCCTGCCCGAGCTGCGCATCGCGGTGTCGGGCGGCGAGCTGATGCCCCCGCGGGTGGCGGCGCGGTTCGCCGAACGGTACGGCGTCCCGGTCGGCGAGGCCTACGGCACCACCGAGACCGGCATCGTCGCCATCGACGTCGGCGGCGCGCTGCGGCCCTCGGTCGGCCGGGCCGCACCGGGCGTGGTGGTACGGCAGTACCGGGGCGAACTGGACGTGGCGCTGGCCGAGTCCCCGTATCTCTTCGACTCGGGCGGTACGCAGTACGCGGACGGCTGGCTGCACACCCGGGACCGGGCCACCGTGGACGACACCGGGGCGGTCAGCGTGCACGGCCGAGCCGACTCGCTCGTCGTGATCGGCGGTCTGAAGGTGGATCTCACCGAGGTCGAGCAGGTGCTCCGCGAACACCCGGCGGTCGAGCAGGCGGTCCTGGTCCACGAGGGCGTGACCGAGGCCTATGTCGCGGTGGCCGCCGATGCCGAGGAGCCGTCCGCGGAGGAACTGCTGCGGTGGTGCCGGGAGCGGCTGGCCGACTACAAGCTGCCGCGGGTGATCCGGCTGCTGGAGACCCTGCCGCGTACGTCCAACGGGAAGCTGCTGCGCCAGGCGGCGGCGTTGCAGGCGGCGGCGAGCGGTGCGTCGTAGGCCGGACCGGGCCGCCCGAACACCTTCCGCAACATCCCCCGTTCCCTCGTTTCCCCCACCGGTACCTCTCACTGGAGTTCTGTCGACCATGAGCACATCGACCCTGGAAGAAGAGATCCGCGAGTTCGTGCTGACCGCGGTCATCGACGAGATGAACATCCTGACCAGCCGTGAGGGCATCACCGACGACAGCCCGGTGACCGTCGGCGGGCTGGACGTCGACTCGCTCAGCCTGATCGAGCTCACGATGCGGCTGGAGTCCCGGTTCGGCGTGGAGATCCCGGACACCGACATCGAGCCGCTGGCCTCCCTGACCCTCGGCGGACTCGTCGCCGAGGTCGTCCGGCGCGGTGCGCGGGCATGAGCACGGAAGCCTCGCCGGCCCCCATCACCACCGACACCGTCCGGCAGTTGCTGTCGGACCGCAAGGTCTTCCCCGGGCTGCCCGACGACCTCGGGGAGGACGCCGAGCTGGTGCTGGACTCCCTCGGGCTGGTGTGGCTGCTCCACGTGGTCGAGGAGCGCTACGGCCTGGTCGTCGAGCCCACCGACGAGGACATCGCCGGACTCACCTCGCTGCGGCGGCTCACCGGATACCTGCGCGCGGCACAGACCGACCGGGCGGAAGGGAGCGGCCGGGATGAGCGGTGACGTGACGATCACCGGCTTCGGCGTACGCACCGCGTTCGGCACGGGCGCCGATGCCCTCCGGCGTGGCGTCTTCGCGGGGATCCCCGCGTTCCGCCCCACCACACGGTTCGACACCGGCCCCTACCGGACGCCGATGGCCGCCGCCGCACCCGACGGGCCCGACGCGGTCGAGGACTGGGCGCTGCGCCACGCACTCGCCTCCTGCGGGACCGAAGCCCTCGACATGGCCGGCCTCGGCCCGGGCACGGAGGCGGCGATTCTGCTCGGCGTCGCAGGCGACCATACGAGCGTCACGCGGTACTGGCGGGGCGAGGAGGCCGCGTCGGTGTCGGCGCGTGGGCCGGGAACGGACGCGGGCCGGAACGGGGGCGTCGTCCGGAACGGTGCTGCCGGTGAGGGCGTCGGCCGGAACGCGGATGTGGTGCTGAACGGCGCCGGGGGCGAGGGCGCGGGCGTCCTGCTCGCGGGCGACCCCGGTGCCGAGCCCGAGGGAGTCGCGGCACGGTTCGCCGACGCCGTGCCCGCGCGGCTCGCCGATTTGCTGGCCGGTCACCTCGGGCTGGCCGGGCCCCGGCTCACCTTCACCAACGCCTGTGTCGCCTCCGCCGCCGCGATCATCCACGCCTGCCGGCTGATTTCCTCCGGCCGGATCGACGTGGCGGTCTGCGCGGGCGGATACCTCGTGGAGGAGGAGACCTTCGGCAAGTTCGACTCCGGCCGGGCCCTGTCCCGCGACGGCATGGTGCGCCCGTTCAGCGCCGACCGCAGCGGGCTGCTGCTCGGCGACGGAGTCGCGGCCGTCGTCCTGGAGTCCGCCGGGCACGCCCGGCGGCGCGGTGCCCGGCCGCTGGCGTCCGTGCCGGGCTGGGGCGCGGCGACGGACGCCCACCACATCGCCCAGCCGCATCCGGAGGGGGCAGGCCTGGCCCGGGCCGCACGGCAGGCGCTGCGGCTGGCAGGCGACCCGGACGGCGCGGCCCTCGGGTATGTCAACGCCCACGGCACCGGCACCAAGTACAACGACGGCGCCGAGACCCGGGGGCTGCGAGCCGCCCTCGCGGAGCGGGCCGGTTCGATCCCGGTGAGCTCGACCAAGAGCACCACCGGGCACCTCCTGGAGGCAGCGGGCATCGTGGAGTTCGTCATCACGATGCTGGCGTTGACGGACGGTGTGCTGCCGCCGACCGCCGGGTTCACCCGGCCCGACCCGGAGTGCGACCTCGACTACGTGCCGAACCGGCCGCGCCGGGCCGACCCGCGCCGGGCCCTCACCATCAACGCCGCCTTCGGGGGCGCCAACACCGCACTCGTGCTGGAGCGGCCGTGACGACGGACAAGCCCGTACCGCGAACCCACCTCGGCGTCCTCGCGAGTGCCACCGCGACGCACGGCACCGGGAGCCCGGACGACATCGCGCTGCCGAGGCTGCCCGGCTTCGTGGAGTCGGCGTTCAGCCCGCTGGCCTATGAGGTCGCCGGGCGGTGCCTGGCCGAACTGCCCGCGGGTGGCGGCTCCCGGACGGCCGTGGCGCTGGCCGCCCTGCTGGGCGACACGACCACCGCGGATCTGGCCAGCAGCCGGATGGTCGCCGGGCGGGTCCACAACCCGCTCCTGTTCATGCAGGCCACCCCCAACTCCGTGCTGGGCCATCTGAGCCGGGAGTTCGGGATCACCGGGCAGATGTTCAGCCTCTCCACCCTCGACGACGCGCTGACCGAGCTGCTGGCCATGGCGGATCTCCTGCTGGAGGACCCGGAGCTGGACCGGGTGCTGGTGCTGGGCGTGGAACTGGGCGGTGGTGAGCGGGCGGCGGCCGTGTACCGGGAACTGGTCGTCGGCGAGCACCCGTTGGCGGGCCGCCCCGCGAACGCGGGCAGGGCAGCGGCGCTGCTGCTCGCCCGTCCAGGCGCCGGGGTCCCGGTCACGATCCGGGCGGACGAGACGCACGACTCGGTCACCTGGTCCGCGGCCTGCCCCGGAAGCATCCAGGGCCTCTTCGATCTGGCGGCCACCCACTCCGAGGCGAGGAAGGAGACGCAGACCCATGCTCATCAGTAGGCAGGAGCGCGCTCGGATCTGCTCCGACACCGAACTGGGCGCCGGCAACGTCCTGGAGCGGCTGACGGCGTACGACCGCCCGCTCGACGAGCCGGTGTTGCGGACGGACGGCAGCTGGCAGGCGCCGGACGGCAGCCGCCCGCGGGTGCTGACGCTCGGGCAGTTGATCGAGGCCGTCGAGACCTACGCGGGCTGGTACGCCGCCCGAGGGGTACGGCCCCGCGACCCGGTCGCCGTGCACTCCCACTCCAGTGCCGAGTTCGCGGTGAACTTCCTGGCGTTGACCTCCCTCGGCGCGATCCCCTCGTTCGTCAACGGCAACCTGGCCCCGGAGACCGCCCGGGAGTACGTACGCGGACAGGGGGCGGTGGGCGCCTTCACGGACCGGGAGCACCACGCGGTGCTGTCGGGGTCGGGGCTCGGCTTCTGCGTCACCGCCGCCGACATCCGGCCCGGGGACCGCGCCGCCCTGCCGCCGTCGTACCCGTACCGGCACGACCCCACCGACCCGGTGCTCATCTCGCACTCGTCCGGAACCACCGGCATGCCCAAGGGGGTTCCGCACACCCACCGGACGCTGATGTACGCGCAGCTGCACCGGCTGCGCTACTCCACCGGGACCGACATGGAACGCACCCTGGTCGGGCTGCCGGGCGCGCACAACGCCATGGTGGCGACCCTGCTGTACTGCCTGTTGCTCCGCACGGACATCAAGCTGCTCTCCAGCCGGCACGGCACCGATGTGCTGGACGCCATCGAGGAGTTCCGGCCGACCACGGTGCTGGCCTTCGCCGGGACCTTCGGCGAGATGGCCGCGCAGGACCTGACGAGCCGCCGGCTGGACAGTGTCCAGGTGTGGTTCAACACCGGGGACGCGGCGCACGAGGCGCACATCCGCGCCCTGGTGCGGTACGGCAGCCACGAGAGGATCGGACGCGATCTGCGGCGTACGCGGGTCGAGGGCTCCGTCTTCGTGGACGGGCTCGGCTCGTCCGAAGCGGGCTACTCCGTCTTCCACAACCGGCACACCAAGGACACCTCGGCCTACTCGCGCTGCGTCGGCAAGCCGATCAGCTTCGCCGAGGCCGCCGTGCTCGCCGAGGACGGCACCCCGCTGCCACCGGGGCGGATCGGCCGCCTCGGCCTGAAGTCGCCGACCCTCACGCCCGGTTACTGGAACGACTCGCTGACCTGGAACCGGCTGCGGCTGGGCGGCTACTGGCTCACGGGAGACCTCGCCCACCAGGACGAGGACGGCAACTTCTACCACCTCGACCGGGCACCGGACGCGATCCGGACCCGCGAGGGGATCCTGTTCAGCACCCGGACCGAGGAACTGCTCCTGCTGGAGCTGCCCGAACTGGCCGACTGCACGGTCGTCGGGGTGGCCCCCGAGGGCGTACGGGCGGACTGGGACGGCGGGGGAGAGGCCGAGGCGTACGCGCTGCTCCAGCTCACGGACGACGACGCCCCGGTAGGCGACGGCGAGGCGTGGACCGAGCGGGTCAACGCGGTCCTGGCGGCCGCCGGGTTCCCCCGGGTGGCCCGGGCCCTGCGGATGGAACCCGACGAGGTGCCCAAGGGCGCCACGGGCAAGGTCCTCAAACGCGTGATGCGCGACCGGTTCGCCACCAGGGGGCAGGAGTGAGGGACGAGGGGACCAACCACCGCGCGCAGACGGTGGACGCGTACCGACTGTGGTGGCAGCACGACGCCCACTGGTACCAGGGCGTGGCCGGGCGCTTCGGGCAGGAGGCCGCGAACGAGATCAACGCGGAGGCGATGCGCAAGGTGGCCGTGCACGTCGGGCAGCGCGTCGCCCGCCGGTCGGGCCCGCTGCCCGACGGCGGCGACACCGGCAAGGACCTGGAGGAACTGCGCCGCCGCTACGACGAGTGCGGCGACCGCATGTTCCCGCCGGAACTGCGCAACGCCTCCACCGAGGTCGAGGACGACGACAGAATCGTCCTCACCCTGCGGCGGAACTTCGCCATCACCATGGTGCGGATGGCCGGTTCGCTGGAGGGCTACCGGTGCCCCTGCACCGACATCCACGCGGGCTGGTCCGAGGGGCTCGGCGTGACCTTGACCGAGAACCGGGCCGAGAGCTGTCTGCGCGACGGCGACAAGGCGTGCCGCCTGCTGATGCGGGTCGCCCCGCGTACGGAGGGCTGAGCGGTGCGGGTACTGGTGGCCGGTGCTTCCGGAGTGGTCGGACATCCCCTGGTGGGCGCGCTGCGGGCGCGCGGGCACCAGGTGAGCGCGCTGGTACGGGACCCCTCCCGGGCCCCGGACGCGGACGAGGCCCTGCTCGCCGACGCCCTCGACCGCGAGTCCCTGCTGCCGGCGGTCTCGGCCGCCCGGCCCGACGTGGTCGTGCACCAGATGACCGCGCTGCGGCTGCTGCGCGACGATCCCGCTGGCGCCTTCGAGCGGACCGCGCGGCTGCGCACCGAGGGCACCGCCCTCCTGGTCGAGGCGGCCCGGGCGGCCGGTGCGCGACGGCTGGTCGCGCAGTCCATCGCCTTCGCCGCGGCCCCGGCCGGGGACCCGGTCCTCGACGAGGACGCACCCTTGTACGTGGACGCCCCGGACCCCGGCTGGGCCGCCACCGTACGGGCCGTCGCCGAGCTGGAACGGCAGGTGTCGAGCGCTGCGGACCTGAGCGGCCTGGTCCTCAGGTACGGCACCCTGTACGGCCCGGGCACCGCGTACGCCCGTACCGGCGGGACGGGACAGCGGGTGCTGGCCGGGAAGCTCCCGCTGCCCGAGGGCGGGTCGGGGGTCACCTCGTTCCTGCACGTGGAGGACGCGGTGACAGCGGCCGTGGCGGCCGTCGAGTCGGAGGCCACCGGCGTCCTCCACATCACGGACGACGAACCGGCCCCGGCCATCGACTGGCTGCCGCACTACGCCCGTGTGCTGGGCGCCCCCGCCCCGCGCACGGTTCCGGCGGCGATGGCGCCCAGGCTGCTCGGCTGGTTCACGACCCATCAGCTCACCGCGGCGCGGGGCGCGTCCAACGACCGGGCGCGTACGACGCTGGGCTGGAAGCCGCTGCGGCCGAGCTGGCGCGACGGGCTGGGGACGCGATGACCGGGCCCGGCGAGCCGGCGGCCGTCCCGTCGCGGCCGTGGGCCGTCCTGCTGGTCGTGGTCTGCGCCCAGATGCTGATCTGGCTGGACACCTCGATCCTCAACGTCGCCGTCACCACCCTGGCCGACCCGGCCGAGGGCCTGGGCGCGACGCCCGCCGAACTGGAGTGGGTGGCGAGCGCCTACACCCTGGTCTTCGCCGGCGGTCTCTTCGCGGGCGGCGCGCTGGCCGACCGGTTCGGGCCCCGGGCCACCCTCCTCGCCGGGCTGGCGCTGTTCGGAGCGGCCTCCGCCGCCGGGGCGTTCGCGGGGAGCCCGGCGTGGCTGGTCGTGGCGCGTGCGTTCATGGGCGCGGGCAGTGCCCTGCTGATGCCGGCGACCCTGTCGGTGATCGTGCAGAGCACCCCGGAGGCGAAACGCACCCGGGCGATCGCGATCTGGAGTTCCTCCAGCGGTCTGGGCGTGGCCGTCGGCCCGGTGGTGGGCGGGGCACTGCTCGGCAACTTCTGGTGGGGGTCGGTGTTCCTGGTCAACGTGCCGATCGTCGCCCTGTGCCTGGCCGGAGTCGCGGCCGTCGTACCCGAGTTGAAGGGTCCCCGGCGCAGACCGCTCGACCTCCCGGGCCTCGCCCTGTCGGTGCTCGGCCTCGGCGGCGTGGTCTACGGGATCATCGAAGCCGGCGACGGACAGGCCTGGTACGGGCCGCACGTCCTTCTCCCGCTGGCCCTGGGCGGTGCCCTGCTCTCCGCTTTCGTGGCCGGTCAGCGCAGGTCCCCGGCGCCCAGCCTGGATCTGCGGCTCTTCCGGCAGCCCGGGTTCACGGCCGGGAGCGTGGTGCTGCTGATCGCCTTCATGGCACTGGCCGGGCATCTGTTCTACGCGGCCTTCTATCTCCAGGGGCCCCGTGGCCTCTCCCCCTCCGGGGCCGGCACCGTGATGATCGCCGCCGCGGTCGGCATCGTCCTGGGCAGCCAGGCGTCCCCGGCGCTGAGCAGGCTGCTGTCGGCCCGGTGGACGGTCGCGGCCGGTGTCCTGGCCACCGCGGTCACCTACGTCGCGTACGCCTGGCTCGACGGGCGGACCCCGGTCCCGGTCATCGTCGCGCTGCTGTGGATCCAGGGCTTCGGGATGGGCCTGGTCGGTACGCCGGTCACGGCCGCGATGATGAGCGGGGTGCCCCCGCATCTCGCGGGCGCCGGCTCGGCCGTCAACAGCGTCACCCGGCAGGTCGGCGGCACCCTCGGGGTGGCGATGGCCGGTTCGATCCTCTCCGGCGTGTACCGGGAGCGGATGGCGGACGCCGAACTGCCGGGCACCGCACAGGGGTTGTCCCCGGCAGCCGAGGAACAGGCCCGGGCCTCCGCCGAGGCGGCCCGCTCACTGGCCGGTTCCCTGCGCCTTCCCGAACTGGCCGCCACGGCGGACCGGGCCTTCCTCGACGCGATGTACGCCGCCACCCTCGCCGTCGCCGCACTGGCCCTCGTCGGATGCGCGGTGGCCGTCGTGGGGCTGCGCACCCGGGTACCGCGACCGCGCAACGTCCCGGAACGAGGGGCGCGGGACGAACCGGTGGAGTCCACGTGAGTGACCACAGCACGGGAGCAGAACAGGAGAGGGACGCCATGCCGGCGCAGGCAACGACCCGTTCGGTCTTCGTCACCGGGGGAAACAGGGGCATCGGGCTGGCCGTGGCCCGCCGCTTCGCGGCGGCGGGGGACCGGGTGGCGGTGACCTTCAGGGGTGAGGAGCCGCCCGCTTCCGAGGGCTTCCTCGCCGTACGGTGCGATGTGACGGACAGCGATCAGGTGGACCGCGCCTTCACGGAGACCGAGGCGGCCCACGGCCCGGTCACCGTCCTGGTCGCGAGCGCGGGCGCCGCCAACGACCGCCTGCTGGTGCGGATGAGCGACGCCGACTTCACCTCCGTCATCGACACCAACCTCACGGGTGCCTTCCGGGCCGCCCGCCGAGCCGTGCGCGGCATGCTCCGCGAGGGCCACGGCCGTATCGTGCTGGTCTCCTCCACGGCGGCGCTGCACGGCGCCCCCGGGCAGACCAACTACGCCGCGGCCAAGGCCGGACTGGTCGGATTCGCACGGTCGCTGACCCACGAGCTCGGCCCCAGGGACATCACCTGCAACGTGGTGGCGCCCGGCCTCACCGAGTCGGACATGAGCCGCGCCCTCACCGACCGGCAGCGCGAGGATCTGCTGCGCCGGACCCCGGCCGGGCGTCTCGCCCGCCCCGAGGAGGTCGCCGACGCGGTGGCGTTCCTGGCCGGTGCCGGGTATGTGCGCGGCGCCGTCGTCCCGGTCGACGGAGGCGCCGGGCTGGGGCACTGAGGGCAGGCGCGATCAGCCCGTGCCGTACAGCGTGGTGAGCAGTTCGAGCGCGGCCTGGGCGGCGGGATGCGGTTCGTCCCGCCACCAGGCGAGGCGCACCGCGATCGGCTCGGCGTCGCGCACCGGCCGGTAGACGATGCCGGGGCGCGGGTACTGGTGCGCGGTCGACTCGGCCGTCATGCCCACACAGCGGCCCAGCGAGATCGAGGTCAGCCAGTCGTCGACGTCGTGGGTGGCCTGGGTCGCCGGAGGGGAGTCCGCCGGCCAGAGCCGGGTCGTGGTGGTGCCCGTCCGCCGGTCGATCAGCAGCGTGCGTCCGCCGATGTCGGCGAGCCGCACGGAGCGGCGCCGGGCCAAGGGGTCGTCGGACGCCATCGCGCACAGGCGCCGCTCCAGGCCCACGATCGCGGAGTCGAAGCGGCGGTCGTCCAGCGGTCTGCGGACCACGGCCAGGTCGCAGGCCCCCTCCGCGAGGCCGGCGGTGGCGGAGTTGACGCGGACGAGCCGCAGCTCCGTCTCCGGGTGCGTCTCGGCCCAGCGGCGCTGAAAGGCCAGCGTGTGGCGGCCCACGGCCGACCAGGCGTATCCGACCCGCAGGGTGGCATGGCCCGAGGTGGCCTCCTGGACCAGATCGTCCACCTCGGCGAGCACCCGCCGGGCGTGCCCCAGCACGCGCAGCCCCGCTCCGGTCGGACTCACCTCACGGGAGGTCCGCCGCAACAGCCGTACCCCGAGGGCGCGTTCGAGGGAGGCCAGCGTGCGCGACACGGCCGCTTGGGAGACCCCGAGCGCGATGGCGGCGTCGGTGAAACTGCCCTCGTCGACGATCGCGACGAGGCAGCGCAACTGCCGCAGCTCCACATCCATGACTCCAGCGTATAGACGGAGCCCCGGATACATTTTGCGCAACCGCCGTGCCGTCCCAGGATCGGGCCATGGACGCAGCCTCCGCACCGACGCCGGCACCCGCGCAGGGAACCCTCACGGCCCCCTCCGCCCCGGACCTCGGCGCCCCGCACCCCGCCGGAAAGCGCCTGGCCGGTGTGGTCACCATGTTCGCCAGCGGTCTGTCCAACCAGACCGGCGCCGCGATCGGGTCCCTGGCCTTCCCCGTCCTCGGACCGGTCGGTGTCGTCGCCGTACGCCAGTACGTCGCCGCGATCGTCCTGCTGGCCGTCGGCCGCCCCCGGCTGCGCACCTTCACCAAGCGGCAGTGGTGGCCGGTGCTGCTGCTGGCGCTGGTGTTCGGCACGATGAACCTGTCCCTGTACAGCGCCATCGACCGCATCGGCCTCGGCCTCGCGGTGACCCTGGAGTTCCTCGGGCCGCTGAGCATCGCCCTCGCCGCCGCACGCCGCCGCGTGGACGCGTGCTGTGCGCTGATCGCCGCGGCGGGTGTCGTCACCCTGATGCGGCCGCAGCCCTCCACCGACTACCCGGGCATGGGTCTCGGGTTGCTGGCCGCCGTCTGCTGGGCGTCGTACATCCTGCTCAACCGCACCGTCGGCCGACGCATACCCGGAGTGCAGGGATCGGCCGCCGCGGCCGGAGTCTCCGCCCTGATGTTCCTGCCGGTCGGGATCGTCCTCGTCGTCGACCGTCCGCCGACCGCGGGATCCGTCGCCTACGCCCTCGTGGCCGGCGTCCTGTCCTCGGCCGTCCCGTACCTGGCGGACCTTCTCACCCTGCGCCGCGTCCCGGCCCGGGTCTTCGGGCTCTTCATGAGCGTCAACCCCGTGCTGGCCGCCGTGGTCGGCTGGATCGTCCTCGGCCAGAACCTGGGCTGGACCGAGGCGGCGGCCGTCGCGGCCATCGTGGCCGCCAACGCGCTCAGCATTCTCACGTCACGGGCCTGAGCCCGCTGGGCCCCGCGTGAAGAACCGGGCCACCACGGTCCCCCGCGAAAGCGCGCGGCAGGGGGCGTGGTGACCCGGCTGGAGGGGGGTCAGCGGGTGAAGGTGGTCCGGTGTTCCTTCAGGGAGCCGCAGTTGGAGCCGACCACCTGGACGTACACGTTGGAGATGCTGCCGCCCCAGTCGACGCAGTGACCCTTGCCGCGGACGTAGGTCGGTCCGGCGTACGACTTGAAGAGCCCCGCGTCCGAGTCGCCTTCCTCGGTGTCGGGGACCCAGACGTACGCGGACATGTCCACGGCGGTCCCCGGGTTGTTGCGAATGGTCGTGACGCAGTTGTGTCCGTTGGAGGCGTTGTACGTGAGGTAGATCGTGCCGAGCGAGCCGACGGCCGCGGAGTTCACGGTCTTGTAGCCGCTGCCACAGACCTTCTGCGGAGTCGTGTTGGGCGCGGCGGAGGCGGGCGACGCCAGGGCGGTCATGGTCCCCATCGACAGCGCCGCCACCGCGGACGCGGCCAGGACGGAACGGGTGAATCTCATATTTCCCCCTTGCAACTCTTCGAGGTGGTTGCTCCTGCATGATGTGACCCGCAGGCCGTCCAAAGGGTTGTGCGCCAACTCGCGGGAAATTCAGGCGAGACGGAGGGTGCGCGAGTGTGCCCAGACTCATCCGGCTTTACTCACGGGTCACTTATGGCACACGCGAAGTGCAGAGGATCTGCGCAGGGGTGTCACACAGGCTGCACACGGCCCTTTCAAAGTCTCGTTAGCGTTACGGCTCGATCCCACGTGCGAACGTGACCAGGCTGCGGCCGGCGCGCACGCCGACACAGCCAGCCAGATCGGGAAGACCACACATGGACTACTGCTCCTCGTGCCGTCGGCACCTCAACGGCGCCCTGGTCTGCCCGGGGTGCGGTGCCTACGCCCCGGACATCGACCCCTCCGCGCCCCCCGCGTGGCGTGACGGGAACGTGTGGGACGACCGGACCGTGTGGGACGAGAACCGCGCCGGCACACGGGAGCTCCACCTCGCGTACCCCGGGCCGTTCGCAGGCCGCGAGACCCCGGCCGCGGACCCGGTCACGGACCCTGCCGGTGGCCACGAGACCCCGGACACGGCGCCGTCCGACGGCCACGGGAGCGCGGACACCGCCCCGGCCGACGACTACCGGGCCCCGCAGCAGGGGCGGGCGGCCCGGCGGCGTCAGCTGGCCCGCTGGAAGAAGAACCAGCGCCGGGCCGTGGTGGCGACCGCCGTCGCGCTCGTCGGAGGCGGTCTGACCGTCGCCGCCATGAAGGGGGACGCCAAGCCCGGAGTCCAGGCGGCCACGGCGCCGGAGGACACGACCATGGGCGGCGCCGGGGGAGAGGCCTCGGCGTACACCGAACCGACGTCGACCCAGCGCGACACCCCGCGTTCCACTCCTACGGAGCCGGCGACCGGCAAGGCCCCGCACCGCGAGCAGCCCCGGACCGCCGCTCCCCGCACCACGCCGGCGGACCCGCGGACGGACGCGGCCGCCACGCCCCGCGAGCTGCCGCTGACGACCCCGCAGCAGCGGACCAGCGTCCCGAGCACCGCAGACACGGTCACCGGCACCGCCGGTGCGGCCACGTCGGAGGCCACCGAGCGGACGACACCGCCCGCGTCCGGGAGGGGTGCGGACACGCGGCAGCCCGCGGACTCCACGACACCCCCGCCGTCGGCGAGCCCCACGCCGTCCTCTCCCTCGAACTCCGGATCGGGCTCGGACTCGAAGCCGAAGGAACTCTGCCTGCTCGTCATCTGCCTGGGCTGAGCGACGAGAGGGCGGTCGCCGAAAACCGGTGGCCGCCCGAGGCCCGCTCTTCGTACCTTCGGGCGTATGGCTGACGAGTGCTTCCGGCATCCGCGGCTCGCCGCGGTCTACGACCCGCTCGACCCCGAGCGCGGCGACCTCGACCCGTATCTGCGCATGGCGGAGGAGTTCGGGGCGCGTCGGGTGCTCGACATCGGCTGCGGGACAGGCACGTTCGCGCTGCGCCTGGCCGCACGCGGAATCCAGGTCGTCGGCGTCGATCCCGCCGAGGCGTCCCTCGACGTGGCCCGCGGCAAGCCCGGCGGCGAGCGGGTGCGCTGGATCCACGGCGATGCGACGACCCTCCCGCCCCTGGCCGCCGACCTCGCGACGATGACGGGCAACGCCGCGCAAGAGATCACCGAACCCGAGGACTGGCACGCGTTCCTGCGGGGAGCCCGAGCGGCTCTGCGGCCGGGCGGACGCCTGGTCTTCGAGACCCGGATCCCGGCACGCCGCGCCTGGGAGGAGTGGAATCGCGAGGCCACGTACGCCGCGACGGACATCCCCGGAAGCGGCGCCGTCGAGTACTGGGTCGAACTGCTCGACGTGTCCGGCCCGTTGGTGACCTTCCGTCAGGTCTATCGGTTCGCCGCGGACGGACACGTGCTGACCTCGGAGTCGACGCTGCGCTTCCGCGAGCGGCGGGAGGTCGAGACGGAACTCGTCGCGCGGGGCTTCGTGGTGGAGGACGTACGTGACGCGCCCGACCGGCCGGGCAGGGAGTTCGTGTTCGTCGCGCGACGTCCGGAATCCGCTCACTGAGACGGCCCCGCCGGCTCTGCGCAACCGGAATCCGCCCGTACAATCCTCGCGACCAAATCGGGGGCCGTCGGCATCGGGGGAGATCCTGTTGTGGAAACGATCATCGTGCAGTTGCCCGGTCCCGCACCGTGGAGTGCGGACGAGACGGGCAGTCCCGAACTGATCCACCTGGGCCCCGGGGACATCGCCGACTTCGGACGCGGCATGCCCGGCGGCACAGACGTGCGCATCACCCTGACCGACCCCGGCGTCTCCCGCCGCGCCGGGCAACTCGAGGCGGCCGGTGACTACTGGCGGCTGTCCAACTTCAGCCGCAGCGTGTCGTACGTCGTGGAGAACCTGGAGGGAGCCGGCGAGTACCTCACCGTCGCCCCCGGGCGCCTCGGCGCGCCCGTGCCCTTCGAGTTCTCCCGGGTGGTGCTCCCGGCCCTGTCCGGCAACGCGACCTTCAAGGTGTTCGCACCCCAGCACGCCTACCTCGGCGAGCGGTCCGTGCCGGGCGGCGGGGAACAGACCGTCCATCCCTTCGCCCTGGACCCCACGTCGAAGTACTTCCTCGTCCTGGTGGCCCTGTGCGAGCCCCGGCTGCGCGATCCCTCCGACTCGGCGCTGCCCGGCGTCGGACAGATCGTGGAGCGGCTGCGGCCACTGGAAGGCTGCCGGGACCTGACCCGCTCCGCGGTCAACTACCACATCGACTACCTCGCCTTCGCCAAACTGCGCCTGGACCTGGGCGAGGAGGCCGCGGCCGGAACCGACGGCGGCCGCACCGGTGCCAAGCGCACCCGGCTCGCCTCGGTCGCCCTGCGCTTCGGCCTGGTGCGCGAAGAGCACCTCGGCCTGCTGCCGCCCCGCAGCGCCGGCCGCCTCGCCCCGCAGGAGGCCGGAGCATGACGACACCCGACGCCCAGAACCCCCAGGAATCCCGGGACTCCCAGGAATCCCGGGACGACGACCTCGAGGCGCCCCGCCCTCGACTCCCCGAGGGCTTCCGGATCGAAGGCTGGGAAGTCGGCGCGGTCATCGGCTCCGGCGGCTGGGGGACCGTGTACGAGGCCCGTACGGTCGCCGACGGCACGCCCGTGGCGGTGAAGGTGCTGCCGACCGGTGCCCTGGGCCCCGGCCAGCGCGCCGCGCTCGGTGAACTCGTGGCACGCGAGGTCCGCTTCAGCGCGGAGGCCGACCACCCCCACCTCGTGAGGACCCACGCCGTGTGCACGGTCGAGGCCCCGGAACTGCCCGCCCTGGACGGTGCGATCGCGCTGGTGATGGACCGTGCGGAGGCGAGCCTGAAGGACGTACTGGACGCCGCGGCGAGCGGCAGGCCCATCGACGCTGCCGAACGCGTCCTGCGCGGAGTCGCCGCCGGACTGGCCCATATGCACGACGCCGGCTGGGTGCACGGCGACCTCAAACCCGCCAACGTCCTGCTGGGCCCGGGCGGGCGGGTGTGGCTGGCCGACTTCGGACTGGCCACCGAACTCGACGGCACCCACGCCCATCTGCCGCCGCTCGGCACCCTCGACCATCTGCCGCCCGAGTGGTGGTCCCAGCGCACCGGCACCGAGGGCGCCGTCGTCCGGCCCACCGCCGACATCTGGGCCTTCGGCGTCCTCGCCCACCAGGTGCTCACCGGCGGACTGCATCCCTTCGCGGGCGCGACGGCCCGGGCCCGCTCGCTCTCCGCCCAGAGCTACGCGCGCGGCACCGCGCCCCTGCGGCTCGACGCCGGCCTCGGCGACGACCTGCGCCGGCTGATCGCCGACTGCCTGGCCCCGGACCACACCACGCGCCTCCCGCACACCGCGTCCGACATCGCCGCCCGGATCGAGGACATCACCGGCAGTCCGCGCCGCCGCCGGCGACGCCTCGTACCGGCCGTCGCCGCCGGGTTCGTCGTCCTGACCGCCGGAGCGGTCGCCGGGGTGGCACTGCTCGGCGGCGGCATCGGCACGTGGGACGACGACCGTGACGGCGACGTCTCCGCCACCGTCACCGACGCGCGCAGACCGGTGCCGGGCGAGATACCCGCGGACTCCGACGTACCCGAGGCGCTGCGCCCCGTCATCGCCCGCGCCGCCCACCGCTGCACCGACGAGGAGATCACGCCCGTCCTGCTCGCCGCGCTGATCAAGGCCGAGAGCGGCTTCGACACGAAGGCGTCCCGCCCGGAGAGCGAGGAGTACGGCATCGCCATGTGGACCCCGTCGGTGTTCCGCGCCTGGGCCGTGGACGGGGACGGCGACGGCGACAAGGACCACATGTCGCCGCCGGACGCGATCTCCACGATGAGCCTCTACGTGTGCTGGCTCGACCAGCGCTTCAAACAGGCCGGGCTGCCGAAGAAGGACCTCCCCGCGCTGGTCGCGGCCGGCTACCGCACCAGCGACCGCACGGTCATCGAGGAGGGCGGCGTCCCTGCCCGGGTGCGGCCGCACGTGGACAAGGTGCTGCGCTACCTGGCCGAGTACGAGCGCTGACCCCCGGGCACACGCGAGCGGTGGGCCGGACCCGACAGGGCCCCGCCCACCGCTCGTCCCCCGTTCCCGTCACGGCCGCGCCGAGGCGCACTCCGGGACGTTCGGCAGCCGGTTGTCCGGCGAGCTGACGTAGATGTTGGAGATGTAGCCCCCGTACTGGGGCAGGTAGGCCCACCATTCGTTGGTGTAGGGCGGCACGCTGACCACCTGGCCCCGGACCTGACAGCCCACCAGCACCTCGACCCCGGCCGGGAGCTGCGTGACCCGGCCGTCGCCCGTGGCCGGTCCGTTGCGGACGTTCACGAACTCGCCCCAGGTGCCGAACCAGGTCCCGGCGGGCCGCACCCCGCCCGGCACGTTCAGCGAGCGGGTCAGCCGGCCGAGGTCGGTGTAGGCCTTCCCGTACGACGTCCCGACCGGATGCAGCGTCAGCACCGCCACGATCGTCCGGTCGTCCGTGCCCACCGTGCCGGTGGTGTGCAGCGCGGGACGGGTGAGATCCACGGCCGCGGCGCCCTTCGCGGCGGGAGCGGGGGCCGGTTCCGCCGCGGCCGTCGTTCCCGACGCGCCGCACGTCCCCTTCGCGTACTTCCCGGACCAGCCCTGCTTCACCGCCCAGGGGCGCTCGAACGACCCGGCGATGCCGAAGTGCTGGTCGAAGCGGTCCGAGGCGCAGCGCGTGGAGCGGCGCAGATTGTCCATGACGAAGTCACGGACGGGCGCGGGCGCCTTGTCCAGGAGGTAGCGGTAGATCGCCACGGTGTCGCGGGCCGACAGGGCGGTGTAGCCCCAGTAGCCCTCGTACCCGGCGGGCGGCGGCGCGGTGTCGCGCAGGCCGAGCCGGGCGGACATCCGGTCGATGATCGCCGGGCCGCCGCGATTCGACCAGTAGTGGTCCGCGGCATCGTCCCAGCTGCTGCGCAGCATCGGCTCCAGCCGGGCCCGGTCGGCCTCGGGGACGGTGTAGTCGGGCCCGCGGTCCCACAGGAAGTCCAGGGCCAGCAGCAGTTTGACGACCGACGCGGACCGGAACCGCGCGCTCTCGTCGACCTGTTCGGTGAAGGTGCCGGTACGGCGGTCGAAGACCGCGACCCCGGCGGTGACACCGTCCGGGATCCGGACGGCCTCGGCGCTCCGGTCGGCCTCAACGGCCGTGGCCGGCCGGGGGACCGCCGTCGCGCCGCCCGGAAGCGACACGATCGTGACGACGGTCGCGAGCGCGGCGGCGCCGCGCAGGAGAGTGCGCATGGTTGCCCTTCATGTCGCCCGAGTGTCCGGCGGGACCTGCCCCGCGCCGCCACATTAGGAGGAGGCCGGGGGCGGGCGGTCCTGACGTATGTCAGGGAGCCCCCGAAACGGGACGACCTGGGGGTTCGACCCTGATAAGTGTCAGGTGTCGGGGATGTGGTGACGGCCCTTACGGTCACGACCAGACCACCCGTCGACAACGAAAGAGAGCTCATGAGCCGCCGATCGCTCAGGACACTGCTGGCCGCCGGGGGCGCCGCCGCGGTGATGGCGCTCCTCCCCACCTCCGCCCAGGCCGCCCCGTACTCGGGCGGCAACTACGGGGCCTACGGGATGGAGGGGCAGTACCCCACCACCTCCTTCTGCTCGGGCTCGTTCCGGCAGATCGGGGCCACCAAGTACGCCGAAGGCATGGCCCTGAAGTACTTCTACTCCGACAAGTGCGGTTCCTTCGCCCGGATCGAGAGTTCCCGGCCCGGCTGCGCGGCCGTGCTGCAGCGATCCAACAGTGGCGCGGGACGGGTCGACGGATGGGTCTCCGAGACCGTCGACCCCGGCATCAACTACGCCTACACGCAGATGGGCAACAACCTCAACGGTCGCGTCTCGCGCGCGCTGCTCTCGTGCGACGGCCACGACCTGACCTCGACCGGCTGGTACTGATCCGCACCCCCACCACACAGGACGACAAGAAGGAGTCAGTCATGCGCAGACACCTCCGGCGCGCCGCATGTCTCGCCCTCGCGGGCGCGGCCCTGATGCTGTCGCCCGTCACCGCCAACGCCCAGGAGCAGGCGCCCGATTCGGGAACGTCGACCCAGCAAGTTCAGTCCCGGGGCGGCTACTTCCTCGGCGACGGCGTCAACATCCGCAGCAGGCCGGTGGACGGCACGATCCACGGCCAGGGGTACTTCCGCGAGACGTTCACCGCCCACTGCTGGAACGGCGACGGCCACTGGATCTACCTGACGGCCCACCGGGGCAATGTCACCGGCTGGGTCAAGGTCGACTACGTCTACTACACGGACATGGGCCCGATGGGCTACTGCTGACCGGCACGAGCCTGCGGCGGGTCACCGATCACCCGGTGACCCGC
>NZ_JBHUTX010000039.1:0-75109 GCF_042671245.1 Streptomyces sp. NPDC057099
GGCGAGATCCTGGAGTTGAAGAACACCATCAACACGATGGTGGATCAGCTCTCGGCGTTCGCGGACGAGGTCACGCGTGTGGCGCGGGAGGTGGGCACCGAGGGCCGGCTCGGCGGTCAGGCGGACGTCAAGGGCGTGCGGGGCACCTGGCGCGACCTGACCGACTCGGTGAACTTCATGGCGGACAACCTGACCGCCCAGGTCCGCTCCATCGCCGAGGTGACCACCGCCGTGGCACAGGGCGATCTCTCGCAGAAGATCCGCGTGGACGCGCGGGGCGAGATCCTGAAGCTGAAGGAGACCATCAACACGATGGTCGACCAGCTGTCGTCCTTCGCCGACGAGGTCACCAGGGTCTCCCGTGAGGTGGGCACCGAGGGCAACCTCGGTGGCCAGGCCACCGTGCGCGGGGTGTCGGGCACCTGGAAGGACCTCACCGACAACGTCAACGTGATGGCCTCCAACCTCACCGGGCAGGTCCGCTCCATCGCCCAGGTGGCCACGGCCGTGGCCCGCGGCGACCTGTCGCAGAAGATCACCGTGGAGGCCAAGGGCGAGGTCGCCGCGCTGGCGGGAACGATCAACACCATGGTCGACACCCTGTCCGCCTTCGCCGACGAGGTGACCCGCGTGGCCCGCGAGGTCGGCACCGAGGGACGCCTCGGAGGCCAGGCCCATGTGCCCAACGTCGCGGGGACGTGGAAGGACCTCACCGACAACGTCAACTCGATGGCGAACAACCTGACCGGGCAGGTCCGCAACATCGCGCTGGTGACCACGGCCGTCGCCAACGGCGACCTGTCCAAGAAGATCGACGTCGACGCCCGCGGCGAGATCCTGGAACTCAAGACCACCATCAACACCATGGTCGACCAGCTCTCGTCGTTCGCCGCCGAGGTCACCCGCGTCGCGCGGGAGGTGGGCAGCGAGGGCCGGCTCGGCGGCCAGGCCGAGGTCGAGGGTGTCTCCGGCACCTGGAAGCGGCTCACCGAGAACGTGAACGAGCTGGCCGGCAACCTGACCCGGCAGGTCCGGGCGATCGCCGAGGTGGCCAGCGCCGTCGCCGAGGGCGACCTCACCCGGTCGATCACGGTCGACGCCTCCGGCGAGGTGGCCGAACTCAAGGACAACATCAACGCGATGGTGGAGTCCCTCCGCGACACGACCCAGGCCAACCAGGAACAGGACTGGCTGAAGTCCAACCTGGCCCGGGTGTCCTCCCTCATGCAGGGACACCGGGACCTGGACGTCGTCGCCGAACTCATCATGGACGAGCTGACACCGCTGGTCTCCGCGCAGTACGGGGCGTTCTACCTGGCCGAGGAGACCGGCACCGGCGTGGAACTGCGGCTCATCGGCTCCTACGGCTACCCCGCCGACGGCGACCGCCTGGAGCGCATCCCCCTCGGGCACACCCTGATCGGCCAGGCGGCACGCAGCCGCCGCACCATCACCGTGGACGAGGTCCCGGCCGACTACGTGACCATCTCGTCCGGGCTCGGCAGGACGACACCGACCTCGCTGACGGTGCTGCCCATCACCGTCGAGGAACAGGTCCTCGGCGTCATCGAGCTGGCCTCGGTCACCCGGTTCACCCAGATCCACCAGGACTTCCTGGGGCAGCTCAGGGAGACCATCGGCGTCAACGTCAACACCATCCTCGCCAACGCCCGCACCGACGAACTGCTCGGCGAGTCCCAGCGGCTGGCCGAGGAACTGCGCGTCCGCTCCGACGAGCTGCAGGCAGGCCAGGGCGAGCTGCAGCGGTCCAACGCGGAGCTGGAGGAGAAGGCCACCCTGCTGGCCGCACAGAACCGGGACATCGAGGCGAAGAACCTGCAGATCGAACAGGCCCGCCAGGAGCTGGAGGACCGCGCCAAGCAACTGTCGCTGGCCTCGAAGTACAAGTCGGAGTTCCTGGCCAACATGAGCCACGAACTGCGCACCCCGCTCAACAGCCTGCTCATCCTCGCCCAGCTGCTCGCGCAGAACCCCTCCCGGAACCTGACGCCGAAGCAGGTCGAGTACGCGGGCATCATCCACTCCGCCGGCTCCGACCTGCTGCAGCTCATCAGCGACATCCTCGACCTGTCGAAGGTCGAGGCGGGCAAGATGGACATCGCCCCGGAACGCGTGCCGCTGCGCCGCCTCCTGGACTACGTCGAGGCCACCTTCCGGCCGATGACCACCCAGAAGGGCCTGACCTTCGCCATCACCAGGGCCCCGGGCGCGCCCGCCGACCTGGTCACGGACGACGCGCGGCTGCGCCAGGTGCTGCGCAATCTGCTGTCCAACGCGGTGAAGTTCACCGAGCGGGGCGGCGTCGAGCTGCACATCGAGCCGGCCGCCGACGACGACGTACCCGAGATCGTGCACCGCGGGGGGCCCGTGGTGGCCTTCCGCGTCGAGGACACGGGCATCGGCATCCCCGAGCAGCAGCTGGAGACCATCTTCGGCGCCTTCCAGCAGGCGGACGGCACCATGAGCCGCAAGTACGGGGGCACGGGCCTCGGCCTGTCCATCACCCGGGAGATCGCCCATCTGCTGGGCGGCGCGGTGACCGTGGACAGCAACCCGGGACAGGGCAGCACCTTCACGCTCTACCTTCCGGTGGCGCGCGCCGACTTCGAGGACCTCTCCGCCGCGCCTCGGCCGGACGGGACGCAGGAAGACGACAGCGCCGTCGGGCCGGCCGAGGGGCAGCGCCCGGGTACGGCTCTCGCGCTGCCGGTGCCGCACACCCGGCGGCTGCTGATCGTCGAGGAGCGGGTGCGCGGGCTGCTCTCCGTGGTCGCCGAGAGCGCCGTCGCCGACCTGGACCACAGCCGTGCGGCGCGGGATCAGCACGACGCCGTGGAGATCGTCACCGCCATGGACGCCCAGGAGGCCGCCTCCGCCCTGGCCGCCGGGCCGTGCCACTGCGTGGTCCTGAGCATGGATCTGCCCGACGGCGAGGGCCCGCGGCTGCTGGAAGCGGTGGACGGCGACGCCGCGCTGGCCACCGTCCCGGTCCTGGTCCACAACAACCACCGTCCGAGCGCGGCCCAGGAGGCCGCCCTGCAGGCCCGGGCGGACAACCGCCCCCTGGAGGTGCTGTCGAGCCTGGACGAGCTGAAGGAACGGATCACCCTGCATCTGTCGGCCGAGCAGCCCGGCGACGTGGTGCCGCTCGTGCGGATGGAGGAGAGCCTGGGCGCGGCCCCCGAGGTCGACATCACCCTGGCGGGACAGACGGTGCTCGTCGTCGACGACGACGCCCGCAACCTGTTCGCCCTCAGCGGCATCCTCGAACTCCACGGCCTGCGGGTGCTGCACGCGGAGAACGGCCGCAAGAGCATCGACATCCTCACCGCGCACCCCGAGATCCGGCTCGTGCTGATGGACGTGATGATGCCGGAGATGGACGGGTACGCCGCGACCGCCGAGATCAGGAAGATGCCCGAGTACCGGGGCCTGCCGATCGTCGCGGTCACCGCCAAGGCCATGCCGGGCGACCGGGAGAAGAGCCTGGCGGCCGGCGCCAGCGACTACGTGACGAAGCCCGTCGACGCCAACGACCTCATCGCCTGCGTGCGGCACTGGCTGTCCGCGTGACGCCGAAACCCACCGACATCACGACGCCTCCCACACGGTGTGCGGGTCAGAAGGAGCAAGCGTCCACGTGAGCAGCACCGATCTGTCCGGGGACCCCTCCCGGGACGATGAGCCGCGACGGCATGCCGCCGCGGAGAGCCTGCCGGCCGCCGAGGCCGCCGGGGGCGACGTCATACCGGCAGCCGAGCCGCCCGGCGGACCGCTGACCTCTCCGGTCGGCCGGCTGGCCGTCACGGTGGAACGCCTGCGCCACGAGGTGCAGGCGGCGCACGCCGCGGCCGACGGACGCGCCCTCATGGATCTCGCCAAGGGCGTGCTCGTCGAGCGCCTGCACTGCGGTCCCGCCGAAGCCGCCCGGCAACTGGCCGAACTCGCCGAACAGTCGGCGATGACGCCGCTCGAACTGGCCGTCGACATCATCAACCAGGCGGCACGCGACCGCCTGACCGAGGTCGCGGTCGACTTCGCTACGGCGGTCCGGGGCACCCCGCCCGCCGCGCCGGCCGCCGTGTCCGCCGTACGGCTGCGCACGGCGGAGAGCAGCGCCCTGGCCGCCGAGGACACCCAGGCCGTCGCCGACTCCCTGCTGCAGCACGCGCTGGAACCCCTCGGGGTGACCGGCGTGGCGATCTGGGCGGCAGGCGCCGACGGCTCCCTGACCCTGGCGGGCAGCTCCGGGTTCCCCGAGGGCGAGGCGGAGCGCTGGCGCTATGTGCCGCCGGGCGTGGCGACCGTGGCCCGCGTCGCGCTGACCGAGCGCAGGCCCGAATGGATCCGGTCCCTGGCGGCGTCCGGGCCGCCGTCCATCGGCCGCACCCACCACCCCGACGGCGGAAGGGTCGCCGTCCCCACCGGAGTGGGCGGACGGATCCACGGCGTGCTCGAGATCTGCTGGCCGACCCCGCTGGTCCCGCAACCACCCGCCGTCGTCCGACAGTTCGAGGCACTCGCGGAACTGTGCGCCCACACCCTGGAGATCCACTCGCCCTCCACCCTGCCGCTCGACGGCCCTCCGCCGAGGTCCGGCCTGTCGGAACTGGCGGACCTGGCCGACTCGCTGTACGACCCCGCGCTGGTGCTCATCCCTCAGGTGGACGACACCGGACATCTCACCGACTTCCGCATCCACCACGTCAACCACCGCTTCCGCGACCCCGCGGGGCGTCCCCGCAGCACCGTCGACGGAGCGCTGCTGCTGGAGGCGTACCCCCTGGCAGCGGACGAGAACGGCCTCTTCAGCCACCTGGAACGGGTCTACGCCACGGGCGAGCCGTTCCGGGCCGGCCACATGACACTCACCGCGCTCGTGGACCAGGTGCCGCTGTCCTCCGTCGCCGAGGTCAGCATGACCCGGCACGGCGACAGCGTGCTGCTGATCTGGCGGATCGAGGACGAGATGGCACGCCTGGCCAATCTCCTCGAACACGCGCAACGCCTCGGCCGGATCGGCGGTTTCGAGGAGAACTTCGTCACGGGCGAGATCACCTGGAACAGCCAGCTGTTCGCCCTCTACGGCCGTGCGGAGTCCGACGGGCCCGCCCCCGTCGAGGAACTGCGGGCCCACGCCCACCCGGACGACGCCGTCACCATCGGCCGCTTCCTGCGGACCGTACTGCACCACCGCAAACCGGCGTCGGCGGCCTTCCGTCTGCTGCGCCCGGACGGGGTGACCCGCCACATCCGGGTGGTCGCCGAACCCGTCGTGGACCTCGACGACAGCCTGCTCGCCGTGCGGGGCGCCTACCAGGACGTCTCGGCGCAGCACTGGACGGAGGTCGCCCTCGCCGCCACCCGCGACCAACTCGCCCACTCCGAACAGCAGTCGGCGGAGCGGAACCGACTGGCCCTGCAACTGCAGCAGGCCATCATGCCCTCCACGGCAGCACCCCTGGACGCGCCGGGCCTGCGCACGGCCGTGCGCTACCGGCCCGCCGAGACCGATCACCTCGTGGGCGGCGACTGGTACGACGCCGTGGTCCTGCCCTCGAAGCACATCCTGCTGAGCGTCGGAGACGTCGCCGGGCACGGCATCGAGGCGGCCACCAGCATGGTCGTGCTCCGCAACGCCCTGCGCGGCCTGGCCGTCACCGGAGCGGGTCCGGCCCAGCTGCTGTCCTGGCTGAACAGCGTCGCCCACCACCTCTCCGAATCGGTGACGGCGACCGCGGTCTGCGCGCTGTACGACCCCTTCCGCCGGGTCCTGCGCTGGGCCCGCGCCGGACATCTGCCGCCGGTTCTCGTCCGGGACGGACAGGCGACGACCCTGCCCCTGCTCAAGGGGCTGCTGCTCGGCGCGGCGTCGGACATCACCTACCAGGAGTCCGAGATGCGGCTGGAGATCGGCGACACGTTGCTGATGTACACCGACGGACTGGTGGAACGCAGGGACCGCTCCATGGAGGAGTCCCTGAAGCACCTCCTGATGACCGCCAGCGCCAAGAAGACCACCCTCGACCAGCGGCTCGACCATCTGCTCACCTACAGCAGATCCGACACGGACGACGACACCTGCATCATCAGCATCGAAGTCATGTAGATCGAAGCCATGGAGACGGCCTCAGACCGTCGCGGGTGAGCGGCGTGCCCAGAACATGTGCCCCGGCCAGCGCCGCTCCTGGGCGTAGGTCTCGGCGTGATGCCGCTCGTAGGCGTCCGTGATCCCGTCGAGGAACCGGGAGTAGTCGTCGAGGGCGGCCGTCTCGCCGGACAGGCACCGGTCGACGGTCCGCCCGGCGCGGGCCCCGGTGTGCAGGGCGGTGAGGATGCCCTGGGAGGAGAGCGGGTCGAAGGCGAGGGCGGCGTCTCCGGCGGCGATCCATCCGGGGCCCCCCGCCGGGCGCAGACGCAGCCCGTGGGCCGCGGTCCAGCGCGGCGCCGGGGCATGCGCCGGGTCGTAGCCGTCGAGACGGGTACGGACGTGGCGGGTGTCCCCGATCGCGCCGAGGAAGCCCGAGGCGGTGCGCAGGGCGGAGTGGGTCAGGTCGGTGTCGGTGAGGTGTGCGACCACTCGTCCGGCCGGAACCCTCGCCGTGTACCACCAGCCGCCGGGGACCGCCTCGACGAGCGTGCGAAGCTCGGTGTCCTCGGCGCGCCGGCCGGGGAGCCGTCGCCCGAACAACGCGTACACGGCGACGAGCCGGTCCTGCTTGCGGCGCCGGCCCCGCCGGCGGCCGATCACGGCGCGACGGCCGGTGGCGTCCACGACCCACTCGCAGCGCACCTCTTCGAGCGGGCCGCCGTCACGGAGCAGTACGCGCCGGTCGCCGGTGTGCGAGGGAGGGGCCGCCGACGGCACGGCCTCGGCCCGTCGCAGTTCGGCGCCGGCGGACTCGGCGGCGCCGCGCAGAAACGCGTCGAACCCGCCCCGGTCCAGGTGCCAGCCGTGCCCGTGCGGATCGTGGAGGTGGCTGCGGCCGTGGAGGGTCTCCGATCCCCAGGAGGCGTAGGTCCCCACGCAGCGCAGGTGAGGCCCCGCGGCGAACGCGTCCCACAGGCCCAGATCGTGCAGCAGCGGTCCGGCCGCGGGCAGGAGCGTCTCGCCGATCCGTGACGAGGAGGAGCGGGGACCGTCCGTGCCCGGGTCGACGAGCAGGACACGGCGGCCGGCCCGCGCCAGGACCAGCGCCGCGACGGCGCCCGCCGGACCGCCTCCGGCCACGACCACCTCGAAGGTCACCGCTCGTCCGGGAAGCGCTCGACCTTCTCGAAGTAGCCCGCCATCACCTGCTCTTCGGGCACGTCCGTCTGGGCGAGGGCCGCGGCCAGGACACCGTCGCCCGAGTCCGCAGCCTCCGGCACATGCAGGCACCGCAGATTCCGCAGAGCGGGCGGAGGCTGCTCCGGCTGGAAGCTCACCGCGGACTCCACGAACATCGTCGTGGGCAGCTCCGGGTCGTCCGAGGCGCCCGAGCGCCGTTCGACGAGGCCGAGCTTGCCGAAGTCCTTGACCATGGCGTTCATCTGCTCGATGCGGTCCGGGGGCAGCCATCTGTCCCACACGGCCCGGCGCTCGAAGGCGGTCCGTCGCTCCTCCGCCGGGCTGCCGGGGTCGATCGCCTTCTCGTAGTCCTGCTCCGTGAGGACGTGGTTGGGCACCCGGGCGGGCCAGAAGGTGGGCAGATAGGGGTCGTAGCGCGGGCCGTACCCGAGGTAGTAGCCGGAGCGGCAGCGGGCGGTGTCGGTCTGCCAGGGCACCGCCATCCAGCGCGTGAGATCGCCCGGCCCCTGCGCGTACAGCGGACCGCCGGCGTCGAGCGCCGTCTGCGGAGTCAGCACCGCGCCGTAGTCGGGCTCGGGCGTGCCGGGATCGCGGTGCCGTACCCGGAACGGTGCCGTGTACAGGGTGCTGTGGCGCATCGGCCAGGACATCTCGCACCCCGGGTGGAACGCGTCGGCCAGACAGAACGACAGGGCCGCGCGGTCGAGCATGCCCGGCCGCTCTCTCAGCGGCACCGCGTCGAGGTTCGCGGGCGGCACGGCCGAAGGGTCGTGGTCGGCGACGAAGTCCCCCGCGGCCCAGCGGGCCAGCGAACGGTACTGCAACGGGGTCAGCGTCAGATGCTGCCGCGGGTAGACCGGCCGCACGCTCATCGTGTCGCCGTAGAGCGGCGGCCAGGGCACGGGCGAGAGCCCGTCGCGGTCGAGGTCCCGCATCGTGGCCCAGATCTGCTGGCGCAACTCCGCGTTGCGCGGCCCGGGGTCGGCCAGCCTCGCGAGCCGCCCGGGCGCCAGGAAGTGCTCCCGCCCGCCGTGTCCGAACAGCGTGGCGATGCCGCGATTGACCCACTGGAGGTCGCACAGGCGCCGCAGGATCGGCAGCACGTCGCGGGTGAAGGAGACCTGGTCCGGCGGTGGCAGGCTGCCGGCCGACACGAAGAGGTCACGCATCAGGTCGTACATCGTGCGTACGGACGTCAGCTCCGGCGCGAAGTTCGGCGGCGCCACCACCACCCAGGCCGGTTCGACGGGAATGGAACGGCCGTCGACGCGCACCGTCGCGCTCACCGGTCCGTCGGAGATGTCGTCGTGCCAGCCGTCGTTGTTGGCGAAGTGCGTGGCCTGCGCGTGGTCCACCGAGGCCGAGACGCCGTGCCCGCCGAGGAACAGCAGCCGGCCGGCACCGTCGGTGCGCACCTCGCCCAGAGCGACGGGCCTGCCGAGGAAGCGGCCCGTGTCGAAGCGGTACTCGGGCCGGCCCGCGCGGTCCCGGCCGCGGATCGAGCGCGGACCGGGGTCGATGACCAGCTTGCCGCGCTCCGCGGGCGGCACCTTGGGATTGCGGGGCGTGGTGGCGGGTGCGGCCGTGGCTTCGGGGATGTCCAGGGCCAGCTGGAACTGGTACCAGGCGGCCTTCTTGTTGGCCACATGCACGGTCCACCGGATGTCGGCGTTGTCCGCGGTCAGCTCGGCGACCGGTTCCCCGGCGGCGTTGTAGCCGTAGACGCGGAAGCGTGCCGCCTGCCGCTTCAGGGCGCCGGTCGCGTCCTTGTACGAGCCGGTGGGCAGCGGGGGAGGGGCGTCCACCTCCGGCGCGAGGAAGAACTCGTCCGCGCTGTCCCCGACCCGCGCCACTCCGATGGCGGGATGGATCGCGGCCCGCACGATCCGGCTGTCACGCCCCTGGGGTTCGGTGGACGGCGGCCGTGCGGGACCCGGTTCCGCCACCGGAATACCGTTCGCGTCGCGGCGCCGTGCGGCAGAAGCGCGGTACACGACCTTGCGGGCGTCGGCCACGCTGCCGACCGGCCGGTGCTCGGCCAGGCTGTGCCAGGGGTTGTAGGCCAGGTTCTCGCCGTAGGCGTCCTGGCCGCGCGCCCGGACGTCCTGCTGATGCAGGGTCAGCCGCGCCACACGGACCGGTGCGCTCAGCGACTCCTCCCAGCGCACGGTGGCACGGTCCAGGGGCATCCGGTCCGGGTCCGTGCGGAACTGCACCAGCAGGTCGAAGGCGGCCTCGCCCGCGGCCAGCCGGTGCCGCAGATCTCCCCGCATGAAGGACGGGTCCTCGTCCGGCGGCGCCGCCTGCGGGTCACCGTGCGGGCAGGAGACCGGCGCGAGCACGTACTTCACATGGCGGTCGGCCCCGAACGCGTACGGCAGCACGCCCCAGTACCTGGCCGTCAGCGTGCTCTCCTCGGGCTTGCGCATGGCCTGCAGAATGCTGCGGGTCTCCGGATGCGCGTTCTGGTACGCGACCGGGTCCTGCTGGAACTCGCACATGTCCCGGGCGGTGTCGACGAAGAACACGTCATGGTTCTGCAGGATGAGGTCCTGCGTGTCCGTCCGGCTCTCGTCCTCCAGCAGCTTCGGGCCGGGAACGCCGAACAGCTTGATGCCCATACCGAGGGTCCGGCGGAAGTCCGGACGGTCCGGGAGGATGTCGCTGGAGAAACGCACCCAGGCGGTCAGACCGCCCTGCTGGTCCCGGGCGGCCTTGAGGAATCCGATACAGAGCTCCGGCGGCAGATCGGCGGCGACCGTGAGCACTCCCCGGGCCGTGCCGTGGTACTTGACGAAGACCGGCCGCAGCACCGGGTCCTGGCCCTGGGCGATCCGCTGCCCCATGCGCTTGTCCACGAATTCGGCCACGATGCCGGCGATCGGCTCGGCCGCGCAGTCGGCCAGGGGCCGCGAGGAATTCTGGGGCTGATCGGCTGTCCCGGTCATGGGCGCGCTCTCCCGCTGGTCTGGCTGATTCGGCGTTCGTTCCCTGCTCATAGGTGGAACAAGACCGGAGAAAATATGCCTAAGTCGCTCGTTCGGTGTAGCGCTCCGGCCTCGTGTGACACGCGCCATAGACACCCCCAGGAACTCACCTGACGGCCCGTCCGACCACTGAACGGGTACGGCGCGATCCGAGCGACGTCGTACGACGTGACCTGGAGACGCGGTTGATGGACGAGGCTCAGCAGTCCCCTTCGAGCGGCGCGGGCGCGGGCTTGCGGAAAGCGGCGCCACCGCCCGCGCTCTGCGGCTTCCTCCTGCTGCTGGTTCTGATCTTCGCGGTGTCCTACGCCGTCGGCGCCGGCGCCGGCCCCGTCGCACCCGGGATGCACGGCGACAGCACGAGCCGCGACGGCGGCGAACCGGGCGGTGGCGGGGGCATGGGAGACATGGACGGCATGCAGGGGGGACACGGCTGATGGGGGCTGGAGCCGGGACGGTCCTGGTGACGACCGACCTGACCGTCGGCGGCATGACCTGCGCGGCCTGTGTGACCCGGGTCGAGAAGAAGCTCGGCAAGCTGGACGGGGTCACCGCGAACGTCAATCTGGCCACCGGCATGGCGCGCGTGAGCCACCCGGCGGACATCGGTCCGGAGGAACTCGTCGCCACCGTCGAGAAGGCCGGCTATACGGCCGCCCTGCCCGAGCCGCCCACGGCGGAGGAGCCGGCGGACGATGACGGCGGCGATGCGGAGGGCACCCGGCGGGAACGCGACCGGCTGGTCGTCACCGCCCTGCTCGCCTTGCCCGTGCTGGTCCTGTCCATGGCGCCCGCGCTGCAGTTCCGCAACTGGCAGTGGCTGTGCTTCGCGCTCACCGCGCCCGTGGCCGTGTGGGGTGCCTGGCCCTTCCACGTGCGGGCGGTCCGGGGGCTGCGGCACTCGGCGGCGACGATGGACACGCTCGTGTCGCTGGGCGTGGTCGCGTCCTTCGCCTGGTCGGCCTACGCGCTCTTCCTGGGCGGCGCGGGCGATCCCTGGATGCGGATGCCGTTCACCCTCGTACCCACCGCGTCGGACGGCGTCGCGCACATCTACCTCGAAGCGGCCGTGGGCGTACCGCTGTTCGTCCTCGCCGGACGGTTCCTGGAGGCGCGGGCGCGGCACGGGACGGGGGAGGCACTGCGGTCGCTGGCCAGACTCGCGGCCAAGGAGGTCTCCGTCCGCACGGACGACGGCTCGGAACGGCTCGTCCCGATCGAGGAGCTGAGGGCCGGACAGGTCTTCCTCGTGCGTCCGGGCGAGCGCGTCGCCACCGACGGGCAGGTGACGGAGGGCAGTTCGGCCGTGGATCTGTCCCTGGTCACCGGCGAGAGCGAGCCCGCGGAAGTCGGACCGGGATCAGCGGTCGTGGGCGGCGCCGTCAACGCCGGAGGACTGCTCCTCGTACGCGCCACGGCCGTCGGCGCCGACACGCAACTCGCCCGGATCACCCGGCTGGTGACCGAGGCACAGGCCGGGAAGGCGCGCGCCCAGCGGCTGGCCGACTCGGTGGCCGGGGTGTTCGTGCCGGTCGTGCTGGCGCTGGCCGTCACCGCGCTCGGGTTCTGGCTGGGCGCCGGTGCCGATCCGCAGGCCGCGCTCACCGCCTGCGTCGCGGTCCTGGTGGTCGCCTGCCCGTGCGCGCTGGGCCTCGCCACACCGACCGCGCTGATGGCCGCGACCGGCCGGGGCGCTCAGCTGGGCGTGCTCGTCACCGGCCCGCAGGCCCTGGAGGGGCTCCAGCATCTCGACGCCGTCGTGCTCGACAAGACCGGCACCCTCACCACCGGCCACATGACCGTCGCCCGGATCACGGCCGTAGCGGACGGGCTCGGGAAGGAGGCGGTACTGCGGCTGGCGGGAGCGGTGGAACAGGGGTCGGAGCATCCGCTCGGGCGGGCCGTCTGCGCCTGCGCGCGGCGGGAGCAGGGCGAGCAGAGGCTGCCGGACGTGAGCGAGTTCAGCGCGCTGCCGGGGCGCGGAGTGAGGGGACGCGTCGAGGGGCGGCTGGTCGAAGTCCTCGCCCCCGACGACGATCTGCCCGGCGAACTCGTGAATGCCCTGGCCGGGGCCGAGGACGCCGCTCGGACGCCTGTCGTGGTCCGCGTGGACGGCACGGCCGAGGCCCTGATCGAGGTCGGGGACGTCCTGCGGCCCGGCAGCTACCGGGCCGTGGACCGGCTGCGGCGCCTCGGCATTCGCCCCGTCCTGGCCACCGGCGACCGTGAGGCGCCCGCCCGGGCCGTCGCACAGGCGCTCGGCATCGAGGAGGTGCACGCCCGCTGCACCCCTGAGGACAAGGCCGCTCTCGTAAGGGACATGAAGGAGCAGGGGTACCGGGTCGCGGTCGTCGGCGACGGGGTGAACGACGCGGCCGCGCTGGCGGGTGCCGATCTGGGCATCGCCATGGGCGGCGGCACGGACGTGGCGGTCGGCGCCGCCGATGTGACGCTCGTGCGCGGCGACATCGAGGCCCTGGCGGACGCGGTCCGGCTCGCCCGGCGCACCCTGGTCACGATCCGCGCCAACCTGGTGTGGGCCTTCGGCTACAACGTCGTCACCGTCCCGCTCGCCATGGTGGGCCTGCTCAACCCGATGCTCGCCGCCGCGGCGATGTCGGCCAGCTCGGTGCTGGTCGTCGCCAACAGCCTTCGGTTGCGCGCCTGGCAGCCCTCGCCCTCGACCTCCCCCGCCACCCGGAGACGTACCCGATGACCGGACAGCGCCCCTGGCGCCCGACCCGCCGCCGGCTCGCCGACACCCTGCTCGCCGCGGTCGCACCCGTCGCCGCCTGCGGACTCGCCCTCGGCGGACTCAGCGTCTGGACCGCCTACGGCAACGCCGGCACCCCGGCCTCGATCACCGTCACCGACGGCAAGGTGTTCGCGCCCACCGGTGCCACCCCGGAGACGGCGGCCTTCTTCCGCATCACCAACAGCGGAGGAACGCCGGACCGGCTGCTGAAGGTGACGACCGCCGAGGCCGGCGACCGCGGGCTCACCTTGAGCCGCCACGTCATGACCAGCTCCAACACGGCCTCCGACCGGACGGTGTCCTCCGTCGGAATCCCGGCCGGGAAGAGCCTCGCGATGTCACCGGCGGGCTTCGACGTGATCGTGCCCGTGAAGGAGGGCCGGCAGATCGGTGACCTCGTCGCCTTCACGCTGCACTTCGAACGCAGCGGGGCTGTGAAGACCCTCGCGGTGGTGGTCCGTCCGGGCCAGAACACGGGTGAGCGGTCGTCATGACTGCCGGGTGGTGTGCGCGCACGCTGCGGGCCGCGGTGTTCGCGACCGTCTGCGTGCTGCTCGCCGCCCTCGGGCACGTACTGATGTCCGGCTCCGCCCTGCCGGGGTGGACCGTGGCCGCCGGGTTCGTCGTCACGAGTGGCGCCGGCTGGGCACTGGCGGGCCGTGAGCGGGCCTTCCCACTGGTCGTGTCCGTGGTCGTCGTCGCCCAGGGGGCGCTCCACTGGGTCTTCTCGTGGGGCCGGTCGGCGGGCTCGGGGGACATGGCGTCCATGGACATGGGCCACGCGACGCACGCCGAGCACCTGAGCCACATGGCCCACGGCACCGGTGACACGTCCTCGCTCGGCATGCTCGCCGCCCATCTGCTGGCCGCTCTGCTGACCGGTGTGTGGCTGGCGTTCGGCGAGCAGGCCGCGTTCCGTGTTGTGCGGGCCGTCGCGGGCCGGCTGGCCCCTCCGCTGCGGCTGCCGTTGCCGCTGCCGGCCCCGCCCCGCCGGCCCCGTCTGCGGCCGACGCGCGAGCGTGCGGAGCAGGTCCCGCGGCTGACCTTCGCCTACACGGTCATCTCTCGGGGGCCTCCGGCCGGGACCGCTGTCGTCTGAGACAGCCGGCTCCATCCCATTCCCGTTCCGGGACCCTTCGGCCGTGGCGTGCTCAACCGTGCCGCCGTGTTGCCGAACCGGCCTCGGATCCCCCGAGAAGGACATCAGGTGATCACTCCTGTCCGCGACGACCGTGCCACGGCCTGGGCTCTCGCCGCCCGGACCGGCGACCCCGACGCCGTCGACCGCTTCGTACGCGCACTGCATCCGGACGTCGTCCGCTATGTCACGCATCTCTCCGCAGACCGCCAGATGGCCGACGACCTGACACAGGACACGTTCCTGCGGGCGCTCGGCAGCCTGCACCGGTTCGAGGGGCGCTCGTCGGCGCGCACCTGGCTGCTGTCCATCGCGCGCCGCACGGTCGTCGACAGCCTGCGGTACGCCGCCACGCGGCCGAAGTCGGCCGACGTGGCCGACTGGACGTCATGGGTCGAACGCGCCCAGCCGACCGGTCTGCCCGGCTTCGACGACGGCGTGGCCCTGCTCGACCTGCTGGACGCGCTGCCCGCCGAGCGGCGTGAGGCGTTCGTGCTCACCCAACTGGCGGGCCTTCCCTACGAGGACGCCGCCCGGGCGGGCGACTGCCCCGTGGGCACGATCCGTTCACGGGTGGCACGGGCCCGGACGACCCTCGTCGGGCTCCTTGAAGAGGCCCAGAAAGCCGGCGCGAACGGGGAACTCAAGTCCGCCCCCGACCGACTACTAGCCCGACAGAACAGCTCCACGGCGAAGGCGGTCACGAACAGGTGAGAGACAGACGGTGACACCAGAGATGGAGAACGCCTTCGCCGCCGTCCGAGCCGAGTTCGGCGCGGAATCGATCACCCGGGTCGAGCGGATGCTGGAGCCGGGCGGGGTCGAACGGCATCCGCTGCAGAAGGCGGCCAAATGGATCATGCCGGGCCTCTCGCCCACTCCCTGGCACGACCCCTACGCGTACGCCGAACTGGCCCCCGTCGTACGGGAGCTGGAGGCACATCACCTGACCATCAAGAAGGAGCTGCACAGCGCGTGGGAGGAACGCCGGGAGGCGTTCGCCGACTACGAGCACTATCTGACGCGCCAGGAGAACTGGCAGGCCCTGTACCTCTACCGCGACGGTGGCCTGGTCGAGGAATCGGCCACCACGACTCCGACCGCCTATCAGGTACTGAAGGACGTCGCTGTCGACACGGGCAAGATATGCCCTCTCCTGGAAAGCCACTTCTCCACCCTGTTGCCGGGCGCCCTCATCGAACCCCACTGCGATCTGTGGAACTTCAGCATCAATCTGCATCTCGCCGTGGACATCCCCGAAGGGTGCGGCATCACGGTCGCGGGGGAGACCCGCTCATGGGAGGAGGGGAAATGCCTGCTCTTCGACTACTCCTTCGAGCACGAGGCACGTAACGACGGCACCAGGCCACGGACCTGCCTGCTCATCGACCTCTGGCACCCGGAGACGACCGTTCCGGAGCGTCGGGCCCTGGTCGCCCTCATCACCGAGATCCGTCGGCTCATGGGGGAGAGCGGGGGCGGCCGATGACGGCCGCGACAGAGCCCGGGAAGGCCACGCGGCGAAAGCCCCTCGGGCTGCCTTTGCTCGTGCTGGCGTCGGGGCAGCTCGTCATCTCGCTCGACTACAACATCGTGTACGTCGCGCTGCCCGCGATCGGCACCGGGCTGGGCTTCTCCGACCACGATCTGCAGTGGGTCGTGAGCGCCTACGTCGTGGCCACCGGGGGCTTCCTGCTGCTGGGCGGCCGGGCCGCGGATCTGCTCGGCCGGCGCCGGATGTTCGTCCTGGCGGCTCTGCTGTACGCGGGGTCGTCCCTCGTGGGCGGAGTCTCGGAGTCCCCCGGCGTCCTGGTCGCCGTCAGGGCGGTCCAGGGTGTCGGCGGCTCGCTGCTGTTCCCGGCGACGCTGTCCCTGATCAACACCCTGTACGCCGAGGGACCGGACCGGAACCGCGCGTTGGCGGTGTGGAGTGCCGCCGGCGCCGGCGGGCTCTGCTTCGGCTCTCTCCTGGGCGGCTTCCTGGTGGAGGCGTTCGGCTGGCCGGCGGTGTTCTTCGTCAACGTGCCCGTGGCCGGAGCCCTCGCGGTCGCCGGGTGGTCGCTCTTCCCGAAGGACGGACCGTTCGACCGCTCGCGGCACTTCGACGTGGCGGGCGCGCTGACCGCGACGGGCGGGGTCACGCTCCTGGTGTTCCTGCTGGTGCAGGGCCCCGCGGAGGGCTGGGGCACACCGACGGCCCTCACGAGCGCGGCGCTCTCGGTCGGTCTGCTGACGCTCTTCGCCGTCGTCGAGACAAGGGCCCGTGATCCGCTCGTGCCGGCAAGGCTGTTCGCCCACCGAGGCCTGGTCACGGCCATGGGGGTGACCGCTCTGTTCAGCGCCACGTTCAGCTCGGTGCCGTACTTCCTGACGCTGTACTTCCAGACCGTCCACGGCTACAGCGCGGTCGCGACCGGGCTCGCGTTCCTCGTGCCCGCCCTGGTGGTGGCCCTCGGTACGCAGGCCGGCGAACGGGCCGTGTCCGCCTTCGGGACGCGCCGCATGCTGGTGGGCGGCATGGTGCTGGGTGCCGCCGGGGCCGTGGCACTCGGCCTGGCGCTCAGCTCGGACGGCTCGTATCCCGCGCTGCTGCCGGGGATCGTGCTGCTGGGCCTCGGCCAAGGGGCCGCGTGGACGGGGATGTGGATCGCCGCGTCCGCCGGAGTGGCCCCCGAGGACCAGGGCATCGCCTCGGGGCTGGCGTCGACCACCCTCCAGGTGGGCGGGGCGGTCGGCCTCGCCGTACTGGTCGCGGTCGCCGGGGGAGTCGGGCAGAACGGATCCGGCCCCGGGCTCCTCGACGGCATCCGCACCGCTGTCTTCGTGATCGCGGGCGGTATCGGCTGCGGCGCGCTCGCGCTGCTCCTCCTCCGCCGGGCAACCGTCTGAACCCACGGAAGGACACTCGTCAATGGAAATCAAGGAACAGCCCGGCGAAGCGATGGGCGCGACGGTCGAGGCCTTCGACCACACCACCGCCTCGGACGCCGACATCGCGGCGCTCAAGAGCACCCTCTACACGAAGAAGATCGCGATCCTGAAGGACCAGGACCTTGCCCCCGAGGAATTCCTGGAACTCGGCAAGCGGCTCGGCCGCCCCGAGACGTACTACGAGCCGATGTACAAGCACCCCGAAGTGCCGGAGATCTTCGTCTCCTCCAATGTGCCGGAGAACGGCAAGCAGATCGGTGTGCCCAAGACGGGCAAGTTCTGGCACGCCGACTATCAATTCATGCCGGACCCCTTCGGGATCACCCTCATCTATCCTCAGGTCGTCCCCGAGAAGAACCGAGGCACGTATTTCATCGACATGGGCCGGGCCTACGGGAAACTGCCCGAGGACCTCAAGAAGGAGATCACCGGAACGTACTGCAGACACTCCGTGCGCAAGTACTTCAAGATCCGGCCCCATGACGTCTACCGGCCCCTCTCCGAGATCATCGACGAGGTCGAACGGAAGACCCCGGCCGTCCGCCGGCCGACCACCTTCACCCACCCCATGACCGGCGAGACGGTCCTCTACATCAGTGAGGGCTTCACGGTCGGTATCGAGGACGAGAGCGGCCGGCCGCTCGACGAGGAGCTGCTGAAGCGGCTGTTCGACGCCACCGGTCAGCTCGACGAGACCTTCGAGCACGAGAACATCCATCTGCAGGGCTTCGAGAAGGGCGACCTGCTGGTCTGGGACAACCGCAGCCTCATCCACCGCGCCCGGCACACCACCACACCCGAGCCGACCGTCTCCTTCCGCATCACCGTGCACGACGAGCGCAGGCTCCACGACGGGATGGAGGCGACGGCATGACCGACGAGGCTCTGCTGGCGCAGGTACTGGCGCCGTACAAGGACCACTGCAAATACCTGCGTTCGGCCGTCGTGACGGAAACGGACGGACGGGCTCTCGCCCGTTGCGAGTTCGAGATACCCGAGTCGTGCTACATCGACGACACCGGACACCTGAATTCCGTCGAGGTGAACATCTGCTACAACCAGATGATGTATTACCTCGTCGCCAAGTCCGTGAAAGACGGGATCGGTACGGGATTCGAATCCTGGACGCTCGACGACTTCTGGAAGCACCAGCTTCCCGACATTCTCATCGCCCGTTTCTCGGCGCGTTTCCGGCGCCCGGTCGATCCCCGTGGCTTCTCCGGGGAGATGGAGTTCCGGTCCGTAACCCGGCGCACCCGGACCGGCGGCACCCCGTTCCTGCACGCCGAGACCGCCTTCCGCTACCAGGACGCCGCATCGGGCCGCTGCGACGGCGAGGCGACCCTCGCGTTCGTCAATGTCCCCTGACCGCCGAAGGGTCCGCCCATGAAGACGCTCGTCCAGACCACCCGGCACCACGCCGAGCACCGACCGGACCACCCGGCGGTGCTGTGCGAGGGCCGCAGCCTGACCTACGCCGACCTCCACCGCGAGAGCAACCGTGTCGCCCACGCCCTGCGCGCCGCCGGGCTCGCCCCCGGTGACCGGGTCGCCTACCTCGGCAAGGAGTCCGAGCACTACTACGAGATCCTCTTCGGCTGCGCCAAGAGCGGCACCGTCCTCGTCCCGGTCAACTGGCGGCTCACCGCACCCGAGGTCAGCCACATCCTCCGGGACTCCGGTACCCGGCTGCTGTTCGTGGAGGAGGAGTTCGCGGTCGCCGTCGAGTCGGAGCCCGAAGCCGTCGTACATCTGGGCTCCCTGGAAGGGTGGCGCGCACCGTACCCGCACCACGACACGGAGTTCGAGGCCACCCCCGACACCCCCGTCGCCCAGCTCTACACCAGCGGCACCACCGGACTGCCCAAGGGCGTCGTCCTCGCCCACCGCAGCTTCTTCGCGATCCGCGACGCCCTCGCGAGCGAGGGTCTTGACTGGATCGACTGGCGGGCCGGCGACATCGCCCTGATCGGCATCCCCGGATTCCACATCGGCGGACTCTGGTGGGCCACGCAGAACTTCAACGCCGGCACCACGGTCGTCGCCCTGCGCGCCTTCGCCGCCCGCCGGGCCGTCGACCTCATCCGCGACCTCGGCGTCACCACCGCCTGCGTCGTGCCCGCCATGCTCCGCATGATGCTGACCGAACCCGGCGTCGGCCCCGAGGACTTCACGACCCTGCGCAAGACGGTCTACGGCGGCTCCCCGATCTCCGAGGCCCTGCTGGAGGAGAGCCTCGCCGTCCTCGACTGCGAGTTCGCCCAGATCTACGGTCTGACCGAGACCGGCAACACGGCTGTCTGCCTGCCACCGGCAGCGCACGTCCCCGGCAGTCCCCTCATGCAGGCCGTGGGCCGACCCTACCCGGGAGTCCGCACCAAGGTGATCGACGGCGAGGGCCGCGACCTTCCGCCGGGCGCCGTCGGGGAGGTCTGCCTGGCCACGCCCGCGCACATGGTCGAGTACTGGGGACTGCCCGACAAGACCGCCGAGACCCTCGTCGACGGCTGGATCCACACCGGGGACGCCGGATACGTCGACGAGGACGGCTACCTCTTCATCCGTGACCGGATCAAGGACGCCGTCCTCGTCGCCGGCGAGAACGTCTACCCCGCCGAGATCGAGAACGTCCTGGAAAGCCACCCCCAAGTCGCCGAGGCCGTCGTCGTCGGCGCCCCCGACGAACGCTGGGGCGAGTACGTCCACGCCTTCGTCGTCCCCACGGCCGGGCAGCAGCCCAGACCCCGGGACCTGCACACCTTCCTCGTCCCGCAACTGGCGAGCTTCAAGCTGCCCGCCCGCTACGAGTTCATCGACAGCGTCCCGCGCAACCCCAGCGGCAAGATCCTGCGCCGGGAACTGCGCGACCGCTTCTGGGACGACTCCGCACGCAAGGTCAACTGACCGGCCACCACGGTTCATCGGTCCATCGGCCCATAGGCCCATCGGCCCATCGAGAGAGAACGACATGCCTGCTCCCCTCACGCTGGAGGGCTTCCGCGCGGACCTGGCGGAGCTCCTGCACCAGCAGCCCGACGAAGTCGACCTCGACGAGAACCCCTTCCACGCGGGACTGGACTCCCTGCGCGTCGTCACCCTCATCGAACGGTGGCGGGAGACCGGCGTGGAAGTGACCTTCGTCGACCTCGCCGAGTGCACCTCGTTCGCCCAGTGGTGGCAGCTGCTCTCCGTACCTCGGGGAGGAACCCCGTGACAGCGGCGCGCCATCCGCTGCTGGCCGCCCAGGAAGGCATCTGGACCGGCCAGCAGCTCGACGCGGACAGTCCCGCCTACAACACCGCCGAGTACGCGCACATCCACGGACCGGTGGACACGTCCGCCTTCGACGCGGCGCTGCACCATGTGGTCGCGGAGACGGAGGCCCTGAACGCCGCCTTCGTCGTCGACGACCACGGCCGCCCGTGGCAGATCGACGTCCCGGCCGCCGACTGGCGTCCGCACACCGCGGACCTCACCGCGGAGCCCGACCCGCACGCGGCGGCCCTGGCGTGGATGGACCAGGACATGGCCCGCCCCGTCGACCTGACACGCGGCCCCCTCTTCGGCCACGCCCTGCTCCGTATCGCACCGGAGGAGTACCTCTGGTACCACCGCGTCCACCACATCGCTCTCGACGGCTTCGGGCTGTCGCTGGTCGCCCGCCGGGTCGCCGAGGTCTACACGGCCCTGATGGCGGGCGAGCCGCCGGGGGACAGCGGGTTCGGCAGCTTGGCCTCGGTGCGAGACGAGGAGAGTGTCTACCGCGAGTCGCCGCGCTTCGCCCAGGACCGTGCCCGCTGGACGGACCGTTACGCGGACCGGCCGTCCGTGGCCACACCCGCCGGCCGGACGGCCCTGCCCGCGCGTACCTTCCACCGCCGGGTGGTCGACCTCGACGCCGCCCGGACAGCGCCCCTGCGTGCCGTCGCCCGCGACCTCGAGGTCACCTGGTCCGAAATCCTGCTGGCCGTGACGGCGGCCCACCTGCACCACGTGACCGGCGCCCCGGACATCGTCCTCAGCCTGCCGGCGATGGGACGCCTCGGCTCCGTCTCGCTGCGTGTCCCCTGCATGGTGCGCAACATCCTGCCCCTGCGCGTCACCGCCAGCCCCTCGGACTGCCTGCGCGACCTCGCCGCCCGGGTCTCCGCAGAACTCCGCACCGGACTGCCGCACCAGCGCTACCGCTACGAACAACTGCGGCGCGACCTCGGACTCGTCGGCGGACAGCGCCGGTTGTCCGGTCCGGGCGTGAACATCATGCCGTTCGCGTACGACCTGCGGTTCGCGGGACATCGCAGCACGGTCCACAATGTCTCGGCCGGCCCCGTCGACGACCTGTCCGTCAACGTCTACGACCGCTCCGAGGGCGGGGGCCTGCGCATCGCCGTGGACGCCAACCCCGATCTCTACGACGAGGCGGACGTCACCGCGTTCCAGGAGGGGCTGCTCGCCCTGCTCGACGAGGCCGTCAGCGCCCCCGACCGGGCGCTCGGGGAGCTGCGCGCACGCGAGGCGGTCCCAGTCCTGGACGGAGGGCCGCTGCCCGGCCCGGCACGACCGGTCCTCGCCCTGATCGCCGAACACGCGGCCCGGAGCGGCGGATCCGTCGCCGTGGAGCATGACGGGCGCAGCATCACCTACGCGGAGCTCTTCGACGCGGCACGCGCGCTCGCCCACCGACTGTCGGCTCGTGGGGTCGGCCGCGACGACCTGGTGGCCGTCGCCCTGCCGCGCGGCATCGACGCCGTCACCGCCGTCCTGGGTGTCCTGGTGTCCGGGGCGGCCTACTGCCCGCTCGACCCGACGGCGCCCCCGGCGCGCAGGACCGACCTGCTGGACGACATCCGTCCCGCGCTCGTGGTGACGTCCGGCGCTCACGCCGGAGACTTCGCGGACCGGACGATCCTGCGACTCGACCAGCCGGAACCCGAGTCCGCGGCCGTCTCGCCGACGACACCCACGCCGGACGCCCTCGCCTACGTCATTTACACCTCGGGCTCCACCGGCCGCCCCAAAGGCGTGGAGATCGGCCACCGTGCCCTGGCACATTTCGTCGCCGGCGCCACCCACCGCTACGGCCTCCACCGCGGGGACCGCGTCCTGCAGTTCGCCCCGCTCCACTTCGACACCAGCGTCGAGGAGCTCTTCCTCACCCTCTGCGCGGGCGCCACCCTCGTCGTCCGCACGGGCGACATGACCGAATCGGTCCCCGGGTTCCTGGACGCCTGCGCCCGGCTGCGGATCAGCGTCCTCGACCTGCCGACGGCGTACTGGCACGAACTGGCCTACGCCGTCTCGACCGGCACCGCGACCCTGCCGACCGAGGTACGTACCGTCGTCATCGGCGGGGAGCCGGCCCTGCCCGCACGGGTCGACGGCTGGCGCAAGGCCGTGGGGACGTCGGTCCGGCTGCTGAACACCTACGGCCCCACCGAGGCCACGGTGGTCGCCACCGTCGCCGACCTCCACGACCCTTCCCTCGCCCCGGGGGACGTCCCCATCGGCCTGCCGCTCCCCGGCACGCGGGCCGCGGTCGTCGACCGCGAACTGCACCTCCTGGGCGACAACCTGGCCCTCGGCTACCGAGGAGAACCGGTCCCGGACGCGTCCCGCTTCGCACCGCTCGACCGACTCCCCGGCGCGCCCCGCGCCTACCGCACCGGTGACCTGGTGCGGATCGGCGACGACGGACAGCTGCGCCATCTGGGCCGAGCGGACGCCGAGTTCAAGATCAGCGGACACCGGGTGCACCCGGCCGAGATCGAGAGCGTCCTGGTGACCCATCCGGGAGTCCGCGACGCCGTTGTCGTCGGCCAGGTGCTGGGCGACGGAACACGGCGGCTGAGCGCGTACGTCGTCCCGGACGGGCCCGCCCCGGCCGTGGCCTCGATCCGGGACCGTCTTCGTGCGGTGCTGCCCGCGGCGATGATCCCGACGGCCGTGGAGTTCCTGGACCGCCTGCCCCGGACCAGCTCCGGGAAGACCGACAGGAAGGCGCTGGCCACGCCCGACGAGCAGCCGGCGTTGGCGGTGCCCGACAGCTCGCTGGAGCGCACCATCGCCGCCGTCTGGCACCACATGCTCGGTGTGGCCGCCGTATCCGCCGTATCCGCCGAGGATGATGTGTTCGACCTCGGCGCCCAGTCGCTCCAAGCCATCCAGGTCGCGAACCGGCTCGGCGTCGAACTGGGCCGCGAGGTGAAGGTGGCCTGGCTGTTCCAGCACCCGACCCCGGCCGGGCTGGCCCGGTACCTGGAGCGGCAGGGCCAGCCGACCGTGCCGGGTCTTCCGGCGGCCCTGCTCACCGACGCCGTCCTCGACCCGGACATCAGGCCGGGCGGTGGCCCTACGCACGGCACACCGGACAGGGTCCTGCTCACCGGCGCCACGGGCTTCGTCGGCGTACATCTGCTGGCGGAACTCCTCACCGGCACCGACGCGGAGGTCGTCTGCACGGTCCGCGCCCCGAGCCCCGCCGAGGCCACCGCCCGCCTTCACCAGGCCCTGGAAACCCACCGCATACAGCTCCCTGAAGCGGCGAGGAAACGCGTCACGGCGGTCTGCGCCGACCTGGCCCGACCCCGACTCGGCCTGGACGAAGAGACGTTCAGCGAACTCGCCCGCACCTGCGGGGCGATCGTCCACAACGCGGCGACCGTCAGCATCATGCGCGAGTACGCCACCCTCCGCGCCGCCAACACCCATTCCACGAAGGACCTGTTGCGCATGGCGGCCGTACGGTCGGCCCCCCTGCACTTCGTTTCCACCCTCTCCGTAGCCCCGCCCCTCGCCCTCAGCCCTGAGGTACCGGAGGCGTTCCTGCCGTCCCATCCCGGACTGCGCTACGGCTACCAGCAGTCCAAGTGGGCGGCCGAGCGCCTGCTCGAACAGGCCGCCGAGCGGGGTCTGCCGGTCACCGTGCACCGGCTGGGCCGCATCGTAGGCCCGTCCAGCACCGGTTACGTGAACGAGCGGGACTTCCTGTGGAGCGTGCTGCGCGCGGGCGTACCCGCGGGCATCGTGCCCGAACTCTTCGAGGAGGAGGTCTGGACGCCGGTCGACCACGCCGCGAAAGCCCTGGTCCGGCTCAGTATCGGTCAACCGCCTTTGGCGGCAAGGGTGTTCAACCACGCCGACAGCGTCCCCGTGCGGCTGGGCGAGGTCTACGACTGGCTGGAGGAGTACGGCTACCCCCTGCGGCGCATGCCGCTGGACCGGTGGCGTGCCGAGCTTCCCCGCACGTCCGGTGCGGCGGCGACCACGCTCGCCTTCTTCGACTCCTGGGACACCGAGCCCGACCTGCGCCTCGGGCGGGTCCGTGCCGACAATGTCGTGAGCGGACTGCGGGGCAGCGGCATCACCTGCCCGTCCGTCGACCGGGGCCTCGTCTTCCGCTACCTCGACCACTGCGTCGCCACGGGTGTGCTGCCCGCGCCGCCCCGAGAGCAGAGCCATCTCGCCGCGTCCGTCAAGTAGTTGGCCGCGTCGGGAACTCAGGGGCGTCGCCCTCCGACTACTGCACCAGAACCCACCACGGCTCACGAGCAGCCCGCACCAAGGAGCAAGCATGTCGACGAAACGGCCGGTCGCCGTCGCCCTGGCCGGCGCCCTCTGCCTCATCACCACGGCATGCGCCGGCTCCTCGACGGACCAGGACAACGCGTCCAAGGCCGCCGCGCCCGGCTACCCCGTGAACCTCGACACCTGCGGGGTGCCGGAGAAGTTCACCAAGACGCCCGAACGCGTCGTCCTCATGAACGGAGCCTCGGTCGCCGAGGTCTCCACCCTGCTCGCCCTGGGCCTCGGTGACAAGATCGTCGCCAACCAGCAGAGCTACGGCATGTCCGAGGTCCCCGGCCGAGCCAAGGCGATCAAGGCGCTGCCCAACGGCGACGTCAAACTCAACGACGCCTACGACATCCCGCGTGAGGCGATGATCGGCCTGCGCCCCGACCTGGTGCTGTCCACTACCTCCTACGGCTTCGACGAGAAGAACGGCTTCGCCACCCGCGAGCAGCTGAAGCAAGTGGGCGCCAACACCTACGTCTCCCCGCAGGGCTGCGACCAGGACACCTCCAGGATGACCATCGCCGACAGCTACACGCTGCTGCGCGACATGGGCAGGATCTTCCACGCCGACGACCGTGCCGAGAAGCTGATCGCCGCCTCGGAGAAGAACATCGCCGACGTCTCCGCCAAGGTGAAGGGGGAGAAGAAGCCCAAGGTCATGGTCCTGTTCTCCAACATGGCCATGGGCGGCAACGACTTCAGCTCGGTCGTCGCCAAGGGCATCTACAACGACATCCTCGCCAAGGCCGGCGGCTCCAACGCCTTCGAGAACGCCTCCAAGACCTCCTTCGCCGACCTGAGCAAGGAGAAGGTGGCCGCCACCGACGTCGACGCCCTCGTCGTCATCGGCTACAACGACCCCGATCCGGCGGCCTACGCCAAGAAACTGCTGAAGGAGTTCCCCCAGTGGCCGGCCGCGAAGAACAAGAAGTACGTGGCGCTGTCGGACTCGATGTACCTCGGCCCGAGCAACGACCTGGCCGTGCAGAAGGTCGCCGGGATGCTGCACCCCGACAAGGTCTGAACGGCCTGCGGCTGTCTCTCGCCGTCGGCGCCCTGCTGCTGGTGCTCGCCGCCGTCATGGTGGTGGCGGTGAGCATCGGAGCGGTCACCGTCCCGGTGGCCGACGTGTGGCGGATCCTCCTGCACCACCTCACCGGGCAGGGCGCCACCGCCGACCCGGCGACGGACCAGATCGTCTGGAGCTTCCGGGCTCCCCGCGTCGCCCTGGCCGCCCTGGTCGGCGCGGGCCTGGCCGTCGCCGGGGCGGTCCTGCAGACCCTGGTCTCCAACCCGCTCGCCGACCCGATCGTCCTGGGCTTCTCCTACGGAGCCTCGCTCGGGGCCGTCCTGGTCATCACCCTCGGCGGTGTCGCCCTCGGCAGCCTGGCCGGCCTCGGGGTGTCGGGTGCCGCGTTCGTCGGTGCCCTGGCGGCCGGAGCCCTGGTCTTCGCCCTGGGACAACGGCGGGGCCGCCTGGCCCCCACGCGCCTGGTCCTGGCCGGAGTCGCGGTCGGCTACGTGCTGCTGTCGATCACGAGCTTCGTCCAACTGCTGGCCACACCCACCGAGTTGCGGACGGTGATGTTCTGGATGCTGGGCAGCGTCGCCGGCGCGAAATGGGACCAACTGCCCACCATCACGGTGGTGGTCCTGACGAGCACCGTCGTACTGACCCTGTTCGGACGGCGGCTCAACGCCCTGCTGGCCGGCGACGAGTCCGCCACCGCGCTCGGCGTGGACGTCAACCGGCTGCGCGCCGTCCTGCTGGTCATCAGCGCGCTGCTCACCGGCACCGTCATCGCCGTCGCGGGCGGCATCGGCTTCGTCGGCCTGATGATCCCCCACCTGGTCCGCCTCACCGTGGGCGCCGACCACCGCAGGCTGCTGCCCCTGACCGCCCTCCTCGGAGCCGTCTACCTGGTCGTCGTGGACCTGCTCTCCCGCACCGTCAACCGCCCCAACGAACTGCCGCTGGGCATCCTCACCGCCCTGCTCGGCGCCCCCTTCTTCCTGTGGCTGCTGCGCCGCAACAAGGGCCTGGACACCGTATGAAACTGACCGTGGACCACCTCCACATCACCCTGGACCGCAAGCCGATCCTCCGCGAGGTGAACCTGGAGGCCGCCAAGGGTGACATCGTCGGGCTCGTGGGGCCCAACGGCAGCGGCAAGTCCACCCTGCTCCGCACGGTCTACCGCTCACTGCGCCCGGCGGACGGCGTCGTCAGAGTGGGGGACGACGACGTCTGGGCGCTGTCCGCGCGCACCGCCGCCCGCCGCACCGCAGCCGTGCTCCAGGACGCCGGCACCACCACCGGCCTGACCGTGACCGAGATCGTCGCCCTGGGCCGGACACCCCACCACGGACTCATGGGCCGGGACGGCGCCGAGGACCGCCGGGCCGTGGCGGAGGCCGTCGACCGCTGCGGCGTCGTACCCTTCGCGGACCGCGACTACGCCACCCTCTCCGGCGGCGAACGGCAACGCGTCCTCCTGGCCCGCGCCCTCGCCCAGCGCCCGCATCTCCTGGTCCTGGACGAACTCACCAACCATCTCGACATCCGCGCCCGTTTCGAACTCCTGGACCTGATCCGCAGCACCGGGATCACCACCCTGGCGGTCCTCCACGACCTCGACCTCGCCGCCCGGCTCTGCGACCACCTCGTCGTCCTCCACGAGGGCGAGGTGGTGGCGGCCGGACCGGTACTGGATGTCCTGACGCCGGACGTCCTGCGCGGCGTCTTCGGCGTACTGGGCAGGACGGAGCGGCACGAAGACGGCGTCGTCCGCATCACGTACGCGGCCCAGCCGCTCGCCCTCGGCCCGCCCGCCGTCAGCGTCCCGTCATGAAGGGTCGGCGGACCCGGCGACAGCGTCACCGGAGAGCCCCGGTACGCAACCCCGCACCGGGGTCGTCCGTCAGCCGGACCCTTCCAGGAGGCGTCCCATGCCAGAACTCTTGCCCGGAAGACCCGGAGCCTTTCGATCGCCTCGTGCGTGGCGTGGCCCGCCGCCTCCGCACACCCCCCTGTGAGCGCACGACCGCCGGATTCACGTCCCGCGCCGCGCCTGATCGGCCGGCGCGGCAGCGCGACCCGGCCCTGGTGACCGTTGTCGGCCGGCCCTGGTGACCGTTGTCGTGATCGCCGCCGACGCCCCGGAGACCCCCTCGCCGGCGCGTACCACCTGTCGGTGGCGAGCGGCTACCACCTGGTCTGCCGCCCGCCGGTGACCGCCGCGCGGGTCGGCCCTGCCCGGCTCCTCGTACGCCGGGAGTCCCTTGGCGGCCGTCTACGGCATGAACTTCGACCACATGCCCGAGCTGGGATGGCTGCTCGGCTACCCCGCGATGCTGATCATCACCGTGGCCCTGGTCACCCTCGTCTACCTGGTCTTCCGCAAGAAGCGCTGGCTCTGACGACCGGCTTGTCGCCATTTGGCACACTGTCCGGATCGGACGGTCCGGTGATGAAGGAGCCCGCATGTCAATGGTCGGCAACCTGCGCAAAGTCGCGAACCTGGCGCGGCGCGGTCGCCGCCGCGTGGATCTCAGCCACCCGGCCCGCTCGCCGCTCGGCTCGACGGTGGTCAATTGCGTCGTCTACCGCGACGGTCTCCGCGGGCCGGAATCGGACTCGGTGGAGGACGCCGTACGGCAGGTCCGCAAGCACCGGGGCAGCTTCGTCTGGCTGGGCCTGCACGAACCGGGCGAGGAGGAGATCGCCGGCGTCGCGGAACTGTTCGGCCTGCACCCGCTCGCCGTCGAGGACGCCGTCCACGCCCACCAGCGTCCCAAGGTCGAGCAGTACGGCGATGTCCTCTTCGCCGTCTTCAAGACCGTCACCTATGTCGAGCACGCCGAGCTCACCTCGACCAGCGAGGTGGTCAACACCGGCGAGATCATGGTTTTCACCGGCCCCGACTTCGTCGTCACGGTCCGCCATGGCCGCCACGGCTCCCTCGGTCCCCTGCGCGAGGACCTCGAAGCCGATCCCCGGCAGCTGGCCCATGGCCCCTCCGCCGTGCTGCACGCCATCGCCGACCATGTCGTCGACGACTACGTCAGGGTCGCCGACGCCGTCCAGATCGACATCGACCAGGTCGAGACCGATGTCTTCTCGCCGCGCAGTCCCCGCAACGCCGACGCCGGCCGTATCTACCAGCTCAAGCGGGAGCTCCTGGAACTGAAGCGGGCCGTCGTCCCGCTGGCCCGCCCCCTGGACCGGCTCGCCACCGAACCCCGCGGCTGTCTCGACACGGAGATACAGACGTACTTCCGGGACGTCGCCGACCACCTCACCCGCGTCACGGAGCAGATCAACTCCTTCGACGCCCTGCTCGACTCCATTCTCCAGGCCCACCTCGCGCAGGTGACCGTCGCCCAGAACGAGGACATGCGCAAGATCACCGCCTGGGCCGCGATCATCGCCGTGCCCACCATGGTGTGCGGCGTCTACGGCATGAACTTCGACCACATGCCCGAACTGCGCTGGCGCTTCGGCTACCCCCTCGTTCTCGCCGTCATCGCCACCGCCTGCTTCGTCATCCACCGCGGCTTCAAGCGCAACGGTTGGCTGTAGACGGCCGGGCCCCGACGCACCAGGCAAGCTCGACCTGCTGCACGGTCCGTCAGAATGGTGCGATGGAGCATCACTTCGTCGGCATACCGGAGTTGACCGGCGTTCCCCGTGTCGCCGTCGTCATCGATGTCATGCGCGCCTTCACCGTGGCTGCCTGGGCCTTCTCGCGTGGCGTCGAGAAGATCGTCCTGGCCTCGACGGAGAGTGAGGCACTCGCCCTGAAGGAGAGCCACCCGGGTTGGCTGGCTCTGAAGGACGGAGCTCCGGCAGCGGGCTTCGACGCGGTGAACTCACCTGGCCTGCTCCGGTCACGCGATTTCGCCGGTCGCACGCTGGTGCAGAAGACGACGGCAGGAACCGTGGGCGCGCTGGCCGTCGCGGACGCACCGCTGGTCCTGTGCGCGAGCTTCGTGGTGGCCGGCCCGACCGCGCGGTTCCTGCAGACCGAGGATTCCGGTCCGGTGACCTTCGTTGTCACCGGCGAGGGAGGCCAGGCCGACGAGGACCTGGCCTGCGCTGAATACATAGGTCAACGCATGGCCGGAGACGGTGTCGAAGCGGCCCCGTATCTCCACCGGGCGAGGACTTCCCGTGCCGCGGCAGACCTCGCCGACGGGCGGCGGAGCGGCTACCACCCGGACGATGTCGATCTCTGCCTGGACATCGACAGGTTCTCCTTCGCGATGGTGGCTCGCCGGGAAGAGTCTCTGACGGTGCTCCGTCCCGTCCCGGTGCCTGACATCCCGCCCCCCGCCCGTGGCTCGGGGTGACTCTCGAATCCATTCCCTCAGGTCATCTTGACGACGACTTTGCCCGCCTTCGCGCGCCCATCCTCCGCGTACTCCAGCGCTTCATGGGTCGACTCGAACGGGAACACGGTGTCCACGACGGGTCGGATCCTGCCGGCCTCGATGAGGGCAGTGAGCTCGCGCAGCTGGTCCCCGCTGGCCTTCATGAACAGGAACGAGTAGGTCACGTTGCGGCGCCGGGCGCGTCGTCGGGTCCGGAAACTCAGCGCGGACATCACCAGCCGGATGATCGGATTCGCTCCCAGCTCCCTGGCGAAAGCGGCGTCGGGAGGACCCGCGACACTGATGGCCTTCCCGCCGGGCTTGAGCACGTCCAGGGACTTCGCGAGCGTCTCACCGCCGAGCGAGTCCAGGACGACGTCATAGTCGTGCAGCACCGTCTCGAACGCCTGCTTCTTGTAGTCGACGACAACGTCCGCGCCCAGACGCTTCACCAGGTCGACGTTGGCCGTGCTCGTGGTGGTCGCCACGTGTGCCCCCAGCTGCTTCGCCAGCTGGATGGCGATGGTGCCCAGGCCACCGGAACCCGCGTGGATGAGAACCTTCTGGCCCGGCTGGACATCGGCTCGCTCGACCAGCACCTGCCAGGTGGTCAGGGCGACCAGCGGAAGGGACGCGGCCTCCTCCATGGTCAGCGTGGTCGGCTTGGCGGCCACGTCGTTCTGGTGCACCGCGATGAGTTCGGCGAAGGTGCCGATCCGGTCCTTGTCGGGCCTCGCGTAGACCTCGTCGCCCACCGCGAACCGCGTGACGGACGCACCCACTTCGACCACCACTCCGGCCAGGTCGTTGCCCAGGACGAACGGGACCTTGTAGGGCAGGATCGTCTTCATCTCCCCGTCCCGGATCATCCGGTCGAGCGGGTTGATGCTCGCGGCCCGGATCCGGACCAGCACATCGTCAGGGCCCACCTTCGGATCCGGCACGTCGCCGGCGCGCACGCCGGCCTTGTCGCCGTAGCGCTCCACCGTGAAGGCTCTCATGGTCGTCTCCGTATCTCGTCCGCAAGCGGACCGGGTGAGGTGCGTAGAGTTTATTGGATTATGTTCATAATGCTATGAGGTCGGTCGGCGGGTCGCAAGTGGATCCGCCCCTCTCGGGCTCATGCTCGACGTCCAGCAGGCTGAAGGTGTTGCGGATGCCCTGTTCGAGCAGTTCGTCGGCGAGCTGCCTGTCGGTGAGGGCTCGGGGGAGCTGGAGCGTGCCGGCCATCATGGCGTAGGCGCTGAGCACCTTGGTGCGGACCGAGAGTGGATCGTCGGGTGCCAGGCGGGCGGCGATGCCGTCGATGACCATCAGCACGCCGTCGGTGTACGCCTGCCTGGTCGGCTCGGTGCAGCGCCGGAGCTCGTCGAGCAGGGCGGCGGAGGGGCAGCCGTCGTCGGGGCTGTCGCGGTGCCGGGCGGACAGGTACCACCGGACGATCTGCTCGAGCCCGGCGCGGCCGGGTGTCGCCTGCGCGGCGATGGTCGTGTTCTGTGCCCGCAGCTGGTCGGCGACCGTGGTGGCCACGAGGTCGCCCTTCGACGCGAAGTGGGTGCAGAGGGCGCCGTTGGTCGGCCCGGCGTCTTTCATGAGTGCCGAGATGCCCGAGCCGTCGATGCCGTCCCGCTTGAACCGGCGTCCGGCCGCCTCGATGATCCGCTGTCTGGTCGCCCACTTGTGCTCTTGCCCGTATCGCACCGCGCGCTCCTTCCCTCGCCGGAGCGGGTGCTTGTGGCCCGCCGCCCTCCATGCGTAATATTATGAACGTAATGTAATGGCGCAGGCGTGCCGCGTGCTGCGTCAAAGGGCGCCGGTGATGAGAACTCCGAGAGGGACATCGTGAGCACATATCTGGCAGACAGGGCCGAGGACCTCGCTGTCGAGGGTCCGTCCGCGAGGTTCGCCTATCGGCGGATGGGTCCGCGGGGCGGCGTCCCGCTGGTCCTCCTGAACCGCTTCCGCGGGACCATCGACTGGTGGGACCCGGAGTTCCTGGACCGTCTGGCCGCCGACCACGACGTGATCGTGTTCGACAACGTCGGCGTCGGCTACACCGGCGGTGAGCCGCGCGACTCCCTCGAGGGATTCGCTCAGGGGGCCATCGAGTTCATCGACGCACTCGGCCTCGCGCAGGCCGACCTGCTCGGCTGGTCCCTGGGTGGCATCGTGGCCCAGCGTGTGGCCGTACGACGCCCCGAGCTGGTGCGCAGGCTCGTCGTGGCGGGCAGCGGCCCGGCCGGCTGGGTGCCCGACGCTCCGCCCTTCAGTGAGAAGGTCCTGGGCATCATGGCCAAGCCCGATGCCGACCTGGAGGACATGCTGTACCTCTTCTACCCCGAGACGGAGGCGGCCCGTGCTTCTGGGCACGAGCACTTCGACCACGTCTCGACCCGGCTCGCGAACGGCGGCCCCGCGGTCTCCGAGCCGGCGGCCCAGGGGATGCTCACCGCGGCGGCCACGCTCCTGGCGGCCCCCTTCGATCAGGTGGTGGCGGAACTGGAGGCCATCAAGCATCCCGTCCTGTACGCGAACGGCCTGGACGATGTGATGATCCCCGCCCACAACTCCTACGTCGCGGTCCAGCACCTCGACAACGCCACTCTCGTGCTCTACGCCGGCGCCGGCCATGCGTTCCTCTTCCAGTACGCCAAGGCCTTTACCCGGCAGGTGGCCGACTTCCTCGCCGCCTGACGACCCACGGGCGAGCGACGCCCTTTCGTTCGGCTCGCACACTTGTGAGCCCATGGAATTATGATCATACTTTAATCATTGACGTGATGCCGAGGGGCCGGACCGCTCCGGGATCCGGCCCCGACGGCCTTCGACCGTCACCACCGAAGGGAACGACCATGCAGGATTCACAGGAAGTACGAGGCGACGTGATGACGTCGTACCAGAGCGCACCGACCCGCACCATCGCCGCCGGGGGAGTGGCCTTCGCCTACCGAGAGCTCGGCCCCCGGTCCGGCGTCCCGGTGGTCTTCCTCACCCACCTCGCGGCGGTTCTCGACAACTGGGACCCCAGGGTTGTCGACGGCATCGCCGCCAAGCGTCACGTCATCACGTTCGACAACAGAGGCGTCGGCGCTTCCAGCGGCTCGACGCCGCGCACCATCCACGCCATGGCGAAGGACGCCGTCACCTTCATACGGGCGCTCGGGCTCCAGCGCGTCGATCTCCACGGCTTCTCGATGGGCGGCATGATCGCCCAGGTGATCGCGCAGACCGACCCGGGCCTCGTTCGTAAGCTGATCCTCACCGGTACCGGTCCCGCGGGCGGCGAGGGCATCAAGGGCGTGACCCGGCTGTCCCACCTCGACACCGTCCGAGGTCTGCTCACCCTGCAGGACCCGAAGCAGTTCCTCTTCTTCACCCGCACCGCCCAGGGGCGCCGGGCGGGCAAGGACTTCCTGGCCCGACTGAAGGAGCGCACCCAGGACCGGGACGCGGCGATCTCTCTCGCGTCGTACGGAGCCCAGCTCAAGGCAATTCACCGTTGGGGGCTGGAGCGGCCCCAGGATCTCTCCGTCATTCACCAGCCCGTGCTCGTCGCGAACGGCGAGAGCGACAGGATGGTTCCGAGTCAGAACTCGGTCGACCTGGCACGGCGCCTGCCGAACAGCGAGTTGGTGCTCTACCCCGACGCCGGCCACGGCGGCATCTTCCAGTTCCACCGGCAGTTCGTGGAGACGGCTCTCGAGTTCCTCGAACGGTAGAAGGTGTGCGGCGCGTTCGTCACCTGGGCCCACGTGGGGCTGCCGTCGGCGGTTCCCCTCACCTCATGAACGCGAGGGCGTTCTCGATTCCCTGCTCAAGGACCTCATCGGCGAACTTCCGGTCGGACAGGGCACGGGACAGCTGCAACGTCCCCACCATCATGGTGAAGAGCCCGATGGCCTTGGCCCGGGCGGACCCTGGGTCCTCCGGCGTCAGGCGGGCGGAGATCTCCTCCACGACGGCCCGCGCCCCGTCGGTGTAAGCCTGCTTGGTCCCCTCTTCGCAGCGGCCGATCTCGTCGAGCAGGGCGGCGGACGGGCATCCGAGGCCGGGGTGGTCCCGATGTTCGGGGGACAGGTACTCGCGAATGAGGTCGTCGAGTCCCTGGCGACCGGGCCGCAGGGTGCCGTACCTGGCGACCTGTGTGCGCAGTTCGTCGGTCACGACATGGGCGACGAGGTCGTCCTTGGAGGCGAAGTGGGCGTAGAACGCTCCGTTGGTGAGCCCCGCGTCCGACATCAGCGTGGAGATGCCCGAACCGTCGATGCCGTCCTGCTTGAACCGCTGGCCGGCCTTCTCGATGATCCGTTGCCGCGTCACCTGCTTGTGCTCCTTGGCGTAGCGCACCACGAGCTTCCTCCAATCGCTCCGTGAGGCCGTCGCCCCGCGCCCAAGCCGTCGATGGCCTGACGTACGTAATACTATAACCGGCAGGTGAACGCGGCTGCTGGTCTGTGACCCTGCGGACCGGGCGCCGATGGTTCACGACCGGAGCCGAGCGCCAGGCCCCAGCCGGGCCGTGACCTCCCCAGGGGTGAGGGCGGAGTGCTCCGCGGAGCACTCGACGACGACGCGGACCGGAGCGTCGCAGTCGGTGTGGCGGACGTCCAGCACGGGGCCGTCGGGGCCGAGGGCGTGCCTCTCGCCCCACTGGCTCAGTGCCATCAGGACGGGCCACAGGTCCCAGCCTTTGCGTGTCAGGCGGTACTCGTTGCGGGAGCGGCTGCCCGGCTCCCGGTAGGGGACGGTCTTCAGGATGCCGGTCGAGATCAGCTTCCGGAGGCGGTCGCTGAGAACGGCCTCCGACAGGCCGATATGGCGGTGGAAGTCGTCGAAGCGGCGGACTCCGTTGACGGCGTCACGCAGGATCAGCAACGTCCATTTCTCTCCGACCACGTCGAGCGTGCGTTGGACGGGGCAGTTCTCCGTGCTCGCTTCAAGCCACTCCATCCCGCCATCGTAAGGGCCTGGCTTCGTCATTGACAGTCAGGTGAGCGGGAGTCTAGCTTCACTTGAAAAAGTCAGAGGGGAAGGCGCCGGGCTGTGGGACGAACACGTGCGTATCAATGGGAGGATCCCGCGATCCTGGCGGAGGCCGCCGGGCGCATGGCCGGTATCGACTTCCTGCGCGAGCTGCAGGCCGGGCGGATGCCGGGGCCGCCCATCAGCCACACCCTCGACTTCACCCTGGACGAGGTGGAGCCCGGAAAGGCGGTCTTCTCGCTGACGCCGGGGGAGGAGCACTACAACCCGATCGGCAGCGTGCACGGCGGCGTCTTCGCCACTCTGCTCGACTCGGCGGCGGGATGCGCCGTCCAGTCCACCCTCCCGCAGGGCATGGCGTACACCTCGCTCGACCTGACGGTGAAGTTCCTGCGGCGGATCACCGCGGACACGGGAGTGGTGCGCGCCATCGGCACGGTTGTCAGTCAGGGCCGTCAAACCGCCCTGGCTCAGGCGCAGTTGCTCGACGCGAAGGACCGCCTGCTCGCCCACGCCACCAGTAGCTGCATGCTCTTCCCGGTGCCTCCCTCGCAAGGGTGAGCCGCAGTCGTGTTGAGACGCCCGAAGGCTGAGTCCCCTCGGGCGTCAGGCGCTTCGTCAGGCGGCGTGGGAGGGGTAGTCCGTGTAACCGGCCGCGCCGCCGCCGTAGAAGGTGTTGGGGTCGGGGGTGTTCAGCGGCGCCCCGGAGCGTACGCGCTCGACCAGGTCGGGGTTGGCGAGGGCCATGGTGCCGACGGCGATGACGTCGGCCACGCCGTCATCGATGTCCTTGGCGCGGGTGGCGATGTCGGTGCCGGCCCGGTTGAGGATCAGCGTGGCCGGCCACAGCTCGCGGAGGGTGGAGAGGAGTTCCTCGTCGCCGCCGTGGCCTATGTGCAGATAGGCGAGGTCGAGGGGGGCGAGGGCGCGCAGGAGGTGCGGGTAGAGCTCGTGGGGGTCGCTCTCTTCGAGGTCGTTGAGCTGGAAGGGGTTGCCGGGGGAGATCCGGATGCCGGTGCGGCCGGCGCCGATCTCGTCGGCCACGGCCGTGGCGACCTCCACCGCGAAACGGATGCGGTTGTCGAGGGAGCCGCCGTACTGGTCGGTGCGCTGGTTGGCGCTGGGGAAGAGGAACTGGTTGACCAGGTAGCCGTTGGCCCCGTGGATCTCGACGCCGTCGGCGCCGGCCGCGATGGCTGCCGCGGCGGCGCGCCGGAAGTCGTCGACGGTCGCGGCGACCTCCTCGGTGGACAACTCGCGCGGCACCGGCATCTCCTGGAGTCCGGACGCGGTGAACGTGAGCCCCGCCGGCTTGATCGCGGAGGGGGCCACCGGCTGCCGGTGGTGGGGGGTGTTGTCCGGGTGGGCGATGCGCCCGGCGTGCATCAGCTGGATGACGATGCGGCCGTCCTCCTTGTGGACGGCGTCGGTGACCTTGCGCCAGCCGGCGATGTGTTCCTCGGTGTGGATGCCTGGGGTCACCGGGTAGCCCTGGCCGTCGGCGGAGGGCTGGGTTCCCTCGGTGATGATCAGCGCGTGCGAGGCGCGCTGGGCGTAGTACTCGGCGTTCAGCTCGGTCGGTACGCCCTCCGGCGTGGACCGGCTGCGGGTCAGGGGGGCCATGGCCAGCCGGTGCGGCAGGGGGATCTCTCCGGCGACGGTCGGGTTCCACAGGGTGTTCAGCATGGGTGATTCCTCGGATGGATGAGTGGTGGATCGCTAAAGGGGTCGGGGTGGAGCCGGCCTCCTCTATAAAAGTATGATCGTAATTCTATGCGGGCGGGACGTGGAGCCGCAAGCGGGCCCTAATCGGTTTGCCCGACAGGCCAACTCGTCCTACGGTGAGTCCACTTCGACGAGACGTTCCCCAGAAGCACGCCGCAGAGCGGGAGCGTCCCACCTCGCTGAGGTGCCGGAGGGGCGGCAGCAGTCTTTGTCGACCCTTCCTTTCGGAGGCTTCCTTCATGAACGTCGGTATCGGCCTGCCCATCGGCGACCCTGTCACCCTGCTCACCTGGGCCCAGCGCGCCGACGCCGGGCCCTTCAGCACGCTCGGCATGCTCGACCGGCTCGTCTACGACAACCCCGAACCCCTGGTCGCGCTCGGCGTCCTCGCGGGCGCCACCTCCCGCATCCGCGTCCAGACCGAGGTGCTGCTCGCCCCGCTGCGCGACACCGCGCTCCTCGCCAAGCAGGCCGCCACCTTGGACCGGATGACCGGTGGCCGCCTGAGCCTCGGCCTGGGCATCGGCGGCCGGGACGACGACCACCAGGTCGCGGGCGTCGACCCGCGCACCCGAGGCCGGCGCCTCGACGGGCAGATGGAGGTGATGCGCCGCTTGTGGTCCGGCGAGTCGTACGGCGACGGCGTCGGACCGATCGGTCCTGAGCCCGCCCGGCCCGGCGGCCCCGAGGTCCTCTTCGGCGGCTTCAAGCCCGCCGCGATCGAACGCGTCGCGCGCTGGGGTGACGGCTTCATCGCCGCCGCGGCGCCCTCCTGGGCGGGCGGACTGTTCGACACCGCCCGCAGGTTCTGGAAGGAGCACGGCCGCGACGGCGAACCACGCCTCGTCGCCCAGGTCAACGTCGCCCTCGGCCCGGACGACGTGGTCCATGACGCCCGGACCCACATACACGCGTACTACACCTTCACCGGCATGGCCGACCGGATGGTGGCCGGAATGCTCACCACGCCGGCCGAGATCCGCGAGGCGATCGCCGCCTTCGCCGACCTCGGCGCCGACGAGGTCATGCTCTACTGCTACGGCATCGACCCGAACCAGGTGGACCGCCTCGCGGACGTCCTGTGACGGTGGCGCCCGCTCGGCCGAGAGGCCGCTGCGCAGCCGCGCCTCCAAGGGCCTTCAGCCGATGTCGAAGACATTCGGCAGCCTGAGGAGATAGCGGGTGCGGTCGTGTCGCTTGAATGCCTCCAACTCCGGGGCCCGGTACAAGGGGGTCACGGTGCACCGCTCGGCGGTCGAGCCGATCCGTTCCAGCAGGGCGTTGACGGCCTGCCGGGCCGAGGAGTTGGCGCCCTCCATGGTGGCGAGATCGATGGGCACGGCCACATAGTCGCCGGCCAGGAACAGGTTGGGGATCTTCGTGGCCGACCGCGGGCGGTGGTGGAAGGTCCCCACCGGGTGGATGAGCAGCTGTTCCTCGTTGACGGGGTGCGGCGTGCCGAGTCCGTCCACGGCCGGATCGAGGAACCAGGAGTGCAGCACGGAGTCCTTCAGGACCGTACGGCCGCTGTCGTTGAGCGCCGCCTTCAACTGCGCCCACACCTCACGGGCGACTTCGGTACGGGTGCATTGCTTGGCCGTCTTGCCGTACAGGATGCCCGGGCGGTCCCACTCGGAGACGTCCACGGACAGACAGTCCGCTACCGTGCCGTCGCCGAAGTCGGCCGGGAAGTCGTGGCCCGGCCAGTGCTGGGCCTGCGCGATCGCGGTCAGCGACCACGGGGAGTCGATGAGGTCGAGGTGGCCGTGCAGGATCGGCGTACGTTCGGTCAGGTAGAACTGAATGCCGGTCATCCAGTCCGTCTCCAGCTGGTCGCACTCGGCCAGTTGGGGGTCGGCGGCGCGTACGGCGGAGTTCCAGGTGCGGCGGGCGTGCTCGACCGGCATCGCCGAGATGTAGTGGTCGGCGGTGACGGTCCGGCGCGCGCCTCCCGGGTCCTCCACGACGGCTCCGGCGATCGCACCCGCGCCCAGGGTCAGGTCCCGTACGGTCCAGCCGACGCGGAACTCGACGCCGAGGGACTTCAGGTACGTCACCCAGGGGTCGATCCAGGCCTCGTTGGTGGGCGCGTTGAGGATCCGGTCCAGCGGTCCGTCCGCGCCGCGCCCGAGGAGGTTGAAGGCGAAGGCCTCCAGCAGGGTGGCGACGGTACGGGTGCTGGCCTCCTCCGCCTTGGTGGCCACGATGTTGCGGGTGATACCGACGGCGAGGATCCGCTGGTAGTCGTAGGACATCCGTCCGGCCCGGACGAACTCCCACCACGGCGTCCGCTCCCAGACGTCGTCGCGGCGCTCGTCGCAGCTGGTGAGGAAGACCAGGAAGCGGTTGGCGAAGTAGAGGGCCTCGTGGAGGGGGAGGTTGAAGGCCGTGTCCAGAACCGAGGTGAAGGCGCGGCGGATCTCGTCGGGGGTGAGTTCGGCCGGGGTGTTGCCGGGCCAGGGCAGCGGGATCCGGATGTCCTCGCGGCCGCCCGACCGGGCGAACAGCATCTCCTTGGGGGCGACGAGGTTGTCGTGGACACCGCCCGGGTTCCCGGGGAACGGGATGCGCCGCATGGTGTCGGGCAGGTTGTGGTAGATGCCGGGGATGAAGCGGAAGCCGTGCTCTCCCGGCAGGGGGCGGCGGCCGCCCGTGCCGCTGCCCGGTACGTCCATGCTGCGGGCCTTGCCGCCCAGCGCCTTGCGTTCGTAGACCGTGACCCGGAAGCCGCGCTCGGCGAGTTCGTGCGCGGCCGTCAGTCCGGCGACGCCCCCGCCCAGCACAGCCACCGTCTGCGGTGCCGCGCCGCTCTCCGCCGAAGCCCGCTCGGCGGTTCCGAGGGCGACGACCCCGCTGCCGGCGGCCGCGGCCGTGCCCAGGAACCCTCTGCGCGTGGTGCCGCCCATCGCTACCCCTTACCGTCGGTAACATCGGCGCATGAGGATAGGGGCGAGGGAGCCATCCCGGAAGACGGCTGACGTGACTTTGACTTGATGCCGCATCACCCGGCGACGGTCGGGAGAGGTGTGGCCGTGGCACCGGACGGTGCGGTCGTCAGGTCGGCCGGTTGCCGCTATCCGACGCCGAGACCGGCGTCGTCGACCTCGTCCTTGCCTTCGGACTTGAGGACCTTGTTGAGCGGTGCCAGGTCGTAGATGTCCTTCAGGTCGGGCTTCTCCAACAGACCGGCCTTCACCGCGTGCTCCGCTTCGGTGTCGAGGGTGGAGGCCAGCGGATCGTCGAGGAAGGTGATGGACTTCCAGGCCGGGTCGATGACGTCGGCGGGCAGGGCCTTGCCCGACAGCTTCGCCAGCGCTTCGTTGGCGGACGCCTTGGCCTTCTCCGGGTTGGCGTTGATCCACTCGTTGGTCTTCACCGAGCCGCGCAGCACCGCCTCGACGACGTCCGGGTGCTCCTTGAGGAACTGCTGCCGCACGATGATGTTCGTGATGACGAACTTCTTGTCGGGCCACAGCGACGCCTCGTCGAGCAGCACCTTGCCACCCTCGGCGACCAGCTTGGACGCGGTCGGCTCCGGTACCCAGGCGCCGTCGATGGAACCGGACTTGTAGGCGTCCGGGGTGATCTTGTTGTCGGTGCGGACGACGGAGACGTCCCCCTTGCCGCTCTGCGCGTCGACCTTCCAGCCCTGCTCCGCGATCCAGTTGAGGAACGCGACATCCTGGGTGTTGCCGAGCTGCGGCGTGGCGATCTTCTTGCCCTTGAGATCGTCCACGGACTTGACCTTGTCCGGGTTGACGACGAGCTTCACACCGCCGGAGGCGGAACCGCCGATGATCCGCAGGTTCTTGCCGTTCGACTTGGTGTAGCCGTTGATCGCGGGGGAGGGGCCGATCCAGCCGATGTCGATGGAGCCGCCGTTCAGCGCCTCGATCTCGGAGGGGCCTGCGTTGAACGTCGAGGGCTTGATCGTGGTGCCGCCGAGTTCCTTCTGGAGGAGACCCTCCTGGACGCCCACCAGAGCGGTGGCGTGCGTGAGGTTGGGGAAGTAGCCGATCTTCACTTCGCCGGCGGAGAGCTTCTCGGCGTCCGCCGCGACTCCGCTCTGCTGGTCGTCGTCCGTGTTCTCGGAACCGTAGCCGCAGGCGGTGAGCAGGAGGGGGAGCGCGGCTGTGACGGCGAGGATGCGCAGGGCGGTGAACGGTCTTCCGGCAGACACGAAGGGGTCCTCTCAGGGATGAGTGATCAGGGAGCTGCGAAGCGGTGACAAGGCCCGACGGGCCTGATTCCTAGCTTTCCTATCTGGTTGCTGGGGATAGTGGCAGAAGGTCGCCTCCGCCCCAAGAGGTTGTTCGCATGATGGACGCATCGGGCGGGCGGCCGGGAGGGGACCCGTCCCTCCCGGCCGCCCGGGTGGTTCAGGAGGCCGCGGGTGTGTAGTGGGAGGCGTCGTCTCCCTCGACGACGTGGCTGAGGGTGCCGTCGATGCCGGCGGGGACATCCCCCGCGACGGTCACGCGGTGGAGGAGCCGGGGCAGGTCGCCGTAGTCGTCGGGGGCGTAGTGCTGGGTGATGCGGTTGTCGAACAGGACGACGTCGCCGGGCGTCCAGGCGACGCGCACGATGTTCTCCGGACGGGTGACGTACGCCTGGAAGATGCGCAGCAGATCGCGGGAGTCGGACGGGCCGAGGCCGACGATGCTCTGGGCGAAGCCGCCGATGAACAGGCCCCGTTCCCCGGTCTCGGGGTGGACGCGGACGACCGGGTGGGCGGTGCGGTACTTGCGGGAGACGAACCGCTTGCGGTGTTCGGCGGCCTTGTCGTTCTTCGGGGCGGCGTAGTCGTAGTCGTTGGTGTGGACGGCCCACAGCTTGTCGGCCAGCTCGCGCAGCGGCTCGGGCAGGTCCCGGTAGGCGGCGGCCGAGTTGGCGATGAGGGTGTTGCCGCCGTAGGGCGGGACCACGATGCTGCGCAGTGTGGAGGCCTTGGGGGGTGTGCGCACGAAGGTGACGTCCGTGTGCCAGCGGTTGGCGCGGATGCCTTCGTCGCCGTCGACGGGCAGGATCTGGGGCCGGCCTTCCACGGAGGGCACGGTGGGGTGTGCGGTGGTGAGTTCGCCGAAGAGGGAGGCGAAGCGGAGCTGGCCGGCGTCGTCGAGGTTCTGGTCGCGGAAGACGAGGGCCTTGTGTTCCAGGAGGGCGGAGTTGATCTCCGTGACGATGGCGGGGTCGAGGTCGCCGGAGAGGTCCACGCCGAGGATCTCGGCGCCGATACGGCCGCCGATCCTGCGGATGTCGAAGCCGGTGCTGGTGGTCATGTGCGGGTCTTCCTTTCGGGCAGCGAACGGTGAAGAGGTGATGCGTCGGAAGGTCGTCAGGACGTGATCGGCGGGGAGGATCCCCTGGATCCCGGCGGTCCGAGGGAAGGGCCGACGGCCCGGAGCGCACCGGGCGTGCGGCCTTGCCCCCAGCCGATGTGCCGGCGGTAGCTGCCGAGCAGGCCGGTGCGGTCCAGGTTCTCCTCGTCCCGCGCGGGGGAGTCGTCGGACAGCGGGCTGGTCAGGGGTGCGACATACAGCGCGTCGGCCGGGCAGTTCGCCTCGCACTGGAAGCAGGTCTGGCAGTCGTCGCGGCGCGCGAGCACCGGGATGCCGTCCTCGCCCCGGTCGAAGACGTTGGTCGGGCAGACCTTGACGCACTTGTCGCAGGCGATGCAGCGCTCCGCCGAGACCAGTTCGATCACGAGGCCACCCCCAGCGGTGCCGTCGGTGCGGCCGACAAAGGCTCGGTGCGGGTCCATACCCGGTCGAGGCCACCCGTCACGATGCGGTGATGCTGCTCGGGGTCCTGTGCCGGATGGTCGAGCCGCTTGGCCATACCGCGGGTCTCCGTGCGCGCCAGCGCCGAGGCGTACATCCAGCGGGCATGCGCCGCCATCGCCGCGGCCTGCCTGGCCCGTACGGTGTCCCCGCTCCCGGTATGCAGGGCGGTACGCGACTCCTCCCACACGCTGTCGAGCACCTTCAGCGACGCGGTGAGCCGGTCGCCGTGGCGCAGATAGTTCTTCTCGTACGGGAGCACCTCGCCCTGGACCGCGGCGACGATCGCACGGAAGCCGTCGGCCGGACCCGGGGTCCCCGTGGGGCGGAGCCCCGCCCCGCCCGCTGCCACCAGGCGCCTCGTACCGGCGCGCGCTCCGAGGGTGCGGGCATGGCGGGTCGCTCCCCGGCCTGCCCAGGTGCCGGAGGCGATGGCCCAGGCGGCGTTGTGGCTGCCGCCGCCCGTGAACCCACCGCAGATCAGCTCGCGGGTCGCCGCGTCGCCGGCCGCGTACAGTCCGGGCACGGTCGTGGAGCAGTCGTCGCCGATGACGCGGATACCGCCGGTGCCGCGCACGGTGCCCTCGGCGAGGAGCGTGACGGCGAACAGCTGGGTGAACGGGTCGATGCCGAGCCGGTCGAACGTGAGGAAGAAGTTGGGCTGGGCCAGCCGCATCGCCTTCTGGGCCGCGGTGTCCGCCCGGTCCAGGCGGCAGTACACCTTCTCGCCGAGCAGTGCCTTCGCGATCACGGACCGGCCGCCCTGGCTGGCCGCGCCCTCCAGGACCGTGCCGTCCTCGTGGTAGAAGGTCGCGAAGGAGTAGAACGCGGTCTTGGTGACGGAGGTCCCCTCGGGCGCGATGCCGTAGGCGTTGGAGAACTCCATTCCGGACAGCTCCGCGCCCACCTCGGCGGCGAACAGCGCCCCGTCGCCGGTGTTGACGTTGCAGCCGAGCGCGCCGCTGAGGAACGCGCAGCCGCCGGTGGCCAGGACGACGGCCCCGGCGCGCACCCGGTAGGGCTCCCCGGCCTGGCGCCGGTGACCCCTGGCCCCGGCGACCGCCCCGGAGGGGTCGGTGAGCAGTTCGGTGACCGGACTGTGGTCGAGGACGCGTGCCCCGGCGCGCTGGACGCGGATACGCATCCTGCGCATGTACTCCGGTCCCTGCAGGCCGTTCCTGAGCTGCTTTCCGTCCGGCCCGGTGGGGAACGGGTAGCGGCCGGCCGCCGCCAGCTCGTTCACGCCCGCGTACGTCTGGTCCAGGACTCGGGTCATCCAGCGCCGGTCGGCCAGATATCCGCCCAGTGCCTCTCGGCTCGCCATGGCCGCCTCCCGCGCCGCCGGCTCCGGGGGGACGTACCAGACACCGGTTCCGGCGGAGGCGGTGGCGCCGCTGGTGCCGCAGTAGCCCTTGTCGGCGAGGACGACATCCGCTCCGTCCTGAGCCGCCTTGAGTGCGGCCCAGGTGGCCGCGGGGCCGCCGCCGATCACCAGGACGTCGGTGGTGAGTTCCAGTCCGGTCATACGGACCGCCCTCCTCCCGCGGTCGCCGCGGCCAGCCGGTTGGCGGGGCGGGGCAGGCCGTAGTGCTCGCGCAGGGTGCGGCCGGTGTACTCGGTGCGGAACAGGCCGCGCCGCTGCAGGATCGGTACGACGTGGTCGACGAAGTCCTCCAGGCCGCCCGGCAGATGGGGCGGCATGATGTTGAATCCGTCCGCGGCACCCTGCGTGAACCACTCCTCGAGCTGGTCCGCCACCTGCTCCGGGGTGCCGGCGAACACCCGGTGGCCACGGCCGGCACCGAGGCGGGCGATGAGCTCGCGCAAGGTGAGGCCGTCGCGGCGGGCGAGTTCGGCGACGAGCGTGAAACGGCTCTTGTTGCCGTTGATGTCCCGCTCCTCCGGCAGCTCGGGCAGCGGCCCGTCCAGCGGCAGCCCGGTCAGATCGGTGCCGAGCATCGCGGACAGCTGGGCGAGCCCGTACTCGGGCACCTGCAGCTCCGTCAGCTCCTGTTCCAGCGTGCGGGCCTCGGCCTCCGTCGAGCCGATGACCGGGGCGATGCCCGGAAGCACCACAAGTTGCTCCTCGGTGCGGCCGTGGCGGACGAGCCGTGACTTGAGGTCCTTGTAGAAGGCCTGGCCGTCGGCCAGGGTCTGCTGGGCGGTGAAGACGGCCTCGGCGTACCGGGCGGCGAACTCCTTGCCGTCCTCCGACGAACCGGCCTGCACCAGCAGCGGGTAACCCTGCGGGGTGCGGGGGACGTTCAGCGGGCCCTGGACGCCGAAGTACTCCCCGCGGTGGTTGATCTCCCGCACTTTGGCGGTGTCGGCGTAGACGCCGGCCTCCCGGTCGAGGAGGATCGCGTCGTCCTCCCAGCTGTCCCACAACCGGGTGGCCACGTCGACGAACTCCCGGGCCCGCTCGTAGCGCAGCGCGTGCTCCAGGTGCTCGTCCTGCCCGAAGTTGCGGGCCTCGTTCACGGTGCCGGAGGTGACGATGTTCCAGCCGGCCCGGCCTGAGCTGATGTGGTCCAGGGAGGCGAACTTGCGGGCGGTGTGGAAGGGCTCGTTGAAGGTGGTGGAGACGGTGGCGATCAGGCCGACGCGTTCGGTGACCGCCGCCAGGGCCGACAGCAGGGTGAGCGGTTCGAAGCCACCCAGGACGTTGTGTCTGACCTTCCCCCACAGGGCGAGGCCGTCGGCGAGGAAGACGGAGTCGAACAGGCCGCGCTCGGCGGTCAGCGCGAGCTGCTGGAAGTAGCGCAGATCGGTGACCCGTTCGGGCTGGGTACGCGGGTGGCGCCAGGCGGCGTCGTGGTGGCCGGCGTTCATCAGGAAGGCGTTGAGATGCAGGCGGCGCGGGCTGGTCGCGGTCATGAGGTTCCTCGGATCGGGGCGGTGGGACACAGGAACGGGAGGGCGGGCCGAGGTCAGCCGTCAGCCGGGAGGCGCCAGGAGCTGAGCCGTCGCTCCACCGCCACCAGGAGTTGGTTGAAGGCCACTCCGATGGCCGAGATGGTGACGATGCCGGCGTACATCTGCGGGATGGCGAAGTTGTACTGCGAGGCGTTGATCAGATAGCCCAGACCCGCCTTGGCGCCGATCATCTCGGCGGCGACGAGCACGAGGATGGAGACCGCTCCGGCCAGCCGGATGCCGGTGAAGACGACCGGTACCGCGGAGGGCAGGATGACCTTCTGGAACAGCCTGGGCGCGGACAGGTCCATCGACTTCGCCAGCTTCAGCAGGGTCGGGTCGACACCCCGGACCGCGCTGATGGTGTTGAGCAGGATGGGCCAGGTGCAGGCGTAGAGCACGATGGAGATCTTCGAGGTCTCGCCGATGCCGAGCAGGAGCACGAAGACCGGCAGCAGGGCGAGTGCCGCGGTGTTGCGGAAGACCTCCAGCAGCGGGCCGAGGAGGTCGGCCACCGGCCGGTACCAGCCGATCAGCAGGCCGAGGGGCACGGCGACGAGCACGGCGAGGCCGAATCCGCTGAAGGAGCGGACCAGGCTGGCGCGGGCGTTGTCGGCGAGCCGGCCGTCGGCCGCCAGTTCCCACCAGGCGCGGGCGACCTCGCTGAACGGCGGCAGGAACGTCCGGTCGACCAGCCCCAGGCGCGGCGCCGTCTCCCAGATGAGCAGCAGAGCCACGATCGCCGCGGATTTGGTGGCCCCGCTCACCAGCAGATCGGGCAGCCGGCGGGCCAGCCTGCGGGCCCGGGCCGTCGTGACGGGGACCCGACGCGGCTGCGGAGGCGACGCCTTGGGGGCGGGAACCGCGGCGAGCCCGGGGGTGCCGGACGTGGTGCTCTGGTCGGTGACCGTTCCGGTGGTGGGGCTCATGCGACAGCCGCCTCCTTCTCCAATTGCTGGGCCCTGGCGACCTCGTCGTGCAGGAGTGACCAGATCTCGTGGCGGTGGCGTGCGAATTCGGGACTGGAGCGCAGGTCGTCCGTGGCGTCACGGGAGCCGAGGGCGACCGGCACGATCTGCTTGATACGGCCCGGCCTGGACGTCATGACGGCGACGCGCTGCCCCAGGTAGACGGCCTCGTCGATGCCGTGGGTGATGAAGACGACCGTCTTGCCGGTGCGCTGCCAGATGCGCAGCAGCTCGTCCTGGAGCGACTCGCGGGTCTGGGCGTCCAGCGCGGCGAACGGCTCGTCCATCAGCAGCACATCGGGGTCGTAGGCGAGGCTGCGGGCGATCGCCACGCGCTGGCGCATCCCGCCCGACAGCTCGTGCGGATGGCGGTCCTCGAACCCGGTGAGGCCGACCAGGTCCAGGAACTCCCGGGCGCGCTGGGTGCGTCGGCGTCGCGGAACGCCCGTGGCCTCCAGGCCGAACTCGACGTTGCCCTGCGCGGTGCGCCAGGGCAGCAGCGCGTACTGCTGGAAGACGATGCCGCGGTCCAGGCCCGGCCCGGTGACGGGCCGTCCGTCCAGCAGGATGCGTCCGCCGGTGGGCCGGGTGAGGCCGCCGAGGAGATCCAGCAGGGTCGACTTTCCGCAGCCGCTCGGGCCGACGAGGACGACGAATTCTCCGTCCGCTATCCGCAGATCGATTCCGTCGAGTGCGGTGAACCGGGTTTCCTCGCCCGTTCCCGCTCGCTTCTTGACGGTGAATTCCTTCGTCACGTTCTCGAACTCGATCTTGGGTGTGGTGGATTCCGGCATAGGGGGTCAGCTCCCGCTGGCGTTGAACTCGTTGGTGTAGAGGTCCGACAACGTGACCTGACCCTTCTTGATGTCACCGCGCTCGGCCAGCCAGTCGATCCACAGCTTGAGCTCTTTGCCGGTGATACGGCCGGCCTTCTCGGCGACGCCGAAGGACTGCCAGTACTTGAGGGGTGCGGGGTCCTCGTTGCGGCCGCGCTTCTTCACGATGTCCGTCATCCGGGCGACGACTTCCTCGCGTGGAGTGGAACGGGCCCATTCGATGGCCTTTCCGACGCCGGTGACGAAGACGCGGGCCGTGTCGGGGTTCTGCTCGAGGAAGCGGTCGGTCATCACGTAGGTGCCGGCACTGAAGGCGCCGAGCAGCTGGTAGTCGGTGAACAGCGGGCGGATGCCGCCCGTGGCGAGGGCCTTGTCGCGCAGGAGGCCGCCGAGTACGGCCACGTCGATCTGCTTTTGGCGCAGGGTCTGCTCGGTGTTGACCGGAGGGACCACCAGGGGCTCGGCCTTGCCGATGTCCGACTGGGACAGGCCGCCCCGCTGCAGGTAGATGTCGAGCATGGCCTCGGAGTGGGCTCCGAGGGTGTTCATCCCGATCTTCTTGCCGATGAGGTCCCGGGCCGAGCGGATGGGGCTGTCCTCGAGGACGTAGAAGCCGTTGTAGGCGTACTTGTCGGCGCCGTAGTAGCTGATGACGGCCTTGATGGGGGCCTTGTTCGCGGCCAGTTTGACGACCGCGCCGTTGAACGCGCCGCCGAAGTCGATCTGGCCGGTCGCCGCGGACTGGATGTCCTGCGGTCCGCTGATGGTGTTGCCGACCCAGTCCAGCTTCACGTCCTCCAGATAGCCGAGGTCCTCGGCCAGCTCCGGCAGAGTGACCTGGCCCGCCCAGCCCTGATAGCGCAGCGTCTTGGTCCCGCCCTTGCCGGACGAGGCTCCAGCGGTCGTACCGCAGCTCACGGCCACCGCCGAAAGACCGAGCAGGGAAAGGAAGTGGCGTCTGGTCGATGCCGTCGTGGCCATGAAAAGGATCCTGTTCAAGGGAATGAGGAAGCGGACGTGCCGAGAACATGGGAAACCGCGGCGAACAGCGGTAATGAGACCTCGCCAGAGAGAACTGCGAGGATCGCGGCGTTCTACGGCAGCATCAGTGCGACATGACAGCCGACTGTGAAAGGGAGCGCGGGAGAGCGGTGCCCGGCAGGGCTCAGATACCGACGGCACAGATGGCGCTGGCCTGGCGTCGCAAATCGACGTGCAGGCGAGCGGCGAGGTTCTCGGAATGGCTCACAGCCAAGAGAGTTGCAGCGAAAACCAGCCACGTCAACGCCGCTTGCGTACACGTCTCATGTTCGCAACTGTCCGACACGCGAGTGAAGTACGGCGTTCACAATCGCCCGGCCGTGCGGGTTTGTCAGACGGGCAGGGTGAACGGAGGATGCGCCCCGTTGAGGAAATAGTCCCCGACATCCCGGAGCCGGTGAGTGACGGGCTCGTACAGGGTGTGGATGCGGGCATTGCGCCAGAAGCGGTCGAAGCCCAGCCGCGCGGACGCGGAGCGGACGCCGATGATGTCGAGGGCACGGGCGGTGGTCTCCTGCGCGGCCTTGGACGCGGCGGCTTCGGCCATGGCCACGAGGACGGAGATCTCCGCGTACTCCTCGTAGGTGATGTCCTCGCCGCACATGAGCCCGCGCTGCACCGCTTCCTGTGCCTGGTCGGTGAGCGCGGAGGCGGAGCGGGTGAGGACGGTGAGTTCCCCGTACGCGGTCAGCACCTGGGGGTCCTGGGGCGAGCCGACGGGCCAGTCCGGGTGCCAGGGGGAGTGGCCCGACCTGCTGTAGTCACGGGCTTCGGCGAGCACGCCCTCGGCCATGCCGAGACAGAGCTGGACGGACAGGAGCCGCCCGACCGGCGAGGCCAATGCGGTGAGGGGCGACAGGACGTCCTCGTCCGCGGACAGAGAACCGAGCACCTCGTGGGCGGCGATCACCACACCGTCGAACTCCACGCTCCCGCCGGCCGCGAGTCGCTGTCCGAACGGGTCGGCGTCGCCGTCGATCCTCACGCCAGGACGGGCGGGGTCGACCACGACGGCGAACGGCTCGCCGGTATCGGGCCGTACGGCCCGCACGACGAGGCGGTCGGCGACCAGGACCCCGGTGGCGTAGCTCTGTCGACCGTCGAGCACATAACCGGCGGTGGTCCTGGCCAGCGCCAGGGGCAGGTCCTGACGGGCGACACCACCGCCCCAGCACCACTGCTCCGCCGCGGACCGCCGCTCGACCCGGGCGGCGAGGGCGGGCTCGGTGAGGAACCGGGCGCTCCACGACAGGAAGTAGTGACAGCCCAGGAGTTGGCCGATGGCACCGTCGGCGGCGGAGATGTCCCGGACGACGGAGTGGGCCGTGGGCCAGTCCGCACCGCCACCCCCGAGCTCGGCCGAAACGAGGAGGGTCAACAGTCCCGACTCGCGCAGCCGGGACACCTCGTCGAACGGGGGCTTGCCCGCCTGCTCCCTGGCCACCGCGTCCGTGGCCAGATCGTCCGCCGTCTCCCGGGCCACGCGCAGCCAGTGCGCACGGCCGGGCCCGGTCCGGTCGGATGCCGAGGCGTGGTCGGCCGGCGCGGTGGCAACGCCCATGACGGTGGTCTCCTCAGGGTCGGCGGCACGTTGTGGTGGTGGGGCGCTCTTGCTGGTCGGGCACGTACTTGTAGCCCACGCGCCGCACGGTGACGACCTGGTGCCGGTGAGCCGCGCCGAGCTTGCGGCGCAGGCGCGCGATGTGGACGTCCACGGTGCGGCCGTCGCCGATGTGGTCGTAGCCCCAGATGCCGGCCATCAACCGCTCGCGCGAATGCACTTGGTGGGGATGCTGTACGAGGTGGGTCAGCAGCCCGAACTCCAGGTAGGTGAGGTCGAGTTGGCGTCCGTCCAGCTCGGCGACACGGCGTTCCGGATCGATGCGGACGCCACTGCCTCCGGCTTCCGCCCCCGTCCGGTGCGGGGGAGGCGAGTCAACGTAGGCGACCGGCCGGATCTCCGGCAGTGTCACGTCGTTGGCGAAGAGCTGGGCCGGGTCGGTGCCCTCGGGTACGAGCAGGAGATAGCCGACGAGGGGTGCGGAACCGTTTCCCTTGTCGCTCTCCTGGGCGGTGTCGCCCACGAGCCGGAGGCGGCGCAGATCGGGGAGCGGGGAATCCGACGGAATGGCCTGGGCCGGAAGTGCCGTGGTCATGGCGGTCGTCCTTCAGAAGTGCGTCGGGCCATCAGGTGCGGCGGATGCGTGCGCCCGGGCACCTGGGCGAAGAGAGAAGGAGCGGAGCGGCACGCGCTGGGTGTGAGCCGCGTACCTCACCGACGACAGCAGGCGGCGCTGACGACGTGACCAAAGTCGACATGCCGACGACGAACGAGTCGTTGCTGCGTGTGGGACATGTACATCATCCTGCGCACCCGGCGGCTGAGCCGTCAACGATTCCCTAGTGAATCGATGGGAAATGTAGGGAAGGCCACAGTGGCCGGACCGTGGCCTGACCGGTGGCCGGACCCGAAATTCATGCACCTGCAATGATCTGTCCCTCAACTGCCTGCTAGACATGGTGGAGGTGCCCCTGCGAAGCGCTGCTCGCTGACCCTTAAGGACTCCGCCTCCGTGGCTCATTCGATCGACGTTCGTGGTGGCGAAGCCCTGGCCGGCCCGAGCACGCATCCTCTGGACAACGCGGTCTGGGCCGCCCTGGCCGGCCCGCACGCCCGCTTCGCCGAACGGCTCGGCCGTGCCGCCCGCTACCCTGCCGACGTCTACGACTTCGCCGCCCTCGCCGATCCGGCCGACCCGGCCGCCTGGGCCGACCTGCGTACGCTCGTCGGTCCCGGAACCGTCGTACGGCTCAAGCCGGTCGAAGAGGTCCCCTCCGGGTGGGATGTCGTCGGCGGCGGTCTGGGAGTCCAGCTCGTCGACACCGCACTGCGGGCCCAGCCCGCCCCGGAAGCGGTACGACTCGGACCCGACGACGTCCCCGAGATCCTCGACCTGGTCGCCCGCACCAGACCTGGCCCCTTCCGGAAACGCACCGTGGAACTGGGCACCTATCTCGGCATCCGGCACCGGGGGCGGCTGATCGCCATGGCCGGCGAGCGCATCCGGCCACCCGGCTGGACGGAGATCAGCGCCGTCTGCACCGACCCGGAGCATCGCGGCCGCGGCCTGGGCACCCGCCTCGTGCGCGCCGTCGCGGCGGGCATCCGCGCCCGCGGCGACATCCCGTTCCTGCACGCCTCGGCCGGCAACGCGCAGGCGATCCGGCTCTACGAGTCCATCGGCTTCACCCTGCGCCGCCGTTCGCCCATCCTGCTGGTCCGCAGCCCGGGCACATCGTGCGAGGCGAAGGCGCTGTGACGGATGACGTTCCACGCCGTCCGACCCGCCGCTCGTGAAGCCCGGGCGCCCTACCCGGACGCACCGGCAGCCGCCGCCGACACAGCCCCCAGCAGCACGGCCGACGACACCTCCAGGCGCTGTCCCGCCGTGTCGACGACGACGCGGTCCCGGTCCCACGGCTCGTACTCCCGGTCGAGGATCTGCTGCCAGTCGGGCAGCGGCAGGCCCGGGATGCCGACCGACCGCGACATCACCCGGCGCCGGTGCTCGACCGGATCGGAGCAGACGACCTCCACCTCGACGGAACGCACCCCCGCCCGTGCGGCCGCATCACGCCAGGCGCCCCCGCGTCACCGCCAGCGGGTTCACCGACTCCGCGATCACGGTCCGACCCTGCCGCAGATGCTCCTCGGCCAGGGTGTACCCGACGACGTAACCCGCCGGACCGACCGGGTGCCGGGCCGGTGTGGTCTTTCCGGTAGCGGGCAGGCCGCCGATCGCGACGAGCGAGGGAGTCATCCTGCCGCTTGCGACGGGGCGACGATTCGCGGGCCGTGGTCCCGGGCGGGCCGCCAGCCCAGCCGGGGCGCGATGTGGTGGCGCACATCGTGCAGGATCTGCTCGTAGTCGCCCGGTTCGAACTCGTACGGCAACTCCAGGCGCAGCTCCGGCACCTCCGCGAGTGCGGCGTCGGCGCTCAACACCTCCAGGATCTCCTCCGACGTCCCCACCACGTCGGGGGCGAACAGGGTGCGCTTGGCCCCCTGCGGTCCCAGGGTCCGCTCGTGGCGGCTCGCCGCGTAGGCGCGGTAGCGCCGCCGGGTCGCCGCGTCCGCGCTGTCGAAGGGCACGATCACCCGGCCGATCGCCACCCGTCCCGGTCGCTCCGGCCCGAGCAGGCGACGGTACGCGTGGATCAGTGCCCGCTGGGCGGTGGAGAAGTCGTCGGTGCCTTCGCCGGCGACGATGTTCCCGCTGAGCATGCCCAGCCCCTGCTCGCCCGCCCACCGTGCCGAGCGCAGGCTGCCGGCCCCGTACCAGGTGCGGTCGGCCAGCCCGGGGCTGTACGGCTGCAGGCGTGGCCGCTGTGCGCCGCCCGGCGTCTGGATGACGGTGTCCTCACTGCCCAGGGGGCCGCCGCGCAGATGGTCGCGCACCCGGGCGATCCGGCCGTACGACAGGTCGAAGCTGTGCCAGTCGCCGTCGTGGACCAGTCGCGCCATCAGCTCCGCATGGGGCATGCCCGTGCTGAAACCGACCTGCAGCCGCCCGCGGGAGAGCACATCGGCGAGCGCGAGATCCTCGGCGAGCCGGAACGGGTTCTCGTACCCGATCGGGATCACGGCGGTGCCCAGCTCGATGTGCTCCGTGCGCTGGCCGGCGGCGGCGAGGAACACCGCCGCCGAGGACACTCCGTGCTCCAGGTGCCGCTGCCGCACCCAGGCACCGTCGTACCCCGTGCGCTCGCCGTACTCGAACAGCCGCAGGGTGGCCTCGAGACCCGCGTACGGGTCGTCGTCCGCGTAGTTGCCCGGCGTCAGGAACGACAGCGAGCGGATCCGGGGGAGGGGCGAGGGGCTCACCGGGCGATCGGCTTCCGCTCGTGGGGGATCCGCTCACCGGCCTCGATCGCCACCGGGAGCCGGTTCTCGCCGGGCGGCAGCGGGCAGGTCGCGAAGTCGGTGTAGGCGCACGGAAGGTTGGTGGCACGGTTGAAGTCCAGCACCACGGTGCCGTCGGGTCCGGGCGCGTCGATCCGCAGGGCGCGATTGGCCGCGTACGTGGTCACGCCGGAGGTCGCGTCGGTGAACAGCACCATGAGGCTGCCTGGTGCGGACCCGTTGAACGCGGTCAGGCCCAGCGTCCGGCCGTCGACCCGGAAGCGGATTCTGCCGGGCGCGTCGTAGACGTGCTGCAGTCCCTCGACGGAGGCACCCACGGTGGTCGGTCGCGGCTCCGGGAACGGCGTGTACGTACCGGAGACCACCCACCGCGGGTCCGGTGCGTACGCGGGCGTCCCGGTGAACCCGGTCCGCAGCGGATGTTCCGGGTGCCGTGGCCGGATCACGTGGTGGCCGCCGCGTTTGGCGATCTCGATCACCGCGTCGCCCCAGACGGCGGTCACGCCACCGCGTTCCGGGATGACACCGAAGGTGTGCCGTCCGCGCACCGCGGTGCCGTCGACGACGAGTTCCTCCCCCTCTCCGAGCGCGACGGTGACGCCCTCGTCGCCCGTCGACCAGCTGCCGGGCGCGCCGGGGAAGCGCCGGGGTTCGGCGTCCGGCCAGTACAGGCCGGTGACGGCGAGGAATCCGTGTTCATGGGCGAGGGCGGAGTCCCTGTGCTGATGCCATGCCTCCCATGCGGCGGCGAAGGCGTCGATGCCGGTGGGGGCGTCCTGGACGGTCATGTGTACTCCTGCGGGATGCGGCGCTGATGGTCAGGACAGTGCGGGCAAGGGCTGGGGCGCGCTTCAGGGGCCGGCCGGAAGCGGCTTGCCCCAGCTCTCGGCGAAGAACGTCTCCGCCAGAGGCCGGCGCTCGCGGACGGCGGTCTCGCGGACGCGCAGTTCCTCCGGGAGGAGATCCGCCGCGGCCAGGGCCCCCAGCGCGGTGACGGTGAGTGGCCGGTAGCCGTCCGGGACGTCCAACGACACGCGCAGCCGCTCGGGGTCGAAGCCGCCCATCTGGTGCGCGTGCAGTCCCAGCGCGTGGGCCTGCACCGACAGATGGGCCACCGCCAGCCCGGTGTCGTACGCGGCGCCGTGGTGCGCGGTTCCGTTCTCGAGACGCTCCGCCGCCACCGCCGCGATCAGCACCGAACTGTTCCCCGCCCAGGCCTGGTTGCCGGGCACGAGAGTGGCCAGGATCTGCTGGTACGTCGTGTCGCCGCGCCGTCCGACGAGGAAGCGCCAAGGCTGCGTATTGCGGGCGGAGGGCGCCCAGCGGGCGGCCTCCAGCAGGGACACCAGCTCCTCGTCGGTGACCGTGTGCGTGGCGTCGAACGAGCGTGGGCTCCAGCGCTCGGCGAGCAGCGGATGGACCGCCACGGTCGTGTGCGCGGTACGAGGCGACATGTGCGCTGCCTTTCCGTGAATCATGGGAATCATGGGCGAGTTCTGATGGGTGCCTGCGGAGGGCGGACGAGTTCGCTCACGAGCACGGCGACCTGTTCCAACTCGATGAGGAAGCCGTCATGGCCGTAGGGCGATTCGATGACCCGTACGTCGTCCGCCGTGGGGATGCCCGCCGCCAACTCCGCTTGCTGGGAGGGCGGGTAGAGACGGTCGGAGTCCACCCCCGCCACGAGGGTTCTCGCGGTCACCCGGCTCAGGGCGGAGCGCACGCCGCCGCGTCCGCGGCCGATGTCATGGCTGTTCATGGCCTCGCACAGCACGACGTAGCTGCCCGCGTCGAAGCGACGCACGAGCTTGTCCGCGTGATGGTCGAGATAGGACTCGACCTCGTACCGGCCGCCGTCCCAGGGATCCTCCGCGCCCTGGGCCGAGCGGCCGAAGCGGACCTGGAGTTCCGGCTCGCTGCGATATGTGACATGGGCGACCCGTCGGGCCAGGCCGAGCCCGGCGTGGGGACCCCGGCCGGTTTCGTGATAGTGGCCGCCCCGCCAGTTCGGGTCGGAGCGTACGGCCTGAAGCTGGATGGCGGACCAGGCGATCTGCTCGGCGCTCGCCGCGGCCGCCGTGGCGAGCAGCAGGAGCGCGTCCGTCCGTTCGGGACGGGACACCGCCCATTCCAGCGCCCGCATCCCGCCCATCGACCCTCCGACCACCAGGGCCCAGCGGCCGATGCCCAAGGCATCGGCCAGTCCGGCCTCGGCCGCGACCTGGTCGCGCTGCGTCAGAAACGGGAAGTCGCCGCCCCAGTGCCGACCGCAAGGGCTCACCGAGGACGGCCCGGTGCTGCCCTGGCAGCCCCCGAGCACGTTGGGGGCGACGACGAACCAGCGGTCCGTGTCGAGCGCCCGCCCGGGGCCGATGAGCCCGTCCCACCACCCGGGGGTGGGGTGGCCGGGCTCGGCCGCACCCGCCGCATGGCTGTCGCCGGTGAGCGCGTGCAGCACCAGCACCGCGTTGGACCGGTCCGGTGCGAGCCGCCCCCAGGTCTCGAACGCCAGCCGGACACCGGGCAGTTCACCTCCCGCCTCCAACGCGAGCGGGCTCTCACGCACGTACCACCGACGGCGCCCGGGCGGGTCCCCCTCCCGCCAGGCCCCGGAGGCCGGCGGGAGAGGAACCTGAGAGGGCGTCAGTACGGTCTTCAGGACGCGCCCTTCGCCGCTCGGAACCCGGCCTCCAGGTCCGCCTTGAGATCCACGAGGTTCTCGATGCCGACCGAGAGGCGCACCAGGCCGGGTGCGGCGCCGGTGGCCGCCAGCTGCTCCTCGTCGAGCTGGCTGTGGGTGGTGGACGCCGGATGGATGATGAGGCTGCGTACGTCTCCGATGTTGGCGAGATGGCTGAACAGCTCGACCGCGTCCACGAACCGCTTGCCCGCCTCGACGCCGTCCCGCAGCTCGAAGGAGACCACGGCACCCGCGCCACGCGGCAGATACGTCCGACCCGCCTCGTACCAACGGCTGGACTCCAGCCCCGGGTAATGGACGGCGGCCACCTCGTCGCGCTGCTCCAGCCACTCGGCCAGGGCTTGGGCGTTCGAGGAGTGCCGCTCGATGCGCAGGCTGAGCGTCTCCACGCCCTGGAGGAGCAGGAAGGCGGAGTGCGGCGACAGGGCGGGCCCGAGGTCGCGCAGCAACTGCACCCGCAGCTTGACGGCGAAGGCGCCCGGGCCGAGCGCCGGCCAGTACTGGAGGCCGTGGTAGCTGGGGTCGGGCTCGGTGAAGTCGGGGAACCGCTCGGCGTGCGCACCGAAGTCGAAGGTGCCGCCGTCGACCACCACACCCGCGATCGCGGTGCCGTGCCCGCCGAGGAACTTGGTCGCCGAGTGCACGACGATGTCCGCGCCGTGTTCGATGGGCCGCAGCAGGTAGGGGGTCGGGACCGTGTTGTCCACGATCAGCGGTACGCCCGCCTCGTGCGCCGCGTCCGCGACCGCCCGCACATCGAGCACGTTGCCGCGCGGATTGCCCAGGGTCTCGGCGAACAGCGCCTTGGTGTGGGGCCGGATCGCCGCGCGCCAGGCCTCGACGTCGTCCGGGTCGTCCACGAAGGACACCTCGATGCCGAGCTTCGGCAGGGTGTGCCGGAACAGGTTGTACGTGCCGCCGTACAGCGACGTACTGGAGACGATGTGGTCCCCGGAGCTCGCCAGCGTGAGGATCGCCAGCGTCTCCGCCGCCTGCCCGGAGGCCAGCGCCACGGCCGCGACCCCGCCCTCCAGGGCGGCGACGCGCTGCTCGAAGACGTCCTGGGTGGGGTTGTGGATGCGGGTGTAGATGTTGCCGGGCTCGGCCAGCGAGAACAGGTCGGCGGCGTGCCGGGTGTCGCGGAACACGAACGACGTCGTCTGGTAGATCGGCGTCGCCCGGGCCCCGGTCGTCGGATCCGGCGCGGCACCGGCGTGGAGCTGCCGGGTCTCGAAGGACCAGGCCGAGGTGTCGGGACCGGCGGGCTCGTCCTCGGGGGTGTGGCCGGCGGTGACGGAGTCGAGGGGCTGGCTCATGGCGGTACTCCTGTGCTGAGGGCGGAGAAGACGGCAAGCGTGAGGACACCGCTGGACAGGCGGCCGCGCCCGTACGGGCGTACAGGGCAGCGGTCAGCGTGATGCGGTGGAGGAAATGCGGGTCGGAAGCCGGAGCGAGGCGTCAGCTCACGGCGGAACAGCCCGTGGTGGTGACACGCACGTAATCGACGTGGCGGCGGGTCACGAGCACGGTCATGGGCCCAGGTAACCACACGGTGGCGGCAACGCACCAGATCGCCCGGCGGTCTCACCCGGTGGGACGCAGGGTGGCCTGTGACGCGCCGACGGGACGCTCCGTTGACACCCTCCGACCCACGTGCTTGCATCCCGCCATGCCGTTGTCGGAGCCCCTGACCCGCCGCCGTGCCGTGGACCTGGTCCGCGTGGCCGCCGCGCTGTGTCGGACGACCGGCTGATCGCGCGCTCCCCGACGACTCCGTCAACGACCGTGCCGCACCCACCCGTTGTGCCGCAGAGCCCTGTAGTGCTCCCCCCCATGACGAGGACCCGCCATGCCCTCTCCCACCCCCGCCGGTCACCGCCACGAAACCGACTACGACCGCCGAAGGCTGCGCCAGTGGCTCGGCGGTGAGGCCAGGGCGGACGGGGTCAGCCGCCGCCGGCTCCTCACCCTGCTCGCCGCCACCGCCGCCGGGACCGCACTCGGCGCCCCGCTGCCCGCCCGCGCCGCCGACGCAGCCATCGTCAAGCCCCTGCCGCCCGAGTGGTTCGTCCAGCGCGGCACCAACGCCGAGACCCGCTGGGAGGCGCTGCGCGGCACCGGCCACCACACCCCCAACGAGCTGTTCTTCGTACGCAACCACACCGCCACCCCCGTACTGGACGCCGACGACTGGCGGCTGCGGCTGTGGGGGAGCGGGCTGCGCGGCACCCCCGGCGAGGACCGGCCGGTGGAGTTCGGGTACGACGATCTGCGGGCGCTGCCGGCCGTCACCCGGACCGCCTTCGTCGAGTGCGCGGGGAACGGCCGCTCCTCCTACACGACTCAGCAGGGCGAGACGGTCAGCGGCACCGCGTGGACCTTGGGCGCGATCGGCGTCGCACGCTGGCGCGGGGTGCGCCTGGCCGATGTGCTGCGCAGGGCCGGGCTGTCCCCGTCCGCCGTGGACGTGCAGCCGCGTGGCCTGGACGCCGAGTACGTCAGCGGCGGCGAGAACCTGGGCCGGGTACGGCGTCCGCTGCCGCTGGCCAAGGCACTGGACGACGTGCTGCTCGCGTACGAGATGAACGGTGAGCCGCTCCCGTACGACCACGGGTATCCGGTGAGGGTGCTGGTGCCGTCCTGGGTGGGGATCTCGTCGATCAAGTGGGTCGGCGACATCGAGGTGTCCGCGCAGCCGCTCTTCTCGCCCTGGAACACCACCTTCTACCGGCTGTTCGGTCCCTCCCACCCGGAGGGCGGCAGCGCGCCGCTGACCCGGCAGGCCACGAAGAGCGCCTTCGAGCTGGCGAGCGGGGCCACCTTCACCGCGGGGCGGAGGCACGTGCTGCACGGACGGTCGTGGTCGGGCGCGGGCGCCGTCGCCCGGGTCGACGTCAGCACCGACGGCGGGGCGAACTGGCGGCCCGTCCGCCTGCACGACCGCCCCCGCACCGGCACCTGGACCCGCTGGTCCCTCGGCTGGCAGCCCGACGCACCCGGCGCCACCCACCTGCTGGCCCGCGCCACCGACACGGCCGGCCGAACCCAGCCGGACATCGCGGTGCCCAACACACAGGGCTACCTGTTCGACGCGGTGGTGCGGCACCCGGTCAGCGTGGTGTGACGGACGGCCATGCCGGAATGTAACGGGTACATGGCATGCGAACGAAAGTGTTGTTGCGAGCACGGTCAGGCAAAGCGGCCTGCCTTGACCACAATTTGACCTGTCGTTAGGTTCGGACCTCATGCGGATCTTTGCATTCCTTCGCAAACGACGGGCCATTGATCTGATGCGCATCGCCTCGGCCGTGTGTATCTGACGTCTGCCGCGCCGCACCGTCTGCCTCGTCTTTTTCGATCTCTGTTTTCAAGAAGGAATCAATGACCTCGCGCATAAGCATGCCCAGATCCAGGTCCGTGGCCGTGGTGGCCGCCTTGTCCTTCGCCCTTCTGTCGACTTCGTGCGCGGGCAACTCGGCGTCCACGGAAGTCGGCAAGGACGTCTCGCGCGAGAAGATCCCGGCCAAGGTCTCCTCGGACGCCTCCCTCACCGTCGGGGCGCCGGACCTCAAGGTCGCGCTTCAGCTGTCGGGGCAGATCGACAAGCTGCCCTTCAAGGTCAAGTGGGCCAACATCAGCGGTGGCCCCAAGTGCTCCGAGGCCTTCCGGGCGGGTGCTCTCGATGTCTGCTCAGCCGCGGACATCCCCTCGATCAACGCCTACTGGACCGGCCTCGACACCAAGCTCGTCGCGGCCGAGTTCCGCAAGGAGCCGCTCCGGCACCCGGTCTATGAGCTGGGCATCGCGCCCGGCGCCGGCATCAGGACGCTCGCGGACCTGCGCGGGAAGAAGATCGCCTACAGCCCCGGGCAGGCACAGGGCGCACTGGTGCTGCGGATCCTGCAGAAGGCCGGGCTCACCCAGGACGACGTCACACTCGTCGAACTGGCCAGCACCGACGACGTCTATCCCACGGCCCTGGGAAATCACCAGGTGGATGCCGCTCCCCTGGGGGACGTCAACATCAAGCGCTATCTGACGACATACGGAAAGAGCGGCGGGACGACCATCAAGCACGGATTGCGGGACGACCCGGCACATCTGTGGGCGCTCACCGATTCCGTCAGTGACGCACCGAAGTCCGCCGCCATCAGAGAACTCATCAAGTTCTGGGCGCGCGCACAGATCTGGATCGACGAGCACCCCAAGGAATGGATCGAGGGATATTACGTCAAGGACCAGGGGCTGAGCCCCGAGGACGGCGAATACCTCGTCCAGCGGTCCGGAGATCCCGACATTCCGGCGGACTGGACCGGTGCCATCCGGCGGCAGCAGCAGACCATCGACCTGCTGGCGAAGGAGCAGGACCACAAGGCCTTCAAGGCGGACCTCCTCTTCGACCGGCGCTACGAGTCGGCGGGCGCCGACGCCCTCGCCGGTGCAGGGGGGTCGACATGAGCACGACGCTCTCCGGCAAGCAGCGGCCGACGGCGACGCGACAGGCGGTACCCGCCGCCCGGCATGCGCCGAGCCGTCGCACCCGCAGGCGGCTCGCGCCAGGACGCCCCGTGCCGTACGGCTGGGCGATCGGCTCGCTGCTGCTGCTCGCCCTCTGGGCCGCGGGCTCCGCGGCCGGCCTCATCGACGCCCGGAGCCTGCCCGCGCCCTGGACCATCGCGGCAGCGGCAGGCGATCTCATCGAGGAAGGCCGGCTCCAGTCCAACCTGGCCACGTCCGCCCGACGCGCCCTGCTGGGGCTGGTGTTCGGAGTCGCGGGCGGGCTGCTCCTCGCACTGGTCTCCGGGCTCAGCCGGATCGGCGAGGCGGCCATCGACGGCCCCGTGCAGATCAAGCGGGCGATCCCGTCACTCGCGTTGATCCCGCTGCTGATCCTGTGGTTCGGCATCGGCGAGACGATGAAGGTCGTCACGATCGCGCTGGGCGTCTTCGTTCCGGTCTACATCCACACCCACAACGGACTGCGCGGCATCGACAACCGCTACGCCGAGCTGGCGGAGACCGTGCGGCTCAGCAGACTCCAGTTCGTCCGTCATGTGGTGCTGCCCGGCGCCCTTCCCGGCTTCCTGCTCGGGATGCGCTTCGCGGTGACCGCCGCGTGGCTCGCGCTGGTCGTCGTCGAACAGGTCAACGCCACCAGCGGCATCGGTTACATGATGGAACTCGCGCGGACGTACGGGCAGATCGAGATCATCCTCGTCGGTCTCGTCGTGTACGGACTCCTCGGGCTCTTCTCCGACGCCCTGGTACGGCTCGTGGAAAGGAGAACGCTGACATGGCGGCGCACCCTGGGGGACTGACCGGGACGGAGGACCAGGACGCCGTCGAAGGCCGGTGGACCAGCGAGGACCGCGCGACGGTCCGGACCGGGAATCTGGTGCGCTCCTTCGGCGAGCGCAGGATCCTCGACGGGCTGGACCTGACCGTCGCCCCGGGCGAGTTCGTGGCCCTGCTCGGGCGCAGCGGCTCCGGCAAGAGCACGCTGCTGCGCGCACTGGCCCGGCTCGACCACGACGTGGCCGGAAGCGGCGAACTCGCCGCCCCCGACCGCCTCTCCGTCGTCTTCCAGGACGCCCGGCTGCTCCCCTGGAAGCGCGTGCTCGACAACGTAGTCCTGGGCCTGGGCGGACCGGATGCCGAACAACGCGGCCGGGCCGCCCTCGCCGAGGTCGGCCTCGAAGGCCGCGAACGGGCCTGGCCCGTCGAGTTGTCCGGAGGCGAACAGCAGCGCGTCTCACTCGCCCGCTCACTCGTCCGCGATCCGGAACTGCTGCTCGCCGACGAGCCGTTCGGGGCACTGGACGCCCTGACCCGGATCAGGATGCACGCCCTGCTGCGCCGCCTGTGCGAACGGCACCGGCCCGCCGTGCTCCTGGTCACGCACGACGTCGACGAGGCCATCGTTCTCGCGGACCGGGTGGTGGTGCTGGACCAGGGGCGGATCGCCGCCGACCTCCCGGTGGAGCTGCCCGAGCCGCGCCGCCACGGCAGCGCCGAGTACGCGGCCCTGCGGGACGACCTGCTCGCACAGCTGGGAGTGGACCTCGTGGAGGACGGCAGCCCGGTGTGATCGTCGAGGCCGCCGCTCGCTGACGATGCTCCTGAGCGTGCCCCAGAGCCGCCCGTACACGCCGCCACCAGGTCGGCGCGCACGGGCGGCCTTTCCCCGAGTACGGGGATCAGGCCCCGGCGGCGGCCTTCACGGCGTGGGACACCTCCGCGCGCAGCTCGGCGAACTCGTCGGAGTCGCGAAGCTCCTGGGCGTCGACGTCACCGCGCGGCAGGGTGATCGGCAGGTCCAGAGCCACGGTCCCGGGGCTCTTGGTCAGCACCACGATGCGGGAGCCGAGGAACACCGCCTCGTCCGCCGAGTGCGTCACGAACACCGTGGTCCGGCCGGTCAGGTCGGTCACCCGGCGGACGTCCTCCTGAAGCCGCTCCCGGGTCAGCGCGTCCAGCGCCGCGAACGGCTCGTCGAGCAGGAGGAGCGGGCTCTCGGCGGCGAGGGCACGGGCGATCGCGACGCGCTGCTGCTGACCGCCGGAGATCTCCCAGGTGCGCCGCTTCTCGGTGCCTTCGAGGCCGACGCGGGCCAGCAACTCCGCACGCCGCTCGGGCCATTGGGCGCGGTTCACACCCGCGTACCGCAGCGCCAGGTCGATGTTGCCCCGCACCGTCCGCCACGGGAACAGCCGCGGCGTCTGGAACACCACCCCGGCCGCCTCGCCGGGCCGGGGCTCGGTGCCGGAGACCCGCACCGAGCCCCGCGTGGGCTGTTCGAAGCCGGCGATCAGCCGCAGCAGCGTGCTCTTGCCGCAGCCGGAGGCACCCACCAGCACCAGGAACTCCCCGGACGGAACGCTCAGATCGACCGGCCCGACGGCGGTGAAGGCCTCGCCGCCCCCGCCGTACCGGTGGGTGACATCGTCGAGTCGGACGGATCCGGCGGGCACGGTGTCCGCCCCTGCCGTGGTCCGAGTGAGCTCACTTGAGGACATCGGGCAGCCCCTTCAGATAGAACGCGCCGCGGACGGCGTCCTCGGACGGCGCGGCGCCGATCTGCTTCTGGTCGGCCAGGAACCGGCCGGTGTCGGTGACATAGGTGAGCAGCTTGCCCGGGTTGCCGTCGCTGCCCAGCCAGTCGGCGGAGACCACCTGGTCCGGAGTGAGGAACACTCCCTGCGAGAGCTGCGCCTCGGCATCCGCCGCACTGATGCCGAGCTCGGCCGCGACGGCCTTGACCGTGCCGTCCGGGTCGGACTTGATCAGCCGCAACGCCTCGGCCTCCGCCTTGCGCCAGGCATCGATCGCCTTGGGATCCTTGGCGATCAGGTCGTCCGAGACGACGGCCAGGTCGAGGGTCGGCTTGCCCGCCGCGCCGATCTCCTTGCTGCTGGTGAGCTGAGTGCCGGTCTTGCGCAGCTCGTCCAGGGTCGGCAGCCAGACATAGGCGGCGTCGATGTCGCCCCGCTGCCACGCGGCGAGGAGCGGCTGCGGCTGCAGGTCGATGAGTTCGACGTCCGACGGCTCGAGGCCGGCCTCCTTCAGCGCGGAGAGCAGGCTGTAGTGCGACGTGGAGGCGAAGGGAGTGGCTATCTTCTTGCCCTTGAGCCCGGCGACATCGGTGATGCCGGTGGCCTTGCGCGCGACGAGGGCCTCGTTCTCGCCCGCGACGTCGAGGATCCACGCGACCTTGTACGGGATGGGCGAACTGCCGGACACCCCGCGGGCGAACGGGCTGGAGCCCAGCGCGGCGATGTCGAGGGACTTGCCGATGAAGGCCTGGTTGACGCTGGCGCCGGAGTCGAACTTGATCCAGGTGATCGTGTAGTCCGGCAGTGCCTTCTCCAGCAGCTTTCTGTTCTTCACGAGCAAGTCGCCGCTGGGGAAGGCGAAATAGCCGATGCGCAGCTGCTTGGAGCCGCCGGACGCCGACGCCCCACTGCCCGAGGAGCAGCCCGTGACGGCCGCGGACACGGTGGCCAGGGCACCGGCGAGGAGGAGACGGCGGGACGGACCTTGGGGAGCACGGGACATGGCGGAGCCGTTTCTGTACGGAGGGGAAGGGAGGGGAGGAGCGGAGGGCGGGAACTACGCGCGACCGCGCCACGGAACGACCGTGCGTTCGAGCCGCAGCAGCAGGCCGTCGATGATCAGGCCGGAGACGCCGATGGCGATGATGCCGACGAGCACGACAGGGGTGTTGTTGTAGTTGGCCGCGTCCTTGACCATGCCGCCGATTCCGGGCAGGCCGTTGACCAGTTCGGCGGCGACCAGGGACGAGTAGGCCACCCCCACGGCGAGCCGGACTCCGGTGAGCGTCTCCGGCAGGGCGGACGGGACGACGACGTCCCTGACCACGTCCCACCGAGACGCGCCGAGCGCACGGGCGGCCTCGATCAGGCTCTTCGGTACGGCCGTGACGGCCGTGGTCGTGGACACCGCCACGGGCGGGAAGGCGGCCACGGCCAGCAGCGTGACCTTCGGCTCCTCGTTGATGCCCAGCCAAATGATGAGCAGCGAGAAGTACGCCAGCGGTGGCAGGGTCCGCAGGAAGGTGATCCAGGGCTCGAACAGCGAGCGCACCCAGCCGACGGTGCCCATGAGCAGCCCGAACACCACTCCCGCGGCGATGCCGATCCCGGCGCCGAGCGCGATGCGCCGCAGGCTGATGCCCAGGTGCTCGACGAGCGTGGTGCCGTTGTAGCCCCGTATGCCGCCGTGCGTGGTGGAGACCTCGATGAACGCGTCCCACACCTTGGCCGACGGCGGAACCAGTGTCTCGCTCCACGTCCCGCTCGCCGCCAGCAGCTGCCACAGGACGAGGAACAGCAGCAGCGAGCCGAACGGCAGCGCGACATGACGCACGCGCGTCCACGCGCCCCGCGCAGGCGCGCGAGGTTCGGGCGGTACGTCGGCCGGGTCATCAGGCTTGAGCAGAACGGGAGTTGTGGACATGGGGCGTCCTCCAGGGGCGCCGGGACATGAGCAGCTGCCGCCGAACGACAGAGGTGGCCGGCCCCGAACGAGAGTGATGCCGAACTAAGGGGGAGAGCGCCCTGAGGCAGAGCGCGGGAAGCGCCCTGGTGCGGGTGCCGTCATTGCACGGCAGGGGGCAGGACGCAGGGCGCGTCAAAGAGGCTGGGTCAGCGACAACACGAGGCCGGGCGTCGGCACAGGTCGATGACCAGGCGTCGCACCAAGGACTCGGAGATCATGGGGCCCATTTCTACCGCAGCCGCAGCCCCGCACCAACAGGCGTCCACTCTCTGGAACACAGCCGGGGCCGGGGAGCGCGGGAAGGACCATCCGGTCCAGCACCAGGCCCTGTTGCGTTCGCCTGCCGACGCATGACGGTCGGGGTGGCCTTCCGTCGCCGCAGGACGCGTTTCAGTTCGCGGTGTGCCCGCGGACCGTGTCGCGGAAGGCGATCGGGGTCTGGCCGGTGCGGTGGTGGAAGTACTTGCTGAAGTGGGTCGCGCTGGAGAAGCCGAGGCGGTCGGCGATGCGGGCGGCGCTCTGGTCGCTGTGGGCCAGGAGGCGCTTGGCCTCCAGGACGACGCGGCGGTCGATGAACTCCTTGGCGCCCAGGCCGGCGGCGGTGAGCGTGGCGCGGGAGAGGGTGCGGGTGGAGTAGCCGAGCGATGCGGCGTAGTCCTCCACCCGGCGGGTGCGCGCGAAGTCCTTTTCCACCGCATCGCGGAAGCGCAGGTAGGTGGCGTCGGGTTCGGGCACGGGGCTGCCTGCGGGTGCGGTGAGGTGCGCCAGCCGCAGGACGAGGACCGCGAGCAGGTGGCGCAGTGCTGCGGTGTGGATCTCAAGGGGCAGGTGTCCGAGGGCGTGGAACTCGGTGGCGAGGTGGTCGGCGGCCAGCCGCAGGGCCGCTTCGTCGTCGGGCAGCGGGCGGCGCAGGATCGGGGCGTGCGGGTCTTCGGTGTGAGCGCCGTGCGTGGTGGCCGGGTCGAGGAAGTCCTGGCGGAACAGGATCAGGGTGCCGTCGGCGTCGGCGAGGTTGCCCCACTGCTGGACCTGCCCGGGGCGTACCCAGAGCCAGGAGCCGGGGTCGAGGGCGTAGGCGGTGAAGTCGACCGTGTGCCGCAGGGTCCCGCCCGTAAGGGTCATCAGGTGGTGGAAGTCGGGTCGCTGGGGAAGCACGAGCCGCTCGGCGGGGACCCGCCGGCGCAGGTCGGCGAGGGACAGCACCTCCACGCCGGCGGGGGTGCCGGCGGGCGCGGCGAAGGGGATCTCCGGGATGCCGCGATCGGCATCGTGTCGCATTTTGACCATAGCGAGTCACCAGCGTATCCGATCCGGCCTGTTCAGCACCCATAGCGTGAAGGTGTCGCCGGGTTCGGAGCCGAGCCGGTGTCGGAAAGCAGTAAGCCCTCACCTCGCAGGAGAAGCGCCATGAGCAACGCCAAGAACACCGTCCTGGCCGCGGCCGCCGAGCTGTTCGGACAGAAGGACCCGAGCGCGGTGGACCGCTGGGCCGCCGCCGACTACCGCCAGCACAGCGCCCTGGCCGCCGACGGCCCCGAGGCCCTGCGCCAGATGGTCGCCGGCCTGCCGGAGGGCTTCCGATACGAGGGCGCCCGTGTGATCGCCGACGGCGACCTGGTCGCCCTGCACGGCACGTACCACGGCTTCGGCCCCGACCCGCTGGTCGCCTTCGACATCTTCCGCGTCGACGCCGACGGCAAGCTCGCCGAGCACTGGGACGCCCTCACCCCGCTGGTCGAGGACACCGCCTCCGGCCGCTCCCAGACCGACGGCCCCACCGAGCCCGCCGACCCGGACAGGACCGAGGCGAACCGCGCCCTGGTGGAGGAGTTCGCCGCGAAGGTCCTCAAGGGCGCCGACTACTCCGTACTGACCGACTACATCTCGACCGAGACCTACCACCAGCACAACCCGGAAGCGGCCGACGGACTCGACGGCTTCGGCGCCGCCGCCGCGAAGTGGGCCGAGCAGGGCAAGAACCTCGTCTACAAGACCGTCCACAAGGTCATCGCCGAGGGCGACTTCGTCCTGCTCCAGTCCGAGGGCGAGTTCGGCGTCCCCGCCGCCTACTACGACCTCTTCCGCGTCCAGGGCGGCAAGATCGTCGAGCACTGGGACGTCGTCGTCCCCGTGCCCGCCGAACTCCCGCACTCCAACGGCCTGTTCTGACACCGGACGGCACCACCCTGCACTACGAGACCCTGGAGGGCCCCGGCAAGGGCGCTGAGGAGACCGTCACCCTCCACACCGCCGAGGTGGCCCCCGGCCTGTTCATGCTCGGCTGGGTCGAGACGTCCGGCATGACAATCACCCCTGAAGCCCCTGACCACGCCGCAGTGCCCCACCGGTCAACAGGTGAGGGCACCACGGCGTGCCGTGCTCCAGACGCATCCCCTACGACTCCCTCCTACGACCCGTCACATGCCCCACCGCCGGAGGACAACCGTGTACGCGACCGCACTGCCGATCGCCGCCTACCGCGCCGCCATCGCCTTGGGCGAGCCGTTCCGGTCCGCCAACGGCCATGATCCGGATCAGCGGTCCGCCGACCTGGTCCGTGAGGCGCTCGGCCTGCTGGGCGACGACCCGGCGGCAGTGCGGGCCGGGCTGCGTCCCGGTGCGGCGGACCGGCTCGACGATGCCGCCGCCCGGCGACTGCTGCGCGCCGTGCTGACCGTCCGGGAACCGGGCCCGTTGCCCGGCGGGACCGCCCGCGTGCTGGACGCGCTCCTGTCCGGCGAACGCCTGGCGCGCGGCACCACCGACGCCGCCTCGCTGCCCACCCTCCGCGACACGCTTCCTTCCACCGCGTACCGGGCCGCCGACCGTACGGCGCTCTGGCGGGGCGACATCACCACCCTCGGCGCCGACGCCGTCGTGAACGCCGCCAACAGCGCCCTGCTCGGCTGCTTCGCCCCGGTGCACCCGTGCGTCGACAACGCCATCCACGCCGCGGCCGGCCCCCGTCTGCGCGCCGACTGCCACACGATCATGACCCGGCAGGGCACCCCGGAACCGACCGGCACCGCCAAGATCACCCGCGGCTACCATCTGCCCGCCCGCTACGTCCTGCACACCGTCGGCCCCATCGTCGACGGCCCCCTCCGCCCGCAGCACGATCGGGCGCTGGCGGCCTCGTACCGCGCGTGTCTCGACCTGGCCACCGAGGTCGACGGCCTGCGCACCGTCGCGTTCTGCGGCATCGGTACGGGCGTCTTCGGTTACCCCAAGAAGCCCGCCGCCCGCACTGCCCTGGACACCGTGGCCGACTGGCTCGACGCCCACCCCGGACGTCTCGACCGCGTGATCTTCAATGTGTACGCGGACGAGGACCACGCCGCCTACACCCACGCTCTCACCGAAGGAGGCCCGTCCCGATGAACCGGCCCACCGTCGACGTGGCAGCCGCCGCGGGCACGATACGCAGCTGGCTCGCGGAGGCCGACCGCGTCCTGATCACGGCCGGGGCCGGTCTGAGCGCCGCCGCCGGATACGACTACGGCGACGAAGACCGCTTCCGGGAGCTCTTCCCCGCCCTGCACCGCCACGGCCTGCGCTCCCGCTACATGGTCGGCGTGCCCCTGCCGCCGTCCCTGCTGTGGGGCTACTGGGCCGTCCACATCGACGACATCCGCTTCTCCACCGTCCCCAACCCCCTCTACCCGCGGCTGCGCGCACTGGTCGACGGCAAGGACCACTGGGTGATGACGTCCAACGTGGACGGCCTCTTCGCGCGGGGTGGCTTCGACCCCGACCGGATCTTCACCCCGCAGGGCGACTACGGCCGCTACCAGTGCGGCACCCCCTGCACCCCCACCACCTGGGACAGCCGCCCTCTCGTCGAACGGCTCCTCGCCGCCTACGACCCGGCCACGGGCGCCGTCTCCGACCCCGATGCCCTGCCCCGATGCCCGAACTGCCAAGGCGAGGTCGAGATCAACGTCCGCACCGGCCACCAGTTCGTCGACACCCCCTACCTCCCCGCGGGCCACCGCCTCCAGGACTGGCTGGGCTCGGCCCCCGCCGACACCCGCCTGCTGATCCTGGAGTTCGGTGCCGGATTCAACACCCCGGGCGTGATCCGACGGCCTGGCGAACATCTCACCCGCCGCTTCCCCGCCGCACGCCTCGTCCGTGTCAACCCCGACCGTCCCGAAACCCCCGCCGACCTGGCCGGTCGGTCCCTGCCCGTCCCCGTCGGCGCCGACCGGCTGCTCGACGTACTCACCGCGCCGCACCCGGCGCTCGACCCTACGGTGGCACCATGAGCGACCCCGAGAAGAACAAGGCCACGGCCCGAGCGTTCTACGACCTGATGTTCAACCAGTGCCGCCCGGCCGAGGCCATCGACCGGTTCGTCGGCGACACCTACATCCAGCACAACCCGCACGTCGCCGACGGCAAGCAGGCGTTCATCGACTACTTCGAACGCATGGCCGCCGAGTATCCCGGCAAGCGCGTCGAATTCCAGCGGGCCTTCGCCGAAGGCGACCACGTCATCCTGCACTGCCACCAGATCTGGCCCGACGAGGAGTACGCGGGCATCGACATCTTCCGGTTCGACGCGGGCGGCAGGATCGTCGAACACTGGGACGTCCTCCAGGTCGTCCCGCCCACCTCCAAGAACGACAACACCATGTTCTAGCCCCGCCGCCAGCGGGACGGACACGTTCGACCTGTCGGACATTGTTCGAAACCTATTGACGCTGCCCTGGGCGTCGGCTGAGACTCTCGCAACACACACGTCACCCACGTGTAACGGCAGGCCCACGGCAAGGACTTGCCGTCGCCTCGTCGGTTCCTCGTTTCCGCGTTCTGCCTTGCCCGTCATCAGCCATGCCTCAGCAGGGAACCTCGACATGACGCACGTCGTACGATGCGCACGACCTCAGAGCCGCGCGAGACGTTGGGCGGGCCATCTCGCCGGACTGACCGCCGCGTCGATGCTGCTCACCCTCGCCGGACCCGCCGCTCCCGCGCAAGCGGCACCGGCGGCACCGGCGGCCGGAGCCGCGGACATCACCGACGGCCTGGCCCTCTGGTACAAACTCGACGCAGGCTCCAACGGCACCGTGACCGACGCCTCCGGCAACGGCCGCAACGGCACGGTCAGCGGCACCGCCGACTGGTCGGCATCCGGTCAGGGGCTCGCCTTCAACGGGTCCGACACCTACATCAAGGTGCCGGACGACGTCATGAAGGGCATGGACTCGATCACCGTCTCCATGGACGTACGGATCGACTCCGCCCAGAGCACGCCCTACTTCCTCTACGGCTTCGGCAACACCAGCGCGGGCACCGGCAACGGCTACCTGTTCACCACCGGCAACTCCTTCCGCACCTCCGTCGCGACGGGCAACTGGTCGACCGAGCAGACCACCAAGCCCTCCGACTCCCACAACCTGACCCGCGGGGTGTGGAAGCACATCACCTACGCCCAGACCGGCTCCACGGGCGTCCTCTACGAGGACGGCATCGAGGTCGGCCGCAACACCTCGGTCACCACCACGCCCGGCGCCATCGGCTCCGGCACCACCAAGGCCAACTACATCGGCAAGTCCGTCTACGACGGCGACAAGCTCTTCAAGGGCCGGATACGCGACTTCCGCGTGTACGACCGGGCACTGGACGGCTCTGAGGTCGAGCAGCTCTCCCTCCCCGTCGCCACCCAGGGCGTCGCCGACGACAAGGACGCCCTCAGCCTCGGCGACACCAGCGGCATCACCTCCGACCTGGACCTGCCGAAGACCGGCCCGGCCGGCGGCTCCTCCATCGGCTGGGACAGCGACAACCCGGCCGTGGTGTCCGACACCGGCAAGGTGACCCGCCCCGAGGCCGGCTCACCGGACGGCCGGGCCACGCTCACGGCGACCCTGAAGAAGGGCACCGTGACCGGCACCAAGACCTTCGACGTCACGGTCCGGCCCGCCCTCGACGACGACGCCGCCACCCGCGAGGCCGCCGAGGCGCTCACGGTCCACAACCTCGACGACGCACGCGGCAACCTCACCCTGCCCGAGAGCGGCAAATACGGCACGTCCGTGGCCTGGTCCTCCGCGAAGCCGGACGTCCTCACCGCCGACGGCGAGGTCCACCGCCCCGCGCACGGCGACGGCACCACCACCGTCGAGCTGACCGCGACCGTCACCAAGGGCGAGGCGAAGGCCACCCGCGTCATGATGGCCAAGGTGCCCGAACTCCCCGCCGAGGCGGCCCTCAAGGGCTACATGTTCAGCTACTTCACCGGCGAGGGCACCTCGGACGGCGAACAGCTCTACGCCGCCCTCAGCAAGGGCGACGACCCGCTGCACTGGCGCGAACTGAACGACGGCAAGCCGGTCCTCACCTCCACCCTCGGCGAGAAGGGCCTGCGCGACCCGTTCATCATCCGCTCCCCGGAGGGCGACAAGTTCTACCAGATCGCCACCGACCTCAAGATCTACGGCAACGGCGACTGGGACGCCTCCCAGCGCACCGGCAGCAAGTCCATCATGGTCTGGGAGTCCACCGACCTGGTGCACTGGACGAACCAGCGCCTGGTCAAGGTCTCACCCGACAGCGCGGGCAACACCTGGGCGCCGGAGGCGTTCTACGACGCCGAGCGCGGCGAGTACGTCGTCTTCTGGGCGTCGAAGCTGTACGACAACGCCGACCACTCCGGCGACACGTACAACCGCATGATGTACGCCACCACCCGCGACTTCTACACCTTCAGCGAACCCAAGGTCTGGATCGACCGCGGCTACTCGGTCATCGACTCCACGGTGATCCGGCACGACGGCACGTACTACCGCCTGTCCAAGGACGAGCGGAACAACAGCTCCTCCACCCCCAACAGCAAGTTCATCTTCGAGGAGAAGAGCGACTCCCTCCTGAACCCGTCCTGGACCCCGGTCGCCGAGGGCATCGGCAAGGGCGCGATGAACGCCGCCGAGGGACCGCTGGTGTTCAAGTCCAACACCGAGGAGAAGTGGTACGCGTTCCTCGACGAGTTCGGTGGCCGCGGCTACATCCCCTTCGAGACGACCGACCTCGACTCGGGCACCTGGACCCCCTCCACCGGCTACGACCTGCCCGCCAAGCCCCGCCACGGCACCGTGCTCCCGGTCACCCAGGCCGAGTACGACCGGCTGCTGCGCGCCTACCAGCCCGACCAGATCGTGAAGAGCGTCGAGGACGTGTCGGTCGAGACCCGGGTCGGCGACGCCCCGGTCCTGCCGGCCACGGTGATCGCCGAGTACGCCGACGGCGTCAAGCGTCCTGTCGCGGTCACCTGGGAGGACGTACCGGCGTCGAAGTACGCCCAGGCCGGCACCTTCACCGTGACGGGCAGCCTGCCCGGCGGCACCGCGATCCCGGTCCGGGCCGAGGTCACCGTGTCCGCGGAGGGACCGGACGTCCCGGCCGATCTGCTCCTGCACTACGACTTCGACGAGACGAGCGGCAGCATCGCCCGTGACTCCAGCGGGCACGGCAACCACGGCACCTACGTCCGCACACCCGACTTCGGCACCGGTGTCGAGGGCGGCTCGTTCAAGATGTCCGGCGACTCGTCGAGCTCGCCGTACGTGAGGATCCCGAACGGTGTGCTGAAGAACGCCGACAGTGTGACGGTGTCGACGTACGCCAAGTGGAAGGGCGGCAGCAGCTTCCAGTGGCTGTTCGGGCTCGGACCCGACAGCGACAAGTACCTGTTCGCCACTCCGTCCAACGGGAGCTCCAGCCTCTACTCGGCCATCACCAAGGCGAGTTGGTCGGCGGAGTCGAAGCTGACGGCCGGCTCGCAGCTCACGCCCGGCCAGTGGCGGCACGTCACGGTGACGCTGGACGGAGCCACCGGCACGATGGTCCTCTACGCCGACGGCGTCGAAGCGGCCCGCACGACGACCACCATCAAACCGTCCGAGCTGTACGACGCGGCCAAGGACCACAGCGGCTACATCGGCCGCTCCCTGTACGCGGCCGACCCCTACTTCGGCGGCGAGGTCGACGACTTCCGCGTCTACGACCGTGCCCTCACCGGCACCGAGGTCATGAAACTCAGCGGCAACACGGCGGGCATCGCCAAGGTGACGCACCCGGCGCTCAAGGTCGACGCGCTCATCGACAACGGCGGCGGCACCGTCACCTTGCCGATGAAGCCGGGCACCGATCTCACCGCGCTGGCACCGGAGTTCACACTCGCCGAGGGCGCGACGATCAGCCCCGCCTCCGGCAGCGTGCGTGACTTCACCGAGCCCGTGACGTACGAGGTCACCGGGTCGGACGGCAAGAAGCGGAGCTGGAAGGTCTCGGCGCTGGTCATGAAGACCCCGGTCCTGCCGGGTCTGAACGCCGACCCGAACATCGTGCGCTTCGGCGACACCTTCTACATCTACCCGACGACCGACGGCTTCGAAGGCTGGAGCGGCACGCGGTTCAAGGCCTACTCCTCCACGGACCTGGTCCACTGGAAGGACCACGGCGTCATCCTCGACCTGGGGCCGGACGTCAGCTGGGCGGACAGCCGGGCCTGGGCACCGGCGATGACGGAGAAGGACGGGAAGTACTACTTCTACTTCTGCGCCGACGCCAACATCGGCGTCGCGATGTCCGACTCCCCCACCGGACCGTTCAAGGACGCCCTGGGCAAGCCGCTGCTGAAGGCCGGTGACTTCCGCGGCCAGATGATCGACCCGGCGGTCTTCACCGACGACGACGGCAAGCAGTACCTCTACTGGGGCAACGGCCGCGCCTATGTCGTCCCGCTCGGCGACGACATGACCTCCATCGACACCTCGAAGGTCCAGGACATCACCCCGAGCGGCTACAACGAGGGCACCTTCGTCATCAAGCGCAAGGGCACCTACTACTTCATGTGGTCGGAGAACGACACCCGGGACGAGAACTACCGCGTCGCCTACGCGACCGGCCCCTCGCCCACCGGCCCCTGGACCAAGCAGGGCGTGATCCTGGAGAAGGACCTCTCCCTGGGCATCAAGGGCCCGGGCCACCACTCCGTCGTCCACGTCCCGAACACCGACGACTGGTACATCGCCTACCACCGCTTCGCCATACCCGGCGGTGACGGCACCCACCGTGAAACCACCATCGACAAGCTGGAGTTCGACTCCGACGGCCTCATCGAGAAGGTCGTCCCGACCCTCGGCGGCATCGACCCGGTCACCGTCGTCCACGCCGGGCCGGACGCCACCGGCACCGAGGGCGAGCCGATCACCCTCACCGGCACCGTCTCCGGGGCGGGCACCCCCAAGTGGACCGTCCAGGACGGCGCCCCGTGCACCGTCAAGGACCCCGCAGCGGCCCGCACGACCCTCACCTGCACCGACGACGGCACCTTCCAGGTCACCCTGACCGGCGGACGCGGCACCGACACCGCGACCGTCAAGGTCTCCAACGCCGCCCCGACACTCACATCCGCCAAGGGCCCCGGCTCTCCCCTCCCGGTGGGCAAGGCCGCGGTCATCACCGCCTCCTTCGACGACCCGGGCACGGCCGACCGCCACACCTGCACGGTCGACTGGAGGGACGGCAGCCGGCCGACGACCGGCACGGCCACGGACTCCGGCTGCCGCGCCGCACACGTCTACGACGACGCGGGCATCCACCGCCCGGTCGTCACGGTCACCGACGACGACAAGGGCACGGACACCACCACCCTCGCGGAACTGATCGTCTACGACCGTGCCGCCGGACCCGCCGCCGGCGCCGGAACGATCACCTCGCCGACGGGCGCCTACCCGTCCAAGCCGGGGCTGACCGGAAAGGCGGCGTTCACCCTGGGCGCCCAGTACCGAAAGGGAGCCACCGCCCCCACCGGCAAGGCCACGTTCGCCTTCGGCCCCGCCCGACTCACCTTCCGCTCGACCGGCTCCGACTGGCTCGTGGTGAACGGCTCCCACGCCGTCTACCAGGGCACCGGCACGGTAAGCGGCAAGAAGGGCTACGCCTTCAGAGTCACCGCCACCGACGGCCCGGACACCTTCCGCATCAAGATCTGGAAGAAGTCCACCGGCGATGTCCTCTACGACAACAAGACCGGCGCCAGGACGAAGGGCATCGTCACCATCGGAAATCAGCGGCGATAGGGTCCGTCTTCAAAGATCACCGGCCGGTGGGTTCATGGCGGCTCGATGCCAGCCATGAACC
>NZ_JBHUTX010000040.1:0-73600 GCF_042671245.1 Streptomyces sp. NPDC057099
GTCTGGCGCGGCGGAGGACCACGAAGCCCGAGATGAGGAGTACGGCACCCGCCGCGGCCGGCCACAGTTGGGCGCCGGTCTCGGCCAGACTCCCGCTGCCGACCGCCTGGGGCTCGGTCCGGGGCGGGGCCGCCGGGGTCGCGGCGGCGCTGGTCGCCGTGCCGACGGCCTGGGACTCGCCGAGGCCGTCCGAGTCCTCGCCGGTGTCGCCCTTCGAGCCGCCCTGCTCACCGGACTTCGCCGAGGGCGTCGCGTACACCTCGGCCTCGTCGGCGGGCGAGTCGCTCGGCTCCGGCTCGGGGGCCGGCTTGGCCGTCGCCGGTGGCTTGGAAGCCTCGTCCTTTCCGTCGTCGCCCGTGTCGGCGGGCTTGCCGCCCGCGTTGCCGTCCTTCGGGGCGTCCGGGGTACGGGTGGGCTGCTCCTGCGGGGCTTCGGGGGCCTTCGTCGGCTCCTCGCCCGGCTCCTCGCCCGACCCGGGCTCCTCGGTCGGCTTGTCGGTCGGCTTCTCGGTCGGCTTGTCGCCGGGCTCGGCTTCCGCTCCGGCTCCGCACTTCCGGCCGTCGTTGATGCAGTCGACCATCTCCCCCATCAGGTCCTCGTCGAAGACGTTGATGAAGTCGCCGTGGTCCGTGACCGGCTTGTGCAGCTGCTCGGGGAAGGAGTCCACCGCGAACAGCGGTGTCGTACGGCCGCCGTCCTTCAGGCTCGGCGCGTCGACGTCGTAGACGATGCGCTGGACCAGCTGCGGAATCGCCCGGAAGCCGGACGGGCACGCGCCGGAGGCGTCGGCGAACGCCACATGCGTGCGGTGGTTGGCGCTGTCGATGTTGCGGCCGTCCCAGCAGCTCTGGAACTTGAAGGAGCGCACCACGTCACTGCCCTTCGGGCACAGCGGGTACTTGTCCTTCAGCTGCCGGTCCTCGAAGCCGGTGCAGCTCCAGGAGGCGTTGGCGTTGGCCGTGCCGTTGACGAACGACTTGGCGTCGCCGGTGATGATGCGCAGCAGCCGCGGCATGGCCGTGACCTTGTCGCGCGGGTTGCCCACGAAGTCGAGCGTGACCTGCTTCGGCGTGACGATCGCGCCGGCGTTGCCCTCGATGCCGCCGCCGGGCGAGTTGGCGTCCTGCTCCTGGGTGCCGTTCTGCACGCGCAGGACGGGCCAGTAGTAGGAGGACTTGTCGCCCTGGTCGTCGCAGCTGGTCTCGGCGTTCGCGAGGTCCTGGTCGCCGGCGAAGGCGTTGTTGGCCTGGTTGCCGACGTAGTCGTGGAAGTGGTGGGCGCCGTTGGTGACACCCGGGGCGGCGATGATGTTGTCGGAGTTGAACAGGCCGTTCTCGTTCACGCCGCAACTGGTGGCGAAGGTGCCGCGGGAGGCGTTGCCCTTCTGGCGGGGGCTGTTCACATTGGGCTGGACGCCGGTGATGTCCGCGAAGTCGGCGGCGACCGGTCCGTTGCCCGCCTGTCCGCCGTTGTTGCCCTGGCCCTGCTCCTGGCCGTTCCCCTGCTCCTGGCCGTCCTGGCCTTGCTCCTGGCCGGGCTGCTCTTCGCCGCCGCCGTCGCCGTCCTGGCCCTCGCCCTGCTCGGGAGCCTGGTTGCCGGAGTCCCGGACGGTGCAGGCCGCGAGGGCGTCGAGCCCCTCGGGGCGGTCGCCGACTCGGTCGATGGCGATGGCGATGCGCTCGAGGGTCGCGCCCCGCTTCTCCTTCAGCGGGTTCATGATCGCGTTGTCGGCGAAGCCGGAGTCCTGCTGGATCTGTTGTGCCGACGCGCTCAGCCGCTGGTAGGCCTTGGCGATCTGCTCGTCCAGCAGGGCGAGTTCCTTGTCGACCTCCGCCCTCGCCTGCTCGGGGACCGAGGTCAGCCGGCTGCCGACGTCGGGGCAGTCGATCGTGGATCCCGCGGTCCGCACCCCCGTACCGGACCGCGTCTGGGCGGGCTCACCGCCCGAACCGCCGTCCGTGGCCGAGGCGTAGACGTTCGCCGCCATCAGGCCGCCTCCGCCCAGCATCAGCGCGACTGCGGCGAAGGTCGCGCGCCGTGGGCCTGTAGGGCGTCTTCGCGTATTGCGTGCCAAGGGTGCTCTCCTGCGCTTGAGGCGTTCCGGGCATGAAAATCCCCTCGCCCCATACGTGCGGGAGCACCGGAGCGTTCAGCCACCCCGGAAATTCTTCGAGAACTCTCAGAAAGCCCGCACAGCCGTACCCCGCCGGACTCGCCCCGTCCGGCGGGGTACGGCAGCCGAAGCGGCAGGTCAGCGGAAGTTCACGTCGCTGCACAGGAAGTAGGTCTGGTCCATGTGCGATGCCTGCCAGATCGTGTAGACGACGTGCCGGCCGCTCAGTCCCGAAGTACTCACGGGGATCTCGTAGTTCTGGCTGGGCCCGTACTTGCCGGTGCGGGTGACGAGCCGGAGGTCGTTCCAGGTCAGCGGCTGGGTCGCGGGGTTGAAGCCCTGCCGCGTGACGTACACCAGGAAGTAGTCGGCGCCGTGGCTGGCCTGGTCGTACAGCTTCACGGTGAAATTGCTGCCGATGTCCGTCGTCTTCCAGGCGCCGACCGTGTCGAGGGAGTTGTACCGGCCGCCCTCGGTCCGGCCGCCGCTGCACAGCTGGCCGTTGGGCACCACGGCCTGGAAGTTGCCGGCGGAGCCGTTGCGGTACAGGCCGTTCCAGTTCCACATGGCGTTCGCGTCGCTCCGCCACGCCTGCCAGCACATGGGGTCCTGCTGGGCCATGGCGGGGTTGAGGTGGTCGTTCCCCCAGCGCAGCCAGCAGCCGTAGTTGCGGGATGCCGGGTCGACGACGGAGCCGTGGGCGACGGCGGTGCCGCTCCACGGGATCAGGCTGAGCAGCGCGGCGACCAGCACGCTCAGGGCGAGCGTCAGACGGGACCTGACCGGACGGGACTCTTTATAAGCATGACCATGACAATCCATGATCTCCTCTTTCGGGTGTGGGGGTTGCGGTGCTTGCGGTGTGCCGTGCGTGGGGAGTGCGGGCACGCGTGGGAGCGCTCCCGCACTGTCCACGCTGCGCCCGATGGCACGGGTCGGCAACGCACGATTGCGCCACTTCCGTCAGAGCCGGTCGAGTTCGTTCGTGATGCGGCCGAGGTAGGTGGCCGAGCCGGGCTCCGGAACGTCGATCTCGCGGAACCCCAGGCGGTCGTAGAAGGCCCTGGCCTCGGTGTTGGCGGTCGCCATGGCCAGGTGGACGGCCGGGACTCCCCTGCCTTGGAGGGCCCCGAGCAGCGTCCGCATCAGACGGCGGCCGTGGCCCCGGCCCTGCCAGTCGGGCAGCAGGTCGATGTGCAGATGCGCGGGATACGCGGCCAGTTCGGGCCTCACCATCCGTTCCGGGTGGTGCAGCAGGTGGGCCATGGCCTCGTCCGGAGTGCGCGGCGGCTCGGGCGGTTCCGGGTAGCGGCCGGCGACCAGGGGCAGCCACGTGACGCGGAACTCCGCGGCGAACCGCGGGGTGTCGGCGGCGCCGAGGATGTAGCCGACCGCCCGCCCCTGGCCGTCGTCCAGCACGAATGCCAGTTCCGGCTCCAGGCGGACGTAGGGAGCCGCGAAGGTCACCGGGAAGATGCCCGGGTCCGCGTAGTGGGGGCGGCTGTCCCGGCCGGCGTGCGCGGTGCGGATGCAGATGTCGTCGAGGGCGGAACGGTCCTCGGGGCGGTACGGGCGGATCGCGGGGGACGTGGTCATGACGGCATCGTGCACGGCGTGGGAGCGCTCTCTCAACCCGCTGTGACGAGATGACGCGTGTGCCGGACTCCCGCCATGACGACCGTGACCCAGCTGCGCAAGGCGGCACTCGCCCTCCCGGAGGCCGAGGAGGGGACGCACTTCGGCATGGTCGCCTTCTCGGTGCGGGGCAAGGGCTTCGCCTCGGTGATGAAAGACGGCCGGGTGCGGCTGTACCTGCCGCGGGAGGAGACCGAGGCGGCCCTGGCCGCGCATCCCACCGGTGAGCGCCTCGAGCGCATGGGCACGCCGATCGGCTTCAGCGTGCCGCTCGCGGATGTCGGCGGCAAGGATCTCAACGCCCTGGTCCGGGCGTCCTGGTTCAGCCGCGCCCCGAAGCGACTCGCCGCGTCCCTGGCAGCGGCGGAGGCGGCGGCCGACGCCCCGGGCGGCGACCTGCCCGCCGGTATCGGCCGGCCCGCGACGCAGGCCCTGCTCGGCGCCGGTGTGACGACGCTGGAACAGGTGGCCCGGCACTCCCGGGCGGAACTGCTGGCGCTGCACGGGGTCGGGCCCAAGGCCGTGCGAGTGCTGTCGGAGGCGCTGGAGCAGCGGGGGCTCGCCCTGCGGGGGTGATGGTCCGGCCCGGGGCAGGTGACGCCGACGCGGCAGGTGCGGCCGGCCGGGCCCGCTTAGGGGCCCGGAGCGGGGTTACCCGGCTCGCATGGTGAAGCTGCATATTCCTGGTCGAAAAGAACATCACGCGGGTGAGACTCCGCCGTCGGAGCCGTCCGAGCCGTCGGAGCCGTCGGAGAGTTCTGGTCCCGCGCGCGGGACAGCCGGTCCGGGGCCCGAAGTGGAGCGTGCGGCGCCCGACACGCCGAGTGAGCTGCCCCGGACGTCGTGGGGTGCGGTGCTGAAGGGCAGCATGCGGGAATTCAAGAAGGACGAGCTGACCGACCGGGCGGCGGCGCTGACGTACTACACGGTGCTGTCGATGTTCCCGGCGCTGCTGGTGCTGGTGTCGCTGCTGGGGCTCACCGGCAAATCGACCACGGACAAGGTGCTCGAGAACATCCAGCAGTTCGCTCCCGGCGCCGCGCGCGACATCATCACCCGGGCCATCGAGCAGTTGCAGGGCAATGCCGGCATCGGCTCGGTGATGGCGATCGTCGGTCTCGTCCTGGCGGTGTGGTCGGCCTCCGGCTACGTGGCGGCGTTCATCCGCTCCGCCAACGCCGTCTACGACATGCCCGAGGGGCGGCCGGTGTGGAAGCTGCTGCCGGTGCGGGTGGGTGTCACGGTCGTGCTGATGGTGCTGGCCACGTTCAGCGCGCTGATCGTGGTCTTCACGGGCGCGCTGGCCCGCCAGGCCGGAACGGTGCTGGGGGTCGGCGACACCGCTTTGACCGTGTGGTCGATCGCGAAATGGCCCGTTCTGGTCGTGCTGGTCACGATCATGATCGCGATTCTGTACTGGGCGACCCCGAACGCCAAGGTGAAGGGGTTCCGCTGGGTCACCCCGGGCAGTGTGCTGGCCCTGCTGATCTGGCTGGTCGCGTCGGCGGGCTTCGCCGTGTACGTGGCCAACTTCGCCTCGTACAACAAGACCTACGGCACGATGGCCGGTGTCATCGTCTTCCTGGTGTGGCTGTGGATCACCAATCTGGCGATCCTGCTGGGTCTGGAGTTCGACGCGGAGACGGTACGGCAGCGGGCCGTCGCCGGGGGGCATCCGCCCGAGGCCGAGCCGTACACCCAGCCACGCGACACCCGGGCGTGGGACGAGGAGGACCGGCGCCGGGTGGACGACACCTGAGCTGTTCAGCCCATGAGTCCGGCGGCGACCGTCGCGCCCAGTTCCCAGCACCTCTCGATGTCGCCCTTGTCCGGCTCGCCGGTCACGGTCACGGCCTCGGCGGTGCGGCGCCAGCCGAGGCCCGTGGTGACGGACTCGATGCCCCGTACGGCTCCGGTCACGTCGTTCCCGCCGTGCACGTAGTAGCCGAACGGCCGGCCGCGCGTCGCGTCCAGGCACGGGTAGTAGACCTGGTCGAAGAAGTGCTTGAGGGCGCCGGACATGTAGCCGAGGTTCGCGGGGGTGCCGAGCAGGTAGCCGTCGGCCGCGAGGACGTCGGAGGCGGTGGCGGACAGCGCGGGCAGGCGCACGACCGTGACGTCCTCGATCTCGGGGTCGGTCGCCCCGGAGACGACGGCTTCGAACATCGCCTGGCAGTTGGGCGAGGGCGTGTGATGGACGATCAGCAAGGTGGCCACGGCACCCGACCTTACAAGTCGTGAAGGGCATGAGCGGCCGGCGCGAGATCCGGTGCCCGTCCCTCGCTCTCCGTACGAGAAGGGAGCGTTACGCCACCACCGGCCGGGCGATCCCGCTCTGCAGCAGTTCCCGGGCCTGCTGGGTCAGGTCGCCCAGGCGCAGGGCGAGGCGTGTCACGGCCTCGTAGAGCAGGTGGACGGCCCGGAGGTGTTCCAGGCGCGGGGCCAGGGCCGAGAGGGCGATCGCCAGGGCCACGCCCGCCCAGGCCACCGGACCGAGCGGGGTGCAGCCGAAGAAGTGGCTGACGCCGGGGGTCTGGACGAGGGCGGCGAGTACGGCGGCCGAGCCGAGGGCCGTCACCCACACCAGCGGGCTGCGGCGGCGGCCGGAGAGGGTCTGCACGAGCTGGGCGCCGACCACGCCGCACAGGGCCATGGTGGTGGACCGGCGTTCGGTGCCCGGGGTGAGGCGGCCGATGAGGTACGCCGTGACCGCGCCGAGGCAGGTGGTGATGCCCCGGCGCCGGATGGAGCGCAGCAGCGGGGCGCCGAGGACGTTGAGGCCCATCGGGCCGGTCGCGGCGTGCTCCGCCGTCGAGGGGTCGTCGCTCGGCGTCACCGCCACCGCCATGGCCGGGAACATGTCGGTGAGCAGGTTGACCAGCAACAGCTGACGTGTCGACAGGGGTGAGGCGCCGGCCAGCAGGGTGCCGAGGACGCTGAAGCCGACCTCGCCGGCGTTGCCGCCGATGAGGATGCTCACCGCGTCGGCGACGCTGCGCCACAGGGCACGGCCCTCGGCGACGGCGTCGACGAGGACGGACAGGTCGCCGGTGGTGAGCACGAGGTCGGCGGCGTTGCGGGCGGCCGCGGAGCCGCGGGACTCCACGCCGACCCCGACATCGGCGGCGCGGATCGCGGCGGCGTCGTTGGCACCGTCGCCGGCCATCGCCACGACCCGTCCGGCCTGTTGCAGGGCCTCGACGACGTGCAGCTTCTGCTCGGGTGCGACCCGGGCGATGACGCCCGCGCCGCGCAGGACCCGGACGCGTTCGCGGCGTTCCATGGCGACGAGTTCGTCGCCGGTGACCGCCTCGGTCTCCTCCGGCCAGCCCAGTTGCAGGGCGATGGCGCGGGCGGTCTCGGGGTGGTCGCCGGTGAGCATGACGGGCAGGATGCCGGAGCGGCGGAGTTCCGCGAGCAGGGCGTGCGAGGTGTCGCGCGGGACGTCGGCGAGGGCGACGAAGCCGCTGAACTCCAGGTCCGCGAGCGGCGCGTCGAGTTCGGCGTCGGCGTCGTCGGCCCTACAGGGGCGCCGGGCGACGGCGAGGACGCGCAGACCCTTTCCCGCCAGCTCGTGGGCGGTGTCGGTCGCGTGGCCGGGGAGGTCCCGGCAGGCGGGCAGGATCGTCTCCGGGGCGCCCTTGACGACGAGGAGTTCACCGAAGTCCGGGTCGCCGTCGCGGCCGACCGCCGCGGCGTAGCCCCTCCGGGTCTCGAAGGGCAGCTCGCCGGTCGGGGTCCAGCCCTCGTCGGGCGGGGCGACGTCGAGGACGGCCTCGTCGGTGGCGTGCGCGACACGGCGGCCCTGTCCCGTCTCCTCCTGCGGGCAGGCGCGTGCGGCCAGGCGCAGGACCGGCAGGGCCTGTTCGGTGCCGGTCTCGAGGACGGTGCCGTCGGCGGTGGCGACACGGACCAGGCGCAGTCTGTTCTCGGTGAGGGTGCCGGTCTTGTCGAAGCAGACGGTGTCGACCCGCCCGAGCGCCTCCAGGGTGCGCGGGGTGCGGACCAGGACGCCTCGCCGGGACAGCCGGCGGGCGGCCGCCATCTGCGCGACCGTGGCGACGAGCGGGAGTCCTTCCGGTACGGCGGCGACGGCGACCGCGACACCGCCGCTGACGGCGCGTCGGACGGGGCTGCCGCGCAGCAGGGACAGTCCGGTCACGGCGGCGCCGCCCGTGAAGGTCACCGGCAGTGCCTTGCGGGTCAGTTCCTGCAGCCGGGCCTGGACGCCGGCGGGTGGCGGGGTGCGGGCGGCGAGGGTGACGGCGCGGCCCGCCTCGGTCTGCTCGCCGGTGTCCACGACGAGCGCGGTGGCGCGTCCGGCCACGACGGTCGTGCCCTCGAACACCATGCAGGCGCGCTGGGCCACCGGCAGTCCGGGCGTGGCGTCGACGGCCTTGGACACGGGCAGGGACTCGCCGGTGAGTGCCGACTCGTCGACCTCGAGGCCCTCGACCTCCAGCAGGCGCGCGTCGGCGGGTACGACGTCGCCGGCGCCGAGGCTGATCTCGTCGCCGGGCCGCAGCCGGGCGGCGTCGACGGTGACGGTGCGCCGGTGGCCGTCCTGCCTGCGGGCCTTGGGCTGCTGCCGGGCGGCCAGCCGGGCCAGTGCCTGTTCGGCGCGCATCCGCTGGAGTCCGCCCGTCACGGCGTTGAGGTCCATGGCGCCCACGACGAGCATGGCGTCGACGAGGGAGCCGAGCAGCGCGGAGGCGACGGCGCCGGTTGCCAGGACGGGGGTGAGCGGATCGTCCAGTTCGCGGCGTACGGCACCGGCCGCCTGCCAGGTCCAGCGGGCGGGCGTCACGGCGGGGTGGCGGATCAGGCGACCGGCCTGCTGTCTCGAGCGGTCGGCGAGCAGGGCGAGTCCGCGGGGCTCGCCGTCGCGCCCGGCGCGTCCCAGCCGGTCGCGGACCTCGTGGGGTTCCAGGGCGTGCCAGGGGATGTGCAGTCGTGGCGGGGGCGGGGTGGCCCTGGCCACCTGGGCGGCGGCGAGCCAGCCGGCGAGCAGGGCGTTGGCGGCGGCGATGTTGACGGGGGCGTGCCGGGTGAGGGGCCACATGCCGAGCCGGCCCAGGCGCTGTCCGCCGCGGGCGACCAGGAGCCCCGACAGGGCGGCGCCCGCGCGGGCCAGTGTCTGCGAGCGGCGTCCGACGCGCCGGGCCGCGGGGATCGCCGTCAGCAGCCGCCAGACGTCGGCGAGGCCGCCCGGGGCCAGCGCGTCGACGCCCCAGGAGACGGCGGCCCGTCCGTCGGTGAGGGCGATGGCCACGTCTCCGGCGGGCAGTCCTGCCGCCACGTCTCCGTCTCCGGACTCGTTCAGGCGGGCGACGGTCACGACCACGTGCCCGTCCTTCTGCAGGGCCCGCACGACGTCTCCGAACGGCTTGGCTCCCGGGGCGACCTCGTCGGCGAGCCGGATGATGTCCTTCAGGTCGGAGCCGCCGGCGATCACGACGTGGAGTCCTGCCCTGCGGGCGGCGTCGAGGACGGCCTCGGCGAAGGGGTGGACCGGGTCGTCGGGCAGCCCGTCGGAGTCGTCTTCGGTGTCCTCCCGCCGGCTGCGCAGGGCGTCGGCGTGCAGGACGAGGGCGTCGGCGATCTCCAGTTGCCGCAGGCGCTCCCCGTTGCGCAGCAGGATCCCGGCGTGGGCGAGGAACGTGCCGAGGGTCGCGCCGAAGGCGGCCGGTCCGTACCGGGCGGCCTTCGGGGATCCCGCCAGGACCGCTTCGGCCGCGTCGTTCGCCCGGTGCGTGACGAGGAGGGTGGCGGCGGCGCCCGCGACGCTGCCGGTGCTGGCGTGGGAGGCGTACTCCGCGGCGGGCGTCACCTTGAGCGGCGGCCGGGTGTCCGGCAGACAGGGCAGGCTGGTGCGCCGTTCGTGGACGATGTCGTCGTGCAGTGCCTCGAAGGCCGCGGCCCGGGCCACGGCCTCGGTCAGCTGGGTGCCGCGCAGGGCGCCGTCGAGCACGAGGGCCAGCGGGGTCTGGCCGGCGCCGTGCGCGGCGGCGTTGGCTGCGGCCAGGACGAGTTCCATGCCGGAGGTGCCGAACCGCTCCCGGAGCAGGGCCCTGAAGCGGGGGTTCTCGCGCAGCAGGGTGACGGCCGCGGTGATGATGCGGGAGGTGGGCGGCAGACGCAGGGACCGGCCGACGAAGGCGCCGGCCGCGCCGGCGGCGTCCAGCAGGATCGCCGCCGCGGTGACGCGCACCTCGGCGGGATCGCCGGGGTGGCTGGTGTCCCGGGCGTTCGGGTCGGCGCCCTCGTCCAGGCCGAAGCGGGCGGCGAGGTCGGTGGCCCGCTCGGTGACACGGTCGGTGACGGCGTCCTCGGCCACGGTGATCACCAGGCGGGACAGTCCCTCGTCCCAGTACGCCGTGAGCACGTCCGGATGGTCGAGCAGTTCCTCCGCCATCTCGCGGGCGATCGCGCCGGCCTCGCCGTCGGTGCGCCGCAGGGCGAGGTGGACGCGCTGTCCGGCCATCCAGTGCTGTCCGCCGGTCAGCGCGTTGCGCGCGACGTTGCGCACGCGCCGCGTGGTGTCGTAGACGGACGTCACGCCCTGGGCGGTGCCGCGGACGGCCCCTGCGGCCGCACCGGCCACGGCCCCGACGAGCGGGGCGACGTCGAAGCGTGTGAGCATGTGCCGCCGTCCCGGCTCAGCCGGCTGACCGGCTGTCGTGTCCGTGCGGGTGAGCGTGTTCCCGGTCCGGCTCGTCGTGGTGCGCGGTGGCCTCGGCGACCTGCTTCAGCGCGGAGGCGGTGGCGGTGTCGCCCACCTTGGCGGGCTGTTCGTGGACGTGCTGTTCGGCTGGCTCGTGCCGGTAGTGGGACGCGGCGAGTCTGCCGCCGGGGCCGTGCGCGGAGGTGTCCTGCTCGTCGGGCGTGGCCTGGGTGCCCTTGCGGCGTTCACCGGTCCGGGCGGTCCGTGTGCCGCCGTTCGGTGACGCGCCGTCGTGCTCCTGTCCGGGCCGGGGCCGCGTCAGCCAGGCGACGGCGGCTCCGGTCAGTGCCACCGGCCACTCCACCACTCCGGCCACACCGAGCACACCGGCACCGGCGTAGACGGCCATCCTGCGTCCGCGCGGCGACACCTCGCCGATCTTGTCCAGGGCTCCTCCGGCCACCTTGCCCACCTGCTCCGCGCCCGGCAGATGCCTGAGGCCCGAGGCGACGGCCCGCAACGGCTGCGGAAGATCAGACGAACGTGATGTCTCCTGGTTCATGTCGACCTCCACGGGCGCGTTGTTCAGCGACGTCAACCGGTTTCCCAGCCCTTTGCCCCATATTCCGCCTTTGGGATGGTTGGCGCTTGTCTTGTTCGGCCGAGGCCCGAGGAGGAGGGCGCGGCCCGCCCGGTAGATCCATCGATGTAGCCGGCACCTCGGCGCACAGCACGATGTACGGCTCGCCGGGGCGGAGGAGCATGGTCTGCGGACGTCCTCCCGTACCGGCCTCTGATCTGCCGAGGAGACTCGTCATGCCCGAAACACCGAGGGCGCGTGTGCCGCGCCGCGTCGCGGTGGTCACCGTGGCCCTGCTGGTCGCCGCCACAGGGACGACGGCGGCCGCACAGAAGCCGCCGACCGCCGCGGACCTGCGTGCCGATGTGAACCAGGACGGCCGCGTGGATGTCGCGGGGACGTCCGACGAGACGGGCGAGGAGGTGTGGCGGCCTGGGCGTGGCGCGGTCTTCCTCGCGAACGTCGACGACGACGCGCGGCGCTGCCGGATGCGCCCCGGAGATCTGGACCGTATCGATCCGGCCGTGGACGAGCGGCTGGCGGCCTGCCATGACGGGGCGGACGAACGGGTCAACGGGGAGCGGGACCGGGCGGACCTCGCCCCGTTGCGGGTCCCGCCCGCGCCGGTGGGCGAGGACGCGTCGGGGCGGGTGGAGGTGGCGGCGGAGCAGCGGCCGTACGTCCGGCTGTTCGTCAGACGTGACGGGGCGCTTCGGGTCCTGCGCGGACCGCTGACGGCTCATGAACTGCGGGCGGGTGCCGAACTGGCCCTGGAGGGGCGGGACATCGTCCGCGACCCTCGGCGCTGGGACGGCGAGGTCACCGTCACCCTCACCGTGACCGACCGCGGCCGCACCACCTCCGACCGGGTGCGGCTGAAGGTGGCGCCCGTGCTGTTCCAGAACGATCTGCAGCGCGCCGAGCGTGTCTTCGCGGCCGAGCCGGGCCCGGGCAGCGGTGTCGCCCCCGGCCCCTGGAGCGCGGGCGACGCCTACCGGCCGAGGGAGTGGCGGCCGTTCGCCTCCTCCCTGGTACGGGCGGCGGGCGCCGCGGGGCTGTCCCGGCGGGACGTGACCTTCACGGCCGGTACGGAGCAGTGGTGGCGGGACATCTGGCGGCAGGACATGGTCGAACCGGGCATGGCCGGTGTCCCGGCGCCCGGTGGAGGGGTGCACAGCATGCGGGTGCTGTTGCGCGCTCCGGTGCTGTGGGCGCCGCCCGAGGGCGGCAGGACCACGCTGAGCCGGTCGGCCCGGCTGCTCTTCCGTGACTTCCGCGGGCCCGACATCGGGGTCGTGCAGCAGTTCACGCCGGGGCGTGAGCCGAGCGGCGTCGATCTGCAGAACTTCACCGGCAACTTCGAGTCCGTACCGCCGTACGAGGGTCACCCGCACGGGCGGGTGCTGTACGGCACGGCCCCGGAGCAGGCACCCGATGCGGCGTTCGTGCGGATGATCGAGGCGCAGGGCAGGCAGCCGGCCATCACCATCGACACGTCGTGGCTGCTGGTCGGCCATGTGGACGAGACGGTCCATGTGGTGCGGGCCGAGAACGAGCGCGGCTGGACACTGGCGGTCGCCGACCCCCGGCAGGCGCTGGAGCTGATGCGGCATGCGCGGCGCGCCGGGGAGGGCGGGCAGCGGCTGTTCGCGGACACGAGCGCGGAGCGCAAGCCGAGCGTCGACACCCTGCTGGCGGACGATGCCTTCCTCGCCGGCAACGAGGAGGCGGCGCGGCGCATCGACGACCAGATCGCCGTGCTGCTGCGGGAGACGGGGCTGTCCCGGCGCGACCTGGTGCGGGTGCCGGTGCTGTACAAGACGCTCGGGGCGGAAGCGGAGGGGCCCATGGGTGCGATCGCCTACTCCCCCAGCATCGCCAACGGCCTGTCCCTGACCGCCCGGGACTACGCCGCGCCGGATCCGCACGGGCCGAAGGTGCGCGGCCGCGATCTGTTCCGCACCGCCGCGCAGAAGGCCCTCGCCGCCGGCGGAGTGCGCGTGCACTGGGTGGAGAACTTCGCCTGGTCGCACCTGGCGGGCGGAGAGGTGCACTGCGCGACGAACGCCCTGCGGGACACGTCCGGGGGTGCGCGGTGGTGGAACACCGACCCGGGCGGCCGGTGACCTGCCCCCACTCCGCCACTCCCCCTCCGCCGCCGGCCGACGCCGGCGGCGGCGGAGGCGTTTTGCGGCCTCTGGTGTGAACGCCCCGCAGGTCGCGCCCGCTTTAGGCATTTTGTCTGCTTAGCATGCATGCTCCGCGCTCCGCACGTCGGCGATGCCCCACGCGTCCGCCCGGGGGCGCAACTGCCCCGTACGAGAGGACACCAGATGACGCTGACGGGCCGTCGCAATGCACCGTCCGAGCATGCCTTCTCTCCGCATGACGCGGTACTGCGCGGCGCGGCGCCGCACGTCGCCCGCCGCCGCTTTCTGACCGTCACCGCGGCGGCCGCGATGCTCGCCTTCACCACCAACCGGCCGGCCCGCGGCGCCACCGCCGCTCCGGAACTGGACGCCGCCCGGGTCTCCGACGACCCCTTCACCCTCGGCGTGGCCTCCGGCGATCCGCTGCCCGACTCGGTGCTGATCTGGACCCGGCTGGCCCCCGAGCCGTTCACCGCGGACGGCGGCCTGGGCCAGGAGCGGGTCGCCGTCTCCTGGGAAGTGGCCACGGACGAGCGGTTCGCGCTCGTCGAGCAGCGGGGTGTCGCCACGGCGCATCCCGAGTACGCCCACAGCGTGCACGTCGACATCAAGGGCCTGAGGCCGAACAGCCACTACTACTACCGCTTCCGGGTGGGCAGCTGGATCAGCCCCACGGGCCGCACCCGTACGGCACCGGCCGCGGGCAGCGCCCTCGACGGCATGCGGCTGGCCGCCGTGGCCTGCCAGGCCTACCAGGACGGCTACTACACCGCCCACCGACATCTGGCGGAGGAGGACGTCGACGTGGTGTTCCACCTCGGCGACTACCTGTACGAGTACCCGGTGGACTCGGCCGGCGGGGCCCGCCGCTACAGCGACCGCAAACTGCCCGACGTGTTCAACCGCGAGACGATCACGCTCGCGGACTACCGGCTGCGCTACGCGCTCTACAAGAACGACCCGGACCTGCGCGCCGCCCACGCCCGGCACCCGTTCCTCGTCACCTGGGACGACCACGAGACGGAGAACAACTACGCGGGCGCCTTCGACGAGAACGGCACGTCCCCGGAGCAGTTCCTGGCGCGACGCGCCGCCGCCTACCGGGCCTACTGGGAGAACCAGCCGCTGCGCGCCGAGCAGCTGCCGCAGGGCCCCGACGCCCGGCTGTACCGCCGGCTGGCCTGGGGGTCGCTAGTCCAGTTCGACCTTCTCGACACCCGCCAGTACCGCTCCGACCAGGCCTACGACGACCGGCCGCACGCGCCGGGCACCGAGTCGGACGACCCGGCCCGCACCCTGACCGGCGCCGCGCAGGAACGCTGGCTGCTGGACGGCTGGCGGAACTCCGGCGCGCTGTGGCACGTGCTGCCGCAGCAGGTGTGCTTCTCACAGCGCAAGTTCGACGTGACCGGCCCGGCCCGGGTCTCCATGGACGCCTGGGACGGCTACCGCGGCTCCCGCGACCGGGTCACGGCGGGCGCGAAGGCCGCGGGCATCGACAACTGGATGGTCCTCACCGGCGACGTCCACGTCGGGTACGCCTTCGACATCAAGGACGACTTCGACGACCCGCGGTCCAGGACGCTGGGCACGGAGTTCACCTGCACCTCCATCTCCAGCGGCGGCAACGGCACCGAGAAGCCCGACAACTGGGACACCTATCTGCGGGCCAACCCGCACATGAAGTACTACGACGGCCGGCGCGGCTACGTCCGGGTCGAACTGGGCCGCGCGAACGCCCGGGTCGACTTCCGGACCGTCCCGTCCATCACCCAGCCCGGGGGCACCGTCTCGACGACCGCTTCCTTCGTCACGGAGGTGGGTTCGCCCGGCCTGAAGACCGCGTGAGACGCCCGGTTCCCGCAGTACCGCAGTTCCACCGTGATCGAAGGAGACACATCGCATGGTCCACAGACACGCCGTGACCGGTCGCCGGGCGGCCCTGACCGCGCTCGGCGTACTCGTCGCCGGGCTCCCCTCCGCCGTGGCGGCCGAGCCGGCGCCCCCGGCGGGCCCGCTGCCCTCGGCCGCCCAGACCCTCGGCGCCGACCGGCCGTCGGCTCCGGTGCTGCGTGCCCTGGAGCGCGACCTCGGGCTGACCCCGGCCCAGGCGTCCCTGCGGCTGGTCAACGAGGCGGAGGCCGGCACCCGGGCGGGGAGGCTGCGCAACGCCCTGGGCAACCGCTTCGCCGGGGCCTGGCTGCGCGGCACGACGGCGCAGGAGCTCGTGGTGGCCACCACGAACACCGCGGACGTGCCCGCCATCAAGGCCCAGGGCGCCAAGGCCGCCGTCGTGAAGAAGACGCTCCGGGACCTCCAGGCGGCGAAGAAGAAGCTGGACGGGGCGGCGGCCCGTGCCGACACCCGTGACACGCCTCTGTGGTACGTCGACATCCCGGCGAACCGGGTCGCGGTGCAGGCCCGGAGCAAGGCCGCGGCCGCCGCGTTCGTCAAGGCCGCGGGACTCGACGCCAAGAGCGTGGGCGTCACGGTGACGGCGGACCGGCCACGCCTCCTCGCGGATGTCACCGGCGGCGACGCCTACTACATCAACGGCAGCGCCCGCTGCTCGATCGGGTTCTCCGTCACCAAGGGCGCGCAGCGGGGCTTCGCCTCGGCCGGCCACTGCGGCAAGAAGGGCGCCACGACGACCGGGTTCAACCAGGCGGAGCAGGGCACATTTCAGGCCTCCACGTTCCCCGGCAAGGACATGTCGTGGGTGGCCGTCAACGACCAGTGGACGACCACGCCGAACGTGAAGGTCGAGGGCGAGCAGAAGGTCCAGGTCACCGGCTCGGTCCAGGCCCTCGTCGGGGCCGCCGTCTGCCGCTCCGGCTCCACCAGCGGGTGGCACTGCGGCAAGGTCGAGCAGCACGACGCCAGTGTCAGCTACGCCGAGGGCAGGGTGGACGGGCTGACCCGGACGACGGTGTGCGCCGAGCCGGGCGACTCCGGCGGGCCCTACGTCGCGGGCGTCCAGGCGCAGGGCGTGACCTCCGGCGGTACGGGCGACTGCAAGAGCGGGGGCACGACGTTCTATCAGCCGGTCAATGCGCTGCTCAGCGACTTCGGCCTCACCCTGAAGACCGCCGCCGTGGAAGCCGCGGCACCGCAGGGCAGCGTCGCGCAGACGTGGGCCGCCGGCCGTGTCTACGAGGCCGGTGTCACGGTGAGCCACGCCGGGGTGCGCTACCAGTGCCTGCAGACCCACCAGGCCCAGGGCGCGTGGGCGCCGACCGGCACTCCGGCCCTGTGGCAGCGGGTGTGACGACGGGTCAGGACCGTCCGGCGCCGGTGCGGCACACGCCGTGGGCGCCGGGCCGGTCCCGCTGCTCCTCCGTCAGCAGCGCGTACGCGGTGGCCAGGAACGGGTCGTGGCCGCGGAAGCGGCGGGTGCACACCGCGGCCAGGGCCGTGCCGGTGTCGGGGCGGAAGCCCAGGAACGCCTGCTGGCCGAGGGTGGCTCCGCTGTGGAAGTACAGCGGTCCGCCGTCGGTCGGGTGACAGAACCAGGCGGTGGTGTGGACGTGCCGGTGCCCGATGCCCCGGCGGAGCACGGGTCGGCGCACCTCGCGCAGGGCCGCGGCGAGTTGTGGTGAGGGGCCGGTGGGGTCCAGATGGGCTTCGAGGAAGGTGAGCAGGTCGTGCGGGGTGGCCCGTACGGCACCCGCCGCCTGGAAGCCTCCGGCGTCGAAGGGGGGCACGGGTGACCGGCCGTCGGTGCCGTGCCCGAGTGCGTCGAACCCGGAGTCGTCCGCGCGCAGGGTCGTGTCGTGCAGGCCGATCGGGTGCAGGACCTGGTCGGTGAGCAGGTCCTCCCACGGTGTGGCGGTCGCGGCGGCGAGTGCGTGTCCGAGTACGGCGACGCCGTAGTTGGAGTAGCGCCACCGGGTGCCGGGGCGGTGGCGCGGCCGGTGCCGCAGGAAGGCGTCGACGACCCGGGCGGCCGGGAAGCGACCGTAGGGGTTGGTGTGCCAGGCGGGCAGGGCCCGGAGGAGGAAGCCGGGCGGCAGTGCGGGCAGTCCGGACGTGTGGGTGATCAGATGGGCGAGCGTCACCGGGTCCGCACCGGTCGGCCGCCCCCTGCCCAGGAGGCTGACGGCCGGTTCACCGCCGGACAGCCGGCCGCTGTGGATCAGCCGGGCCAGCAGCAGCCCGGTGAACGTCTTGGCGGCCGAGCCGATCTCGTACCGCAGGTCCTCCCGGGACAGCGGCGGAGGCGGGGCGGTGCCGCCGCTCAGGACGGTACGGCGGCCGTACCGCGAGAAGGCGAAGACCACGTCCGGGGCATCGGACACGGTGACGGCGTCCGCGAGCCGCGCGTCGAGTGATCCGTCGTCGGGGGCCGGATCCGGTGACTGGGCGCGCGGGACGGGGTGGGCCGCCTCGGGCGTGGTGCGAGGGGCGTCGGTGGCTTCGCCCTGCCGCGAGGCGTGCCGGCGGGGCGTCACGAGGCGTGTGCCAGGCGGGACAGGGAGCGGGATGTGGCCAGTACGGAGGCGTAGGCGGCGACCAGGGTCGGGTGGTAGACGATGTCGAACACCTCGTCCGGGGCGCCCTCGGGCATCGTCCGCAGGGCCGGCATGGCCCCGTCGGGCTGCTGTGCGGCGGCGAAGCCCTCCCAGGCCCGTTCGTCCAGGGTGGGGCGGGGCAGGCAGGCGTCGACCACCAGCAGTTCGCCCAGCAGGTCCCAGCGTTCGAGGTCCAGCCAGTCGTCGATCCAGACGGGCAGCCAGGTCGCGAGGTAGTCGGCGGTGGCGGGCGGCAGGCCGTCCGGGTTCTCGCCCCAGTCGGTCAGGTGGAACACGTTGTGCGTGACGTCGTAGGCGATGTGCCCTTCCACCGTCCAGGGCTCGGGGGTGCGGGCCAGCCAGGTGGTGTCCCGCAATTCGGCCTCCGCAGGACGCGGCGGGAGGCCGAACCGGCGCTGGAACGCGGACAGTCCGAGCCTGCGGGTGGGGGTCGCCTCGAACGACACCCAGCTGTCCAGCCGGTGGTTCAGGGCGGCGGCGCGCTCCACCTCCGGCTGGTTGTAGCCGAGTTCCTTGAAGGGCAGGTACACCTCGAACGGGATGGGGGAGATCGGCTCCGTGAGCTGCCCGCGCACCAGCATGCGGCCGCCGTCCAGCGTCTCGCGCCAGGCGTGGTCGAGGAGTTGCCGGGCCAGCTGCGCCTGGCGTGATCCCGCGACTCCCTCGCGGAAGAGCACCTTGCAGATCATGGCGAGTTCGCCGATGGGTTTGAAGCGCTCCAGGAAGCCGACCTCCGGGTCGACGTCGGGTTCCAGCTGGAATCCGTCACGGTGGGCCCACAGCCATTCCAGAGCGCCCGCTCCGACGTTGTGGATCAGGCGGGTGTCGGTCATCCCAGCACTCCTTGTCCGCCGGGCCGGTGGTGTGTGTCTGCCCGGGCTCCGTCCTCGAGTCGCCCTGTGGTCAGGGTTGCCGCGAAGGCGGCCATGAGGGTGGGGTGGTAGTGGGAGAGGAAGTCCGGGCCGCCGTCGTGGTCCGTCCCTCCCCCTTGCTCCGGGATCGCGCCGGAGGGGTGCTGTACCGCCGCGACCCGTGCCCAGGCGTCGTCGAGGACGGCGGGTTCGGGCAGCAGGGGCAGGCTCGCCGCCACGGCCAGAAGCTCGCACCCGAGGTCCCACATCCCGGCGTCCAGACAGGTGTCGAGCCAGGGCGGCAGCCAGTCGGCCAGGTAGTCGGCCAGGTCCGGTGGTACTCCCCCGGGCCCGGCGCGCCCCCAGTCGGTGAGGTGGAAGACCACGTGGGTGAGGGAGTAGCCGGAGGACTGCTCGAAGGTCCAGGGCTCGGGCAGCCCGGCCAGCCAGGTGTGCCGCAGTGCCTCCGGCAGCGCGTCGGAGGGCCGGATGCCGCTGCGTGTCTCGGCGTTCAGGACGCCGAGCCGCCGGGTGGGCTCCTGCTCGGTGAGCCGCCAGCCGCGGGTGCGGGCGACGGTGGCGGTGGCGGCCTCGTAGCCGGGGTGCCGCAGGCCCGCCGCGGCCATGGCGGCGTACACCTCCAACGGGTAGGTGGCGAAGGGCTCCAGCCGTTGCAGGCGCACGAACAGCTCTCCCCGGCCGGTCTGTTGCCACGCGAAGGCCATCAGGTCGGCCGCGCACGCGTGGAGCGGATCCGGGGGCGCGGTGTGCCGGGACACGGTCGCGCACACCTGGGCCAGTTCCCCGAGCGGTTTCCAGCTGCGGTTCACCTGTCCGTCGGCGGCCAGCGCGTCCTCGCCCAGCGCGAACTGCTCACGGTGTGCGGACACCCATGCCAGCGCGTCCTCGGCCACCTGTCGTGGCCCCCGTACGTCCCTCACACGAACGCTCCCGTCCGTGTCAGCCGCGCGGCCTTCACCTGCAGCGCCACGAGCGGATCCTGACCGCCCATCAACTCCACGAAGTCCAGGCCGTTCTCGAGACCCAGCGTCCGCGGTACGCCGTCCAGCAGGGTGAGCCAGCGTCCGGCGCCGGCCGCCTGCCGCCAGTCTCTGCGGCGTACGGCGCGCACGAAGCCGCGGGCGACGTCGACCGGCCGGTGCACGGCCGCGCGGGCGACCGCGCTGTCCTCGCCGGGCAGGGCGAGTGCGGCCAGCACCGCGAGCTGGTGCGTCAGGAGTTGCCAGGTCGCGCCCTCGAGCCAGGCGGCGTCGGGTTCTTCGTCCGGGCCGTCGGCGTGACCCGGGTCGAGCCGCCGCAGCGTGCGTCGCATGGCCCAGTGGCTCCACACGACGGTGGGGGCGGCCTGGGCGCCGGGCGGGTAGGTCTCCACGGCCTTCCGGAACACGGCGAGTTCGTCGGGCGGGGGCGGGGTGTGCACCAGGGTGCTCGGCAGCAACGCGTCGGCTCCCAGCACACGTACGGCCGCGAGGGCGAGTCCCTCCGCTTCCGGGTCGACCGCCACGGGGGCGGCCGCACGAGCGTGGTCTCCGCTCCGAAGAGCGGAGACCACGCCGGAAGCGAGGTCCCGCACCGCGTCCTGCAAGAGAGACGAAGTGCCTGACTGCTTCATGGTTGCTCCTGTCGATCCACTCAACCCTTCTTGGGGCGCGGGGTGGGCGGCGACAGGAGGAGTCCGAATCCGCCCTTGAACAGCGCGAGTGCGGCGCACTCACGGCTGTCGCGGTAGATACCGTCGGTTTCTGCCGGGTCGAGTGCGGCCTCGATGTCGGCGCTCTGGATGCCCGTCAGTTCCTTGGCGACCTTGTCGGTGGGGGACATTGCACCATCTCCTTGAGGGAAGCGGATGCTTTCTCCTCTAGTGCACCTGATGGTGACAAATCATGCCAACTTACCCATGAGTTTATTTACATCACTTGTTCAACATCCGACGCACGCGTATCAACTCCTGGGGGCGAACCGGGTGCGTGCTTTCGCCCCTGGCGGGGAACCCGGCGAGCGCTGTACCCACCGACACCCTGGGAGAGGGTCATGAGTCTGTTGCGCGTGCTCGGCCGCCCCATGCTGGCCTCGATGTTCCTGACGGGCGGCCTGAGTTCCGTCCGCGCCCCGGAGGAGGTCGCCCCGGTCGCCGAACCGGTCGTCCAACCGGTCACCGAACGTGTCTCGGCGCTGCCCGACCGCACCGAGCAGGTCGTACGGCTCAGCGGCGGCGTACAGGTCGTGGCGGGCCTGATGCTGGCCACGGGGCGCATGCCGCGTCCGGCCGCGCTGGCCATCGCTGCGACGCTGGTGCCCACGACGCTGGCGGCGCACCGGTTCTGGGAGGCAAAGGACCCCGAGGAACGGGCCCGGCAGCGCATCCACTTCTTCAAGAACATGTCGATGCTCGGCGGGCTGCTGATCGCCGCGGACGACACCGGCGCACGCCCCTCGCTGCTGTGGCGCGGCACCCATGCCGCGCACGGCCTGCGGCACGACGCGGGACTGGTGCGCCGCTCCGTCCGTGCCACCGCTCGGCCTGCCGCCGCGGCCGGCCGGGTCCGGGCCAAGCTCCCCGTCTGAGCCGCCCGGGACCTGTTCGGGGCCGCGCGTTAGCCCATTCGGGGCAGGGGGACCCGGGGACAGGAGGTGAAGGACATGGGACACGGAGGAAACGTCATCGACGAGCTGGTGACCGATCACCGCGAAGTCGAGGAGATGTTCGGCAGGATCGAGGCGCTGCCGTCCGGTCACCAGGACCGCAAGGTGTACGCGGACCAGGTCACGATCGAGCTGGTACGGCACTCGGTGGCCGAGGAGGCCTACCTGTATCCGGCCGTACGCGAGCACGTGGCCAACGGGGACGTCCTCGCCGACCGTGAACTCGCCGACCACGCGACGGCCGAGCGCATCATGAAGGACCTGGAGGCCTGCGACGCGGGCGACGCCGACTTCGACCGGCTGATGGGCATGCTGACGAGCGAGATCCGCTCCCACCTCGCGGACGAGGAGAAGACCCTCTTCCCCGCGCTGCGGCAGGCCTGTCCGATGGACACGCTCAACGAGCTGGGCGACAAGGTCCGCAAGGCGAAGAAGACCGCCCCGACCCGGCCCCACCCGGCCGCCCCCGACAGGCCCCCGGCGAACAAACTCCTTGCTCCGGGCACGGGGATGGTCGACCGGCTGCGCGACGCGCTGACCGGCCGCGGCAAGTTCGGCTAGGGCACAGCCGCGCGCACCCGGGGGCCCGGGCGCGTCGGTGCGCGCGCCGAGGAACCGGGGGCGTGCCCGGGTGGGTCAGCCGGCCGTCGCGTCCTCGCGGAACCAGGCGATCGCGCGCCGCAGCCCTTCCTCGGCGCGTACCTGCGGTTCCCAGCCGAGCTTGTCGCGGGCCAGCGTGATGTCCGGGCAGCGCACGGCCGGGTCGTCCACCGGGCGGGCGACGGGGCGGATCTCCGAGGCGGACCCGGTCAGTTCGACGACCAGTCGCGCCAGGTCGAGCATGCTGATCTCGGTCGGGCTGCCGATGTTGACGGGGCCGCGCATGCCGTGGGCGGCCGCCGCGAGGACGCCGCGCACGGTGTCGTCGACGTAGCACAGCGACCGGGTCTGCCGGCCGTCGCCGGTCACGGTGAGCGGCTCGCCCGCCAGGGCCTGCCGTACGAAGGCCGGCACCACGCGTCCGTCCTCGCCGCGCATCCGGGGGCCGTAGGTGTTGAACAGCCGCACGACGCAGGTGTCGGTGCCGAGGGTCTCGGCGTGTGCGGTGGTCAGCGCCTCGCCGAAGCGTTTGGCCTCGCCGTAGACGCCGCGCGGGCCCACGGGGTTGACGTTGCCCCAGTAGCGCTCGTCCTGGGGGTGCTGCCGCGGGTCGCCGTAGATCTCGGAGGACGAGGCCAGGACGAAGCGGGCCCCCGAGGAGTGTGCGAGGTCCAGGGCGTTGCGGGTGCCGAGGCTGCCCGTCTCCAGGGTGTGCAGCGGCAGCCGCAGGTAGTCCGCCGGGGACGCCGGGGAGGCGAAGTGCAGGACGAGGTCGGGCCGCTGCCTGACCGGCAGTCCCTCCGCGACGTCGGCCTGCACCAGCGTGAAGCCGGGCCGTTCGAGCAGCGGGGAGATGTTCTCCGCCCTGCCGGTGCTGAAATCGTCCACGCAGGTGACGGCGGCGCCCGCGTCCAGCAGGGCCGCGCACAGATGGGATCCGACGAATCCGGCACCGCCCGTGACGACGGCGTGTTCCCAGCTCCGTGCGAGGGCGGTGGTCATGTCGGTCTCTCCTCCGTCGGCGGCGTTCCCACGCTCAGCGTCCGCCGCCCGTGTGAGCGGGGCACGGTCGCGTACGGCAAAGAGGTGAGTGACGGAGGGTGAGGACGGGCTCCGGCAGGGGCGCCGGTCAGGCGGTCAGTGTGCGGCCCGGGTGGAGGCGGTCCAGGAGCTGGGAGTGGTGCAGTCCGGCCACCGGGGCTAGCAGGTCGGGGTGGCGCAGCAGGGCGGCGGCGCGGCGGTCGCCGTCGTCGGGGGCGACGAGCCGGCGGAACTCGGCCGGTGTGCCGGTGCTGTGGCTGCCCTCGGCGAGCGCGGCCACCGCCCGGTCGGCCAGCTCCGGGTCGGTGAGCAGGCAGGCGGCCCAGCTCGCGACGACCTCGTCCACCCAGGTGCGCCAGGCGTGCGCGTCGTCCCCGTCGTCGTCCGGGGCCGCGTCGGCGCCGGAGACCCAGTCGAGCCGCGCGGAGCCGCCGGGGCCCGCCATGCCGAGCAGGGCGGCGTCCATCTCGGTCGGGTACCTGAGCCACGCCGCAACCGTCACGGCCTGCCGGGCCTGTACCTCGCACAGGGCGGAGGCCAGCGCGCCCCCGGAGGCGGGGAAGGCGCGGGTCAGCCACTGGGCGGTCGCCGCGATGACAGGGGAGAGATCTGCTTGCACTGCCGGGCCGTCCGAAAGGGTGGGGGAAGCGGGGATCTGCCCGTAGACGGTAGTCGCCGCCGTGCTCGCCCGGGCGTGACAGGAACCTCCTCCGTGACGTGGCCTCGGCCACATCGCCGGAGCCCGGACGGAGGAGCCCCGGTGCCGTTTCGCCTCGAAAGGGCCGGGCACCCGGCCCGCGTGCTCTTCCACGGTCCCGGTGAGTCCGGCGAACCCAGTGGTCCGGCCCGGTCTACCCGAACCCGGTCGTCGCTGCGCACCCTGCGCTTCGACGGCTGGATCGCGGGCATCGGAACGGCGTCCGGCGCCCGGGTGGTGCTCGGGCACTGGGCGAGATCGCCGTTCGGGCCGTTCAGCGATGTGATGGTCGAGGAGCCCGGCGGGCTGCGGCTGCTGCTGGCGCCCTCGCGGGAGACCGCGGACTTCGTGGCCGCCACGTATGTCTTCGACGAGGTTCGGGTCGTGCCGGTCGGGGTGCGGGTCACCGACCGCCGGCACTGGGCCGTCTCGGCACCGCCGCTCGACCTCCGTTTCAGCACCGGCCGCAGGGGCCTGCGGGGCCTCGCGCTGCGGGCGGTGCCGGTCCGGCTCGCCACCAGTCCGGGCTGGATCGCGCTGTGGGACCGGCCCGCCCGGCTGCTGCTGGGCGCGCGCACCCACGGCAGCGCCCGGGCCGGCCGGCACCAGTGGTACGGCGTCCGGGACCTGCACCCCGTCACCTCGGCCATGGTCACCTACGAGGGCGAGAGCCTCGGCGCCCTCGCCCGGGTCGAGCCTCCCGTGCGGTTCGGGCCCGGCTCGACGCCCCGAAGTCCCTGCCTCGTACGTGTCACCACGCGGGTGGCCGTGGCACAGGGCCGGAGCAGAACAGGAGCAGTGCCATGACGGAACAGCGAGCGGACCCGCCGGGCGCACCGGGTGCTCCGGCCACGGACATGTCCCTGCTGGGCATCTACCTCAACGACCATCTCGCCGGTGCCACCGCCGGGACCGCCCGAGTCCGCTATCTGCTGCGCTCGTGCGGTGATCCGGTGCTCGCCGACGCGCTGGCTCCGATCGCCGACGAGATCGCCGAGGACCGGGCGAGCCTGCTCCACATCATGCGACGGCTGGACGTCCCGGTGCGGCGCTACAAGGTCTACGCGGGCCGGGCCGCCGAGCAGATGGGGCGTCTGAAGAGCAACGGCAGCCTGGTACGGCGTTCCCCGCTGAGCACGCTGTGGGAGCTGGAGGCGCTGCGGCTGGGAGTGGACGGCAAGACCGCGGTCTGGCAGGCACTCCGCGCCCTGGCCGGCACGGACCGACGCCTCGACGCGCGACAGCTCGACGACCTCGTCGAACGGGCCCGGCGGCAGCACACCTCGCTGGAGGAACTGCGCCGCAGACAGGTCGACGTCGCCTTCCGCGAGACCGGCTGACGCACGGTTTCTCCGGAGAATCGGCCCCACGTCACCAGAACCTGCTGCTGAGGGCGGGCTGATGCGTCAGATCCACGGCGTCGCGCAGCCGCAGCGCGACGCTGATGGTGGCGCGCAGGGCCGAGGGGCGTACGGTCTGGGCGGTCTCGGTGGCCAGGACCAGCAGACAGGCCGCCGCCTGCTCGACGACCGGGACGGGGAGGGTGAAGTCGCTGTCGGCGGCCGCGCGGAACGCCTTCAGGGGGATCGCGGCTCCGTCGATGGCCCGTTGCGCGGCCTGCTCCAGGTGCTGTGCGGCCTGTTCGCACACGGGGGCGGGCAGGGCGATGGTGCGCTGGAACGGTGAAGTCGTCATGCCCGACTGCTCCCCCGGCGGCGGCCGGTTCTGTCGGTGGGCGACGGGATTTCACCGTCCCGCGTGACCGGCGCGTGGCGAATGTCCCGGAATCGAAACGGCCGTCGAGCCGAGCACAACGGCGGGCGGCCGGGGCAGGTCTACTCCTGCGACCAAGACAAGAAAAGAAATAACGAACTGCCGCAACAGACCACAACGGGGGTATCCAGAATGATCCGCACCACCGCGCGTCCGGCCCGCTGGCGCGCCTACGCCGTCGGCTGTGTCGCCGCTCTCGGCATCGCCGCCGCCGCGGTCCCGGCCGCCGCCGCGTCCGCCGTCGACGGCAACGGCCGGTACACCGCCGAGGAGATCCACACCTTCCTCGAGGACTTCTACGGCGAGCACGGCCCCGGCGACTTCGCCCGCAAGTACGGCATCTCGCCGCAGCTCAAGGAGAAGGTCGCCGACAACCCGGAGTTCGACGTCCTGCTGTGCGCCCAGAACGTCCCGGCGTCCATCGACATCGGCCCGGTCACCACGGCCCAGTCCGCACGGGTCGGCTGGGCGACCGTGAGCACGTACTGGAACGGCGGGTCCGGCAAGGCCGACTTCACGGCCTATGTCGACCTGGACGCGACGCGGCCGATCCAGCTCCTCGACGTCGACTGCGGTTCCGGGAGCTGAGCGACTCGGCCACGACCGTACGCTGGTCGCAGATCAGCCGCGGAGCCGAGGAGGACCACGTATGACCGCCCGTACGGACGCCGCCGCCCGGCTCACCGGACGGGTGGTCACCGGCGAACGGCCCCTGTCCGGGGCCCTCGCGGAGGTCACCCTCGACGACGGGCGGGTGGTGGTCGTCAAGCGTGCCGACGATCCGGGGGCGACCCGGGCGGAGGCGGCCGGGCTGCGCTGGCTGGCCGGTGCCGGGGCGGTGCGGGTGCCGGGCGTGCACGGCCACGACGGGAGCTGGCTGGTCATCGACCGGGTTCCGCAGGGGCGGGCGAGCCGCGAGGCGGCGGTCCGTTTCGGCCGTGACCTGGCGGTCCTGCACGCCGCCGGGGCGCCGGCGTTCGGCGCGTCGCCACCGGACGGTCCCGCCGACGCGTACATCGGGCTCGCCCCGATGCGCAACGAGCCCGGCACCGACTGGCCGCGCTGGTACGCCGGGCATCGTGTCCTGCCCTATCTGCGGCGCGCCGTCGACCAGGGCACCGTCCGTCCCGGTGAGGCGACCGTCGTGGAGCGGCTGTGCGAGCGACTGCCCGGGCTGGCGGGGCCGGCCGAGCCGCCCGCCCGGCTGCACGGCGACCTGTGGAACGGCAACGTGCTGTGGGGGTCCGACGGGCAGGTGTGGCTGATCGACCCGGCCGCGCACGGCGGGCACCGCGAGACCGACCTGGCGATGCTGCGTCTCTTCGGCTGTCCCCACCTGGAGGCGGTACTGGAGGGCTACCAGGAGCAGGCGCCGCTCGCCGAAGGTTGGGCGGACCGAGTCGGCGTGCACCAGCTGTTCCCGCTGCTGGTGCACGCCGCGCTGTTCGGCCGGAGTTACGCGGAACAGGCCCTCTCGGTGGCCCGTGGCGCCCTGGCGGGGTGACCTGTCGGCGGGTCACGTCGTGCCGTGGAGCGGGCGGGGCGGGCCGGGCGTCACACGTGCGGGCGGCGGCCCCTCTCCTGGCGCGGGAAGCGCTGGTCGGCTCCCGGCAGCGTCGGCTCGGGCAGGGTCGCGACCTCCTGCTGGGCCTTCCGCAGCTGCTCGGCGGTGTCGTCGGGCAGACGCGGCGGACGCGGCCGGGCGTGCGAGAAGCGGAAGGCGGAGGTCAGGTCGCCGAAGGTCTCCCGCCGCCAGTCGCTGACGTTGGCTCCTCGACTCCGGTGAACCGCTCCAGGAACCGCAGCGCGGAGGTGTGGTCGAAGGGCTCGGAGGCGACCCAGCCGCCGACGGTCCACGGCGAGACGATGACGGCGGGGACACGGAAGCCGCCGCCGATCGGCAGCCCCTGGACGAACCCGTCCGCCGTGCCGGCGGCCGGGGTCGGCGAGACCACGTGATCGAACAGGCCGTCGTTCTCGTCGTAGTTGAGGATGAACGCGGTCTTGCGCCACACCTTCGCGACCAAGGCACGGGGTGCGGTTGGCCAAGACCTGACCGGCCATGTCCCCGCATGCCCAGCGCGTTGCCCGGGCTTGGGGGACGGATGGTCAGTGCGTGAACCGGGGCGCGGTCGGGGGCCGGGCTACGAGCGTCGCCCCTCGACCGCGGACCAGACCTCCGCGAGGAGGGCCGGGTGGTCCTCTCCGTATGTGACCACGGCCGCGTACAACGCGTCGAAAGCCGCCTGGAGCGGGTCGGGTTCGGCGGCGCCGATGATCGCGGGGAGGGCCGCGTGGGGCTGCGAGACGCGCAGGGACGGGTCCGGCGGGCCGAAGCTGATCATCAGGGTGCAGTGAGTGGAGTCGGGGGCCGGCGGACTCACCGTGGTGGTCGGTGATTCCGCCTCGGCGGCCGCCCTTCTCGCCACGGCGGCCGCCGGGCCGACCACGGCCTGTGCGACCTCCTGGGGGTGCAGGCCGCGGTCGCCCGGGGACAGGGACGGCCGGAAGGGGGGCCGCTCGGGCGGGACGGCACGGCCGACGGTGCGGTCCGGGACGTGCGGGTCGGTGGCCAAGGTCTGCCACATGCGGGCGTCGTCGTCGAAGGGCGGGGGCAGCGGGCGGCTCTCGGCCAGGGCCGTGAGCGCGTCGGTGACCCAGCCGAGGGAGGCGAGACCGGCCGCCTCACAGGCACGGCGGGCGGCGAGCAGGGCCACCGCGCGCTGGGTGGCGGAACCGGAGGCGTCGAGGGCGTGGAGCAGGGCGTGGTCGAACGGGCGGAGGCCGCGGACGTTGCCGCCGACCTCGCGCAGGGCCTGACTGGGCGACTGTCCGCCCCACTCCCAGCGTTCGCGGGCGAGCAGCCGCTCCCGTTCCGCCGCCTCCTCGGCGAGGCGCTCCTGGCGCTCGGCTTCGGCGCGTTCGGCCGGGGTGGGAGGCGGCGGCAGTTCACGGGCGTAGCGGTGCCAGTGGGCGGCGTTCAGCGAGGTCTGCTTCACGACGCGGTCCGGCTCGGGCGGGGCGGGCCAGAACTGCAGGAGGTAGCGGTCCAGTTGGGGCTCGTCGTCCGTCCGGGTGTCCTTCTCGCCCGCCCGGTCCATGCCCAGGGCGCAGTACCGCACCCGGTAGTCGGTCTCCTCCAGGCCGAGCGGCCAGGAGTCCTCGCCCGCCCACTGCACGAGCGCGCTGTCCCGCGACACGGGGCGGAAGGACACCTCCACCACGTCTTCCCAGACCGGATCCAGCGGCGGGGCCCCCTCACACACCTCGACAGTGAAGCCGACATCGCCGGTGTGCAGGCCGGTGCTCAGGTGCAGGGAGCCCGGCGACGCCGCCCCGCACAGCCCCGAGCTCTGCCCCGCGAACGCCTCGTCGAGGCTCGGCCCGTAGCCGTCCGGATCGCTCTCGACGTAGATCTGGCCATAGTGCACGAATACCTCTCCCTCGACCGGCCTGCGCACGATCAGCTCCTCCTCGCAAGGGATGGAATGGTGAGCGGTCGGCATCGTGGCATCCGCCACTGACAATCTCCTCCGCATGGCAATCCCGACAGTTACCTCAGATGCGAACAGACGGCGATCACTTTCGGAACGAAGTGGCGCTCCACCGTGCGAGATCAGTCGATGACGGTGTGTACTGTGCTGCGGGTGGCTCGCCAGAGCACCTCGGACTTCGCCCTGACCACTCCCCCTGGAATCGCTTCGATGATCGAACTACCGGACCTGGCCGTCGGTGGTCTCGCCCTCGGCACACTGTCCGCGTTCGCCCTCGGCGGCGGGCTGCTGCGCTCCCGGCGGCAACTGGCCGCCCAGCGCGCGAAAACGGCCGCGCTGCGGGCGCAACTCGACGGCACCTCACGGGCGTTCACGGCCGAGGTCGAGCATCTGGCGGCGCGGCGCCTGCCCTCCGCCGCCCGGCAGGTCGCGCATCCCCACGTCACCGTGCCCGGCCCGCTGAGCCCGCAGCTCGCCGGTTCGCCCCTGGGATTCGCGCTGGAGCAGGTGCTGAAGGGACTGCACGCCGAACTCGCCGCGCAGCGCACCCGGATCGACGCCGCCGCACAGGCCGGGATGCGCGGGGCGACCCGGGAGATCCAGGCGGCGCTGTACCGGCTGCAGGACGCCCTGCGCGGTCTCCAACAGCGCTACGACGACCCCGAGCTGGCGCAGACCCTGTTCGAACTGGACCACGAGAACGAGCAGTCGCTGCGCCGCGCGCAGATCGCCGCGGTGGTGTGCGGGGCCTGGGTCGGGCTCGCCCGGGAGGAGTCCCACCTCGTGGACGCGGTGACGGGCGGTCAGGCCCGGCTCGCGGGCTACCAGCGCGTCCGGATCCACAACCACCTGGCGGCCGGCACCGCCCTGGTGTCCCACGCCGTCGAGCCGGTCGCCATCATCGTCGCCGAACTGCTCGACAACGCGCTGCGGCACTCCGCGCCCGACACCGGCATCGTGGTCAATCTCGAGGCCGTCCACCACGGTGCCTGTGTCACCGTGGACGACGCCGGGCTGGGCATGACGCAGGACGAACGCGCCCGGGCCCAGCGCATGGTGGGCAGTTGCGAACCGATCCTGCTCACCGAGCTCGGCGACCCGCCGCGCATGGGACTCGCCGCGATCGGCCGGCTGACCCGGCAGTTCGATCTGAGCGTCGACCTGTCCTCCCCGTCGCCGTACGGCGGTGTGCGGGCGGTGCTGCGGATCGACCGCCATCTGCTGACCAGGATCGACCCCGAGGAACTGCCCCCGGCGGCCAGCGCCCCGCGCTCCACCCGCAAGGAGACCGTGCGGGACACGGCGGGCGACTCCGCCTCGCCCCGCGGCACGGAGCCGGGCGCGCCCGCGCCCGCGCCCGCCTGGTCCGGCGGAACCGAACCGGCCTCGGCCCCCGCGTCCGACGGGCCCGACCGGCCCGCCGGGCCCCGCAGGGCCGCACCCGCCCCGGCCACCGCGCTTGACCGGCCCCACGCGTCCACTGGGCCTCACCAGGCAGACGAGCCCCTCGGGTCCTGCGAGTCCGAGCCGACCAACGGGCCCCAGCCCCCTGAACCGACCACCGGGCCCCAGACGCCCGAGCCGACCACCGGACCCGAGAGGCCCGCGCCGGCCGCGCCGGCCCCCACCGCCTCGTCCCACGAGCACGGCTACGGCACGGACCAGGACGGCCGGGCCGCAGCCCCGGCCCCGGGCCATCACAGCCCCCGTGACAGCGGCGGCCTCCCCCAGCGCCGTCGCCGCAGCCGGGCCACGCCGTCGTCGGACTCCCAGGGCTCCGCGTCCGCTCCGGCTCCCGGGCCGCAGCGCAGGCCCCGGCGCCCCGAGGAGTCCGCCGCCGCCCTCGGCGCGCTCCAGTCCGGCACGGCGGCCGGACGTTCCGCCGCCGCCAGGCCGAACACCGGCGCCTTTCCAGCCGTATCTGAGGGTGCCCCGGCCGCGACCACGGCCGACACGGCGTCCGACGACACCGATCACGACCGGAACGACCACGAAGGGGGAACGGCTCGATGACCAGCCGCGCAGCGGGGGACACGGCATGGGTGCTCGAACCGGTCCTGGAGGTGCCGCACGTCGTGGCGGCCGTCCTGCTCACCCGGGACGGGCTCGTGACGGGCTACACCGACGCGCTGTCGCAGCCGTCGGCCGAGCGGGTCGCCGCCATCACCAGCACCGTGCAGGGCGCCTGCCGTACCGCGGCGGCGGCGTTCGCCGACACCGACCGGGCCGAGATACGGCAGGTCGTCATCGAGTCGGACCACGGCTATGTGCTCATCGTGCCGACGGACCACGGCACCTGCGTGGCCGCGTACGGCGATCCCGAGGTGCGTCTCGACCTGCTCGCCCACCGGGTGCACTCGCAGGTCGCCCGGCTGGGCGAGAAGGCGATGGCCGCCGGGCCCCGAGGGGCCGACGGCGGCACGCCGGCATGACCGGCCGCAGAGGCGGCCGTCCCCTGGTTCCCGCGTACCTGTCGACCGGCGGGGTGGCGCGGCCCAGCCGTGCCCATCTGGAGCGGCTGTCCGTGCTCACCGGCAGCGGTGAGCCGGCTCCCCCCGATCTGCCCGCCGCCCAGGCGGCCCTCCTGGAAGAGCTGGAGTACGGGTCGCTGACGGTCGTGGAGGCCGCCGCCCTGCTGCGGCTGCCGGTCTCCGCCGTGCTGGTGCTGGCCGCCGGCCTCGTCGACCGCGACCTGGCACTGGCCCGCGCGCCCATCCCGCCCGCCCGACGCTTCGACCCCGACCTGCTGAAGAGAGTGGCCGATGGCCTCCGCGACCTCAAGCACCGTTGACGCCCAGCCCGGCGGCACGGACATCCACCTTCCCGACACCGCGCGCGACCTGGTGAAGATCCTGGTCACCGGGCCCTTCGGGGTGGGCAAGACCACCCTGATCGGCTCCGTCTCCGAGATCCGTCCGCTGCACACGGAGGAGCAGCTCACCGAGGCGTCCGTGGCTGTGGACGATCTCGCCGGAGTGCGGGACAAGTCGACCACCACGGTCGCCATCGACTTCGGCCGGATCAGCCTGCCGGGCGGGATCGTGCTGTACCTGTTCGGCACGCCCGGCCAGGAGCGGTTCCGGCCGCTGTGGGACGACATCTCCTACGGGGCGCTCGGCGCGCTCGTCCTGGTCGACGCCCGCCGGATCGACGCCTCGTTCGACGTGCTCGGGCTGGTGGAGGAGACCGGGCTGCCGTACGCGGTGGCCTTCAACACCTTCCCGGACGCGCCCCGCCACCACACGCCCGAGCAGTTGCGTGCCGCCCTGGACCTGGAGCCGACGACCCCGATGGTGACCTGCGACGCGCGGGAGGCGGACTCCTCGATCGACTCCCTGCTCGCCCTGGTCCAGCACCTGATCGACCACCGACCCGCGGAGCACCGGTGACACATCCGTCCCCCGCCGAGCAGGCCTTCTCCCTCGCGTCGCCCGTACGCCTGTGGGAGGACGGCTTCGCCCGCGACCCCTCCCCCTACTACGCGGCCCTGCGCGCCCACGGCCCGGTCGGCTGGGCGGAACTCGCGCCCGGTGTGGCGGCGTACGTCGTCACGGACCGGCGGGCGGCGCTGGACCTGCTGCACGACACGAAGACGTTCTCGCACGATCCCCGGCCGTGGGAGGCGACCGTCCCCGACGACTCGCCGGTGCTCGGGATGATGCGCTGGCGGCCCAACACCCTGTTCGCCGACGGCGCCGCCCACCTCCGCTACCGCACCACGCTGATCGACGCCTTCGACCTGGTGGAGCCGCACGACCTGCGGGCCCGGATCCACCGGGCGGTGCACCTGCTGGTGGGCCGGTTCGGGCCGCGGGGCGAGGCCGACCTGGTCGGCGAGTTCACCAGGCCGCTGATGGCGCTGGTGTTCAACAGCCTGTTCGGGCTGCCGGACAGCGCGAGCGACCGGCTCGACTCCGCCCTCGGCAAGCTGATCGAGGGCGGCGCGCAGGCGGCGGAGGGCGAGGCCGAGTTCGGCGGGTACGTGCTGGAGCTGATCGCCGCCAAGACGGAGCGGCGCGGCGACGACCTGCCGAGCTGGCTGCTGGACCATCCGGCGGGGCTGACCCCCGAGGAGGTCACCTGGCAGGTCTTCCTCACGCTCGGCGCGGGGCACGAGCCGACGGCCAACCTGGTGTCCAACGCGCTGTCCAGGATCCTCGGGAACCCGGCCTACTACTCGACGCTCACCAGCGGCGCCCGTCCCGTGACGGACGCGGTGCTGGAGGTGCTGCACCACGAGACGCCGCTCGCCAACTACGGCATCCACTACGCCCGTACGGCCGTGACCTTCCACGGCGTATGGATCAGGGCGGCGGTGCCGGTGGTGATCTCCTACGGGGCGCTGGCGCAGGCCGCCGAGCAGGAGCGCGGCGCGGACCGCCACTCGGGGGACGCCTCCCATCTGTCCTGGTCGGCGGGCCCGCACGCCTGCCCGGTGAAGCAGCACACCCTGCTCATCGCCACCGAGGCGATCGAACGGCTCACCCAGTGGCTGCCCGACCTCGAACCCGTGCTGCCCCGTGAGCGCCTCACCTGGCGTCCCGGTCCCTTCCACCGCTCGCTGACGGAACTGCCCGTCCGTTTCAGCCCCCGCTCCCCCGACCGTCCAGGAGGACGACCGTGACCGTGACCGACCGCATCGCTCTCGACCCGTTCGGCGCCGACATAGCGGGCGAGAGCGCCCGGCTGCGCTCCCTCGGCCCGATCGTGCCCGTGGAGCTGCCCGGCGGCATCCCCGCCTGGGCGCCCACGCGCTACGACACGCTGAAGGAGCTCATCCTCGATCCGCGGGTGAGCAGGGACCCGCGGCTGCACTGGCGGCTGTGGCCCGAGGTCGGCGAGCACCCGTCCTGGGGCTGGATCCTGGGCTGGGTGGGCGTGGTCAACATGCTCTCCACCTACGGCGCGGACCACACACGGCTGCGCAAGCTGGTGGCGCCCAGCTTCACGCACCGGCGCACCGAGGCGATGCGGCCCCGGGTGGAGGCGATCACGGCGGAGCTGCTGGACGCGCTCGACGCCGTCGGCGACGAGGTCGTGGACATCAAGGAGGGGTTCGCCCATCCGCTGCCGATGCGGCTGATCTGCGAACTGTTCGGTGTCCCGGACGAGTTGTGGGAGGACACCGCCCGGATGATCGCGGCCATCATGGACACCACCGACCCGAGCCCGGAGCACGCCGCGTCCGTCCAGCGGCAGATCGGCACGGTGCTGCCCGCGCTGATCGCGCACAAGGCCGCGCACCCTGGCGACGACATGGCCACCGAGCTGATCCGGGTCCGGGACGAGGACGGCGACCGGCTCAGCGACGAGGAGCTGCTGTACACGCTGCTGCTGGTCATCGGGGCCGGCTTCGAGACCACCGTCAATCTGATAGGCAACGCGGCCGTGGCCCTGCTCCGTCGCCCCGAGCAGCTGGCCGCCGTGCGGTCGGGGGAGATCGGCTGGGACGCCGTCGTCGACGAGACGCTGCGCGCGCACCCGTCGATCGCCTCGCTGCCGCTCCGGTTCGCCGTCACCGACCTCACCGTCGGTGATGTCACGGTCCCGGCCGGCGACGCCATCATCACGACGTACGCCGCCGCGGGCCTCGACCCCGAGCACTACGGTGCGGACGCCGACCACTTCGACGCCACACGCGCCGCCGACGACCATCTGGCGTTCGGGATCGGGGTCCACCGGTGCATCGGCGCCCCTCTGGCCCGTCTGGAGGCGCTCACCGCGCTGCCTGCCCTGTTCGACCGCTTCCCCGACCTGAGCCTGGCCACCGGTGGCGAAGGCCTGCGGCAGGTGCCGTCCTTCATCGCCTTCGGCTGGCAGGAGATCCCGGTGCGGCTGCGGGGCTGAGGCGGCCGACGGACAGCTCGCGGGAGCGCGACCGGTCCCCCGTTCCGGTCGTGCCCCCGCGGTGCGTTGAACTTACGTCCATGGCAGAGGCCTTGTGAACCGCGTCGATGCCCGTTGCGCGCTCAACAAGGCTCACCCGTGCACAGCTGAGTCCGGTTGGCCCGCTTTCGTCCCGCCTGCATCCGGCCAACCGGTTGCCCCTGAGGCAAAGAGGTCAGTCGCGGCGGTGGAAAACCGGCAGGTCGAGGTCGCCTACGGCCAGGTGCGCGAGCACCACCTCGTACAGGTCGGTGCCGGCGGCCAGCAGCTGGCGTTCCAGGACGGGTTCGGCGCTGCGGACGTGCTCGCGCACGGTCTGCGCGTGCACGCCCAGGGTCTGCGCGGCCCGTTCGGCGTTGCCGCCGGCGGCGATCCAGGTGCGCAGGGTCCGGCGCGGGTTCCTGGCGTCCGCGTCCAGCCGGCCCAGCAGGTCCTGTGCCCAGGCGCGCACAGCGGGCCCGGACAGCAGGTCGCAGAGCCGGAGTCCGGGGTTGCCGGTGTCGCTCGCCGGATGCGCGTCGGGCAGGCCTATCCGGGTGTTGAGCGCCAGGTGGACGACTGCCCGGACCGTGAGGTCGGCGAAGTCCGTGCCGAGCAGGCCCTCGACGCGTTCCATGCGGGCGCGGACGGTGTTGCGGCTGACGCCGAGGACCTTGGCGGCGTTGACGGCGGTGAACTCCAGGCCGAGACGGTTGGTGGCGAGCAGTTCGGCGCGGGTGTGGTGCGGCAGGGTGTCGAGCGGGCGCAGCACATGGGACGTCCAGTCGCGCAGCGCCACCGGGTCCATCAGGCGTTCCGGGTGGGTGCGCTCGGCGTACACGGCCGTCTTGTCGGGCCGGAAGTGGGCGACCGCGAGGGCGCTGACGGCCTGTCCGTACGCGGTGGCGGTCCGGGCCAGGCTCTGCCGGACGCTGCCGCCGAGGAAGAGGTCCGGGTGCCGTCCCACCAGTGATCGCAAGGCCTCGCGGGTGGCGTCACGGGGGCTGACGACGATCACGTGCCCGTCCATGGCCGGGCAGCGCACGACCAGGGCTTCCTCCCCGGTGCTGTCGAGGCACTCCTCGGCGACGCGGTCGCGTACGGCGGGGCCGGACTCGACCACGTACACGCACGCGGTGTCGGCGTCGAGCAGTCCGGGCCAGAGCCCGGCGGCGACGCGGCGGGCGGCGACGGTGTCCTCGACCATGAGCAGCTGCAGGATGGCCAGGCGCAGGTCGGAGGTGGCCCGCCGGAGCCGGTGTCCTGCCGCGGTCGACTCGCGCGCCGTCAGCAGGAGCTCGATCACCTGGGCGGTGTGCGTGACCACGTCGGAGGCCCGCCGGTCGAAGGGGGTCTCGCGGGAGACGGCCAGCACGCACGCGTGGGAGGGGTGTTCCACCCGGACCAGGCGCAGGTGGCGCTCCCGGCTCTCCCAGGCGGCGGAGGCGATCCGGCCCGCGGTGATGTCCGTGACGAGGTCCTCGTCCAGCGGCAGCCGGTTCCCGGCGATGAGATTCCCGGCGGCGTCCTGCAGGGCCACCGATCCGCGCACGGCGCCGGAGAGCCAGGCGACGACTCTGCGGACGTCGCGTCCCGCGGGGCGCAGATGCTCGAGCAGTTCCTCCGCCCACGCCGGACCCGCGCCGGCCGGCGTCTCCTGCTGCCGGTTCCCGTCCTCTCGGCCAGCCACCTGGGCCTTCCCCTCGCTCCTCGCACCGCCTCCGGCGCACCGGTCGGGGACGTTACCTCACGTGTCCCACGCACTCATCCCGGGACGAGACCCGCCCCTGCGCCACCGACCCGCGCGGGCGGCATAAGCTCGGCAGATGGCGAAGTACTACGACGTGCACCCCGACAACCCCCAGCCGCGCACCATCGGCCAGATCGCCGACAGCATCCGCGCGGACGCTCTTGTCGCCTACCCCACGGACTCCTGTTACGCACTGGGCTGCCGCCTGGGCAGCCGTGACGGCATCGACCGGATCCGGGCGATCCGCAAGCTGGACGACCGGCACCACTTCACCCTCGTGTGCCAGGACTTCGCGCAGCTCGGCCAGTTCGTACGGGTAGACAAGGACGTGTTCCGCGCGATCAAGGCGTCGACGCCCGGCAGTTACACGTTCATCCTGCCCGCGACGAAGGAGGTGCCGCGCATGCTGCAGCACCCCAAGAAGAAGACGGTCGGCGTCCGGATCCCGGACCATGTCGTCACCCAGGCCCTGCTCGCCGAGCTCGGTGAGCCGCTGCTGTCCAGCACGCTGCTGCTGCCCGGCGAGGAGGAGCCGATGACGCAGGGCTGGGAGATCAAGGACGAGCTCGACCACGTCCTGGACGGGGTGGTCGACTCCGGCGACTGCGGCACCGAGCCGACGACGGTCATCGACTTCTCCGGCGGGGAGGCGGAGATCGTACGGCACGGCGCGGGCGACACCTCGCGGTTCGAGTAAGGGGTCCTTTCACTATGAGCGTCCGATCAGGGCGCGTGGTCTGGAGCCGTGCATCGCAAGGCGCCGGAGCGTCTGCGTGGCGGAGCCACGTGGGCGTTTCGGCAACGCGGCGAGGTGCGGTGCCAGGCCGCGCGACCCGGGCGCTCATAGTGAAAGGACCCCTAAAGGGCACGCCAAGGGCCGTTCATGGTTCAACCGTGTGCGGGGGGGGGTGGGCGAAATGCCCCGGGAAAGCGCGTGTCACGATGCCCGTGATCCGCCCGGTCACGCGGACGGGTCCCCGGCCGGGATCCCGCGGGTCCGTCACCTCGCGGGTCCGGGACCCCGCAGCTCCGACACCCCCGCAGAGAGGCAGCCCAGCCATGACCGCCGTACAGGGAAACGCCGTCGACATCCCCACCGAGGACGGCACCGCCGACGCGTATCTGGCCCGTCCCGACGACGGGGCCGCCCATCCGGCGGTCCTGCTCTACATGGACGCCTTCGGCCTGCGTCCGCGGCTGCGGTCCATGGCCGACCGGCTGGCCGGTGAGGGCTACGCGGTGCTGGTGCCGAACGTGTTCTACCGGCACGGCCGCGCCCCGCTGTTCGATCTGCCCGAGTTCATCGATCCGGGGGCGCGTCCGGAGATATTCGAGCGCATCATGCCGGTCATGCGGACCCTGACTCCGGACGTCGCGATGCGGGACGCCGCCGCCTACCTGGGCTGGCTGGCCGAGTCTCCCGCGGTGGCCGACGGCCCGGTCGCGCTGACCGGCTACTGCATGGGCGCCCGCCTCTCGCTGCTGACCGCCGGCACCTTCCCGGAGCGGGTCGCGGCCGCGGCCGGCTTCCACGGCGGGCGGCTGGCGACGGACACGCCGGACAGCCCGCACCTGGTGGCCGGCGCGATCACCGCCGAGCTGTACTTCGGCCACGCCGACCAGGACCCCTCGCTGCCGCCGGAGCAGATCGAGCGCCTGGAGGAGGCCCTGACGGCGGCGGGCGTCCGCCACCGCTGCGAGGTGTACCCGGGCGCGCCCCACGGCTTCACGCAGTCCGACACGGCGTCGTACCACCAGGAGGGCGACGAGCGGCACTGGGCGGCCCTGCTCGACCTCCTGAAGCGCACATTCTGACCGAAGTCGACTCTCGATGAACGGAAGTTGTCGATCTACCGACGGTAAGGGCTTGCTTTCACGTGTCCACTGCCCGTAGACCTTGCCTCCACACCAGCCAAGACTCTGGGGGGAGTTGGCTCATGGACGGCACGGTCGACGGGTTCCGCTACGGTGCGGTGACCCCGGTTGCGGCCTATCTGATGGCTTGCCTGGGCGGGGCACTGGGGCTGCGGTGCATCGTGCGCTCGCTGCTCGACACACGATCCTGGAAGCCCGGCTGGCTGGCGTTAGGCGCTGCCTCCATCGGGTGCGGCATCTGGACGATGCACTTCATCGCCATGATCGGCTTCCACGTGGAGGAGACCCGGATCCGCTACGACGCGGCCACGACGGTGCTCAGTCTCGTCGTGGCCGTTGTCGTGGTCGGCATCGGCGTGTTCATCGTCGGCTACCGCGGCACGGGCCGCACGGTCCTGGCGGTCGCGGGGACCGTCACGGGCCTGGGCGTCGCGACGATGCACTATCTGGGCATGGCGGCGATGCGGCTGAACGGCGACGTCGGCTACGACCCGCTCGGTGTCGCGCTGTCCGTGCTGATCGCCATCGCCGCCGCGACCGCCGCCCTGTGGTCGGCCGTCACGATCCGCAACCTGCTGATGAGCCTCGGGGCGAGCCTGGTGATGGGGGTGGCGGTGTCCGGGATGCACTACACGGGCATGGCCGCCGTCAGCGTCCATGTGCACGACACGGCCAACGGGACGTGGGCGGGCGACTCGCCCATGTCGCTGCTGCTGCCGATGCTGCTGGGGCCCGTCGTCTTCCTGCTGCTGGCCGGGGTCGTGGTGATGTTCGATCCGCTGCTGGTGGTGGGCGAACGGCCCTCCAGATCGCATCCGGACACCTCCGCCAGGGGCTCGGCCGCCAACTCCGCCGCGTCGCAGGGCGGTTCGCGGCAAGCAGCGAGCTGGCCCATCCGCAAGCGCTGAGCAACCCGCCACGGACGGCCTCCGGATCGATTGTTACGGTGCATCGGTGTCTGACTCCTCACGCGATACCGCCGAAGGCGCAGGCTGGAACAGCACCGAACGCGGCGCGTACCAGCAGTTGATGCCGCAGCGGGTCGAGAAGATCTCCTGGCTGAACCCGAAGACGCTGTGGGCCGCCCGCAACGGCGTGCTGGCCTCCTGGTTCGGCGACCCCACCGGCCGAATACGCGGCCGGTGGGTGGCGCAGCGCGAGGCCACCGGCGCACCGGCCGACAAGGTGATCCGGCGCGAGGAGCCGGACCGGTTCTCCTTCCTCGTCATCGGCGACACCGGCGAGGGCGACGACCCCCAGTACGCCGTCGTGCCGGGCTTCCTGAAGACCGGTCAGGACACCAGCTTCGCCGTACTGGCCAGCGACGTGATCTACCCGGTGGGCAGCGCGGACGACTACGACACCAAGTTCTTCCGCCCGTACCAGGACTACCAGGCGCCCATCTACGCGATACCCGGCAACCACGACTGGTACGAGGACCTCGGCGGCTTCATGCGCGTCTTCTGCGACGACGCCCCGCCGCTGCCGCCCGAACCCCGGCCGCGTCCCCTCAGCCGGGCCTGGCTGCGGTCCCTGCTGTGGCACAAGGCGCGTCCGGACGACGGGCAACACCTGGCCGAGGCCCGCAAGTTGCGCTCCGCCCCTGCCCAGCAGGCCGTCCAGCCGGGCCCGTACTGGGCGATCGACGCCGGACCGGTGCGGATCATCGGCATCGACACGGGTCTGCTGGGCACCCTCGACGCCGAGCAGGGCGCCTGGCTGCGCGAGGTCTCCCAGGGGCCCCGCCCGAAGATCCTGGTCACCGGCTCGCCCCTGTACGTGGACGGCAGGCACGAGCCGTGCGCCATCGAAGGGGGCGGCACGGTCGACGACATCGTCCGCGACCCGGCGCACCACTATGTGGCGGCGATCGGCGGCGACATCCACAACTACCAGCGCTACCCCGTCCGGCTGGACGACGGACGCACCCTCCAGTACGTGGTCGCTGGCGGCGGCGGGGCGTTCATGCACGCCACCCACACCATCCCCCGCGTCTCCGTCGCGGACGTCACCGAGCAGGACTTCCGCTGCTATCCGCTGCGCGGTGACTCCCTCGCCTTCTACAGCCGGCTCTACGGCCACCGGCTGCGCATGCGCCGCTTCTTCACGCTCACCGAGGCCGAGGCGACGGCCGTGATCGCCGAGCGCCTGGGCATCCGGCCGGCCCGCGCCCCGGGTGCCTCGGCCCGTGTCACCCGGCGCGTCCGCCTGGTCGCCGGGCTGCTCGGCACCGGCCGTCGGCCCGACAAGGCCAAGCGGTTCCGGCTGCCCGTACGGAAGATCTACACGTCGCTGTTCTCGCCGAGCTCGGCGACCTACAGCCCGCCGTTCTTCAAGTGCTTCCTGCGCCTGGACGTCTCCCCGGACGCGGTCCGCCTGCGCTGCTACGCGGCCACCGGCGACCGCGCCCAGGAGATATCCCCGCCGGTCGAGGACGAGGTGACGATCCCGCTGAGCTGACCCGGGGCGGCGGGAACAGGGCGGGCCATCGCGGGGTTGGCAGACGTGCACCCATTGAACGTTCAATGATGGAGGGTCCGTGCCACCGACCTCGCGACCGCTGCGCAAGCTGGGTTTCCTGACCATCGGGCTGTTCGACGAGGCGGACCCACGCCGTGGCCACGAGTCCACACTGGAGATCATCGAGCTGGGCGAGCGGCTCGGTTTCGACAGCGCCTGGGTACGCCACCGCCATCTCCAGTACGGCATCTCCTCCCCCGTCGCGGTCCTGTCCGCGGCCTCCCAGCGCACCCGCCGCATCGAACTCGGCACGGCGGTCATCCCGCTCGGCTGGGAGAACCCGCTGCGGCTGGCCGAGGACCTGGCCACCGTCGACCTGCTGTCCGGTGGCCGGCTCAACCCGGGCGTCAGTGTGGGCCCGCCGATGCATTTCGACCAGGTCAAGGGCGCGCTCTACCCGGACACGGCCGAGGCCGAGGACTTCGGCCACGGGCGGGTGGAGCGGATGCTGGACTTCGTACGGGGCAAGTCGGCGACGGACTTCAGCGGGCGGGAAGGCTTCGAGGTCTTCTCTCAGCGGGTGCAGCCGCACTCCCCCGGCCTGGGCCGCCGCATGTGGTACGGCGGTGGCAGCCTGCGCTCGGCCCGGTGGGCGGGCGAGCACGGCATGAACCTCCTCACCAGCAGCGTCGTGAAGGCCGAAGACTCCGACGGGCCTCACGACTTCGCGGAGATCCAGCTCTCCCACATCCGCGCCTTCCGCGCCGCCCACCCCGACGGCGAGGCCGCCCGGGTTTCGCAGGGCCTCGTCGTCATCCCCACGGACTCGGCCACGCCCGACCAGCGCGCCCGGTACGAGGAGTACGCCGCCAAGCGCACCCCTCGCACGACCGAACCCCAGGGCCCGGCCCGACTGCTGTTCGCCCCGGACCTGGTGGGCACCTCGGCGGAGATCGCCGAGCGGCTGCACGGACATGCCGCGTTCCGGGAGGTGGACGAGGTGGCGTTCGCGCTGCCGTTCACGTTCGAGCACGAGGACTACGTACAGATCCTCACCGACATGGCGACGAGGCTCGGCCCGGCGCTGGGGTGGCGAGCGGGCGTCTAGAGTGTCCGGCGGGCCGAGGCGATACACCTCCGTCCCGGCCCGCCGGACCGGCACGAGCCACCGGCGGCCGGTCGCAGCGTGGGCCCCGCCGGACCGACACACCTCACCAACTCCGACGGGCCCACCCCCGCCCGCCAGGCCGACGCGCCCCACCCGTCAGACCCGCGACACAGCACTTGGCGGGCCCACCCCCGCCCGCCAGGCCCACACGACTCGCCACCGGCGGACGCCCCCCACCCGACGGACCCCACGACACACCACCAGCCGACGCACCCCACCCGCCAGCCCCCGCGACTCACCACCGGCCGACGCGCCCTCACCCGCCGGCGCGACTCACCAACGGCCGGGCGCCGTCCCGGTGATCGGTTCCGACGGCTTGCCGTCGACCCCGACGGGCACGTCCCCCGCGAGCATCACCCGGTGCATGATCCGCGGGTGGTCGAGGTGCGCGGTGTCGCCCGGGGCCAGGTGCATGGTGGCTCGGTTGTCCCAGAACGCCACGCTGCCCGGCTCCCAGCGGAACCGGACCGTGTACTCGGGCCGGACCGCCTGCTCCAGCAGCAGGTCCAGGATCGCGCCGCTCTCGGGCCGGGAGAGGCCGGCGATCTGCTCGACGTAGTAGCCGTTGACGTAGAGGATCCGCTCCCCCGTCTCCGGGTGGACGCGCACCAGCGGGTGCAGCGAGGCGACCTGACGGTCCAGCAGGTGCCGGACGTACGCGTCGTCGCCGGGCCGGGGCTGGTAGCCGACGCCGAGCCGGTGCTCGGCCCGCAGTCCGTCGACGAACTCCCGCAGCGGCGCGGAGAGTCCGGCGTACGCCGCGGCCAGGTTCGACCAGGTGGTGTCGCCGCCGTAGGGCGGTACGGTCTCGGCGCGCAGGATCGTCGCGGCCGGCGGGTCGACGCGGGCGCCGTGGTCGCAGTGCCAGCCGCGGAGCAGGGTGTGGCGGCGACGCCGGAGCCACTCGTCGTGCTCCATGCCGAAACGCCCGCCCAGTTCGAGACGGTCGGCGGTCGTCTCGATCTCGGGAAAGTCAGGGGGCGAGGCCTTCCCCCGCCGCGGCAGCACCACGATCTCGCCGAACCGGCGCGCGAACTCCACATGCCCGGTGTGGTCCAGCCGTTGGCCCCGGAAGAACACCACCTTCCACCGCAGCACCGCCGCCCTGATCGCGGCGATCACGGCGTCGTCGAGGTCCGCCGCCAGGTCGACCCCACCGATCTCGGCGCCGATGTGCCCGGCGACCGGCCTCACCTCCACCCCGGCCTTCCGCGCCGCCTCGTCCGTGCTCGGGCTGTCCGTCGTCATGAGCGCTCCGCTGGTCGTGGGCGTGGTCCGTCCTTCCCGAAGATCGTGACAGTGATCTCCGCCCGGGGCGACACCGCACCGGCACCGCTCACACCTCGAACTCCCGGATCGTGGTGTTCCGGAACACCGCCCTCCCGTCGATGGTGAACAGCGCCAGCCCGTTGTCGACCAGGTACGGGAACGCCGCCGTCGAGTGCACGTACCGGCCGTCGTCCAGGAACAGTTCCACCGATGTGCGGTCGACCAGGGCGCGGAGTGTCACCGTGCGCCGGGCCGGGTCGAAGGGGCTGTGGCTCTCCTGCCATCGGCCCGACATGTCCGGGGACACGGTGGGGCGGCGGTTGAGGTAGGCGTAGTCGCGGTGGACTCCGGCGTCGATGTGCCGGGCGCCGTCCGGGGAGCGCCGCAGTTGCATTCCCGCGCCCGTGAGCTGGTCCCAGGTGATCTCGCAGGTCAGTTCATAAGCGGTGCCCCGGTAGTCGAGGACGCGGGTGCCGTCGACCGCCAGGTCGCCGAGCCGTACCGTGCGCGAGACGTACCGGTCGAGCGCGGCGACCGGCCGGGACACCAGGTGGTAGGTGCCGTCGGCCGCGCGCTTCAGCGTGATCTCGCGGACGATCGAGTCGGTGCCGTTGAAGCCGTCGCTGTCGATGGTGGGCGTGATCTGGGCGTAGTCCCAGTTGTTCAGCCAGCCGATGGCGTAGCGGGTCTCCTCGTCGAGCGTGCCGTCGGCGCCGCGTTTGTCGAAGGTGACGGCTCCGTACCAGTCCCAGCCCCGGTCGAGCCACTGTGGTTCGGCCGCGTCGGCGGTGAAGGCGCTCCCGTCGAAGGAGCCCGTCCAGTACGCGTACGTGTTCGGCAGCCCGGCGGCCTTGCCGTTGGCACTCACGCCGAGCACCCACTTCACCGTGCCGTCCCCGGCGCGGATCCGGAACAGGTCGGGGCACTCCAGCACGCCGATGCCGCCTTTGACGAAACCGCTCACGTACGTCCAGGACTTGAGGTCGGCGGAGTGGTAGAAGCCCACCTTGTCGTTCTCGGCGAGGGTCATCACCCAGCGGCCGCGTTCCTCGTCGCGGATCACCTTGGGGTCGCGGAAGTCGCGCACACCGGGGTTGGGCAGCACCGGGTCGGTGCCGTGCGGGGTGAAGGAACGGCCGCCGTCGGTGGAGTAGTACAGGTACTGCGCCTGGTCGCTCGGACCGTCGTGCGGCGACATCGTGGCCAGGGCGACGACCGCGCCCGCCCCGAAGCCCGCCGTGTCGTCCGTGTCGACCACCGCCGAGCCCGACCAGACGTCGCCGTTGGGGGTGGTGTCCTTGGGTACGGCGATCCCCCGGTCCGTGAAGGAGACCAGGTCGGTGCTGGTGGCCAGGCGCCAGGCGGTGCCGACCGCGCCGGAGAGGTAGTCGGCGTTGTGGAGGTAGTAGTAGTGGTACGCGCCGTCGATCCAGACCGGGCGCTGCGGGTCGTTCTTCCACTGTTCGGGGACGGTGAAGTGGTAGGCGGCGCGGTAGCTCGCGGCTGCCCTCCCGGGCCCGGCCGCGGCCGGGCCCGCCGCGGCGGGCAGTAACGCGCCGGCCGCACCCACGGCCGAACCGGCGAACAGCGCTCTCCTGCTGATCCCGCTCATCACACTCGTTCCTCTCGTCGGAAACGGCGGCTCATGGGACCAGGACTCTCGGACCTAACTCGTTAAAGGTCAAGCGGTCACACGCCTTGACAGGTCCCTGCGGCACTCACATCATCTGGGCATCACCCCTCGTCTAACACGAGTTAGGCCCACAACGATGACCGACTCGCACCTCACCCGCCGCGCCCTCATGCGGTACGGCGCCTACGGCGCGGGGGCCGCCGCGCTGGGCGGTACCGCCGCGAGCTGGGACCGGCTCACCGGAGCCGACATCCCCGGCCGGGACGACGGCTCCCTGGTCGTCGCCACGCTGGGCCCCGCCTACGGGCCGGAGGCCATCCGCACGCTCCAGGAGGGCTTCCGCGAGCTGCACCCCGACATCAAGCTCCGCGTCAACGCGGTGCAGGCCGTCGACTGGTCGGACTTCTTCGCGAAGATCCTCACCCAGGTCGCGGCGGGTACCGCCCCCGACCTCGTCTACGTCGCCACCGAGGGCGTGCAGCTGTTCGCGCAACGGCTGGGCGTGGCCCTGGACCGGTGGGTGCGGCGGGACGCGGCCGAGCTGAAGGAGTACTTCGCCGACGTCCACCCGTCGCTGGTGGAGTCGATGATGTACGAGGGCAGTCTCTACCAGCTGCCGGTGGAGTTCAACGCGGCCGACATGTACTTCAACCGGCAGGTGCTGCGCCGGGCGGGGGCGGACTTCCCGCCGGCCCACTGGACCCGCGACGACTTCACCACGCTGCTGCGGGACATGAAGAAGTCCAGCGGCTCCCGCTTCACGCCGTATTTCTGGACCAACCGGCTCTGGGGCGGTGTGGTGCCCTGGCTGTTCGCGAACGACACCAACCTGCTCACCGAGTCCAAGGCGCCCGGCGGGCGGTGGCTGTGGGACGGCTTCTATCCGGCGGCTCAGCGCAAGGGGCGTGGGGGCGGCTTCCGGTGGACGACGCCGCAGGCCACCCACGACCGCGTGGAGGAGGTCTACGACTATCTCGCCTCCCTCATCCAGGACGGCCTGTGCACCCGCCCCGAGGGCGGCAACGGCCAGAACCTCATCGGCGTGTTCTCCACCGGCCGGGTCGGTGTCACTCCGGCGGGCGGCTTCTGGGCGGGCGGGCTGTCCCTGGCCGGTATGGAGCCGGACGGGTTCGACGTTCAGTACTTCCCGCGCTGGCGCACCCAGCGCATGCAGTACGGCGCGGCGGGCTACGCGCTGCTGCGCACCTCGAAGATGCAGGACGAGGCATGGGAGTTCATCAAGTACGCGGCCCGCAAGGACACCCTGGAGCGGCTGTTCACGACGAACCAGACGACCCCGGCCCGCCGCTCCCTGCTGACCGCCGCCCGCTACGAGAAGACGGGTCCCGCGCACTGGCCGGTCTTCTACGACACCCTCGACCGGTTCCCGGACACGGGCCCGATCCCGGCACCGCCGCAGGTCGCCGAGGTCGAGCAGGTGCTGCTGAAGCACACCGGTACGGCCCTCGCCTCCCCGCGCTCGGTGCGTCCCGCGCTGCGCCGGATGCAGGGCGATCTAGACAAGGCCATGGAGCGTGACGCATGACGAACACCCAGACACCGCCCGCACGGGCCGCCCGCCCCGAGGCCGCGCCGTCCCCGACGCGGAAGCGTCCCCCGGCCCGCGACCGGGGCAGCCGGCTGCTGGCGACCCTGTTCCTGGCCCCGACGATCGTCGGCATCGTCGTGTTCACGGTCGTCCCCATCGTCGGCTCGGTGGTGCTGAGCCTCTTCCACTGGAACGTGATCGACTCGCCGGGTTACGCCGGGCTCTCCAACTACGGGGAGGTGTTCGGCGATTCGACCGTCCTGGTGTCCTTCCGCAACACGCTGGTGTTCATGGTGTTCGCGGTGGCGCTGCAACTGCTGATCGCGCTGGCGCTGGCCCTGACCATCAACGGCCGGATGCCGGTGTGGCTGCGGTCGGTGTTCCGCTCGGCGTTCTTCTTCCCGCTCGTGCTGTCCGCCGCGTCGATCTCGGTGGTGATGAAGTACCTGTTCAACCAGGACTTCGGGGTGGTCAACTGGCTGCTCGGCTTCGTCGGGATCGCGCCGGTGCCGTGGCTGACGTCGGAGAACGCGGCGATGGCGACCGTGGTCCTGGTCTATGTCTGGCAGCAGTTCGGCTTCTCGTTCCTGCTGTTCATCGGCGGCCTGAACAACATCCCGAAGGAGATCCACGAGGCCGCCGCCCTGGACGGCGCGACCGGCCTGCGCAAGCACCTCACCGTCACCCTGCCGCTGCTGTCACCCACGCTGCTGGTCGCCTCGGTCGTCGGCATCATCAACGCGCTCCAGGTCTTCGAGCAGCCGTACGTCCTCACCAGCGGCGGTCCCGGCGACTCCACCCGCACCGTCGTGATGGTGATCTACGAGACGGCGTTCGAGCAGTTGCGCTTCGGTGAGGCGTCCGCGGTGGGTGTGCTGCTGTTCGTGCTGATCATGGCGGTCACAGCCCTCCAGTTCCGGCTCAGCCGGCGTTTCGTCCACTACCAGTGAGCCGGGTGAGTCCTCCCATGAGCCAAGCAACCCTGCCCTCCGGCCGTGTGCGGTACCGGCTGGCGCCCTGGGCCCGGATCGCCGGGCTGGCCGTCTGTGCCCTGCTCACCCTCGGCCCGGTGGTGTGGACGGTCTCCACCTCGCTGCGCACGCCTGCCGAGGCGTTCAACCTGCCGCCGCAGCTCGTCCCGTCGAACCCGTCCACCGAGGCGTACCGCGGGGTGTTCGACCAGATCGACGTCTGGCTGCTGGCCCTGAACTCCACGCTGGTCACCGCGCTGATCGCGGTCGGCCAGATGATCACGGCGGGCCTTGCCGGATACGCCTTCGCGCGGCTGGAGTTCCGCTTCAAGAAGCCGCTGTTCGGCCTGGTCCTGGCGACGATGATGGTGCCGTTGCAGGTCACCATCGTGCCGGTGTTCCTGGTGCTGAAGTCGATGAGCCTGACCGACACCCTGCTGGGACTGATCGTCCCGGCGTTTCCGACCGCCTTCGGCACGTTCCTGATGCGGCAGTACTTCCTGGGCATGCCCAAGGACCTGGGCGAGGCGGCGATGCTGGACGGTGCCGGGCCCTGGCGGACCTTCCGGTCCGTGTACGCCCCGCTGGCGGCGCCCGGCCTCGCGATCGTCGGCGTGCTGGCCTTCAACTACCACTGGAACGAGTTCTTCCGGCCTCTGATCCTCGAGACGTCGGGGCAGAACTACACGTTGCCGCTGGGTCTGGTCTCCCTCCAGGGCAACCTCGGCACCGGCTCGATCTCCGTCGTGCTCGCCGGTGTCGTCCTCTCCATGCTTCCCGCCGTCGCCGTGTTCGTCGTCGGCCAGCGCCCTCTGCGCGAGGGCATCACGTCCGCAGGAGTCAATCGTTGAGCCTCACCGCTCCCCCGCAGGATCCGCACGCCCCGCGCTACCGGGTCCGTCCGCCCGCCAACTGGATGAACGACCCGAACGGGCCCTTCCGCTGGCGTGGCCGCCACCATCTCTTCTACCAGCACAACCCGGACGCCCCGGTGCACGCGAACGTCCACTGGGGGCACGCCTCCAGCTCCGACCTCGTGCGCTGGGAGCATCACCCGATCGCGCTCGCCCCGACGCCGGGCGGCCCGGACGAGGCGGGCTGCTGGTCGGGGTGCGTCGTCGATGACGACGGTGTGCCGACGGCCGTCTACACCGGGGTCGACCGTGACCACGCCGGGCTCGGCACGATCTGCCTGGCACGGGCGGCGGACCCGGACGACGAATCGTTGACCGAGTGGACTTCCCTGCCCACGCCGGTGGTGACGGGCCCGCCCGAGGGGCTGGACGTGGTGATGTTCCGCGACCCGTTCGTCTTCCGGCACGGCGGACGGCGCCTGGCGCTGGTCGGCGCGGGGCACGCCGACGGTACGCCGTCGGTCCTGCTGTACGACTGCGACGACCTGACCGACTGGCGGTTCGCCGGTGTGCTCCTGGACGGCCGGGACCCGGCCGCCCGGGCGGCGTTCGGCGACCGGGCGACCGGCTGGGAGTGCCCGCAGCTGTACGCGACGCGGGGCGGCGAGTGGGGGCTGGTCGTGTCGCTGTGGGACGGCCACCCCTGGACCACCGCCTACCTGACGGGCCGTCTGGACGCGGATCTCCGCTTCACCGCGAGGACCGGCGGTCGGCTCGACCACGGCCGTGACTTCTACGCGCCCGCCGTGCTCCAGGAGCCGGACCGGGCCCTGATGTGGGGTTGGTCGTGGGAGGCCCGGGAGCAGGGCGAGCACGACTGGGCCGGTGTGCTGACCGCTCCCCGTGTCGTCGACGTCCACCCGGACGGGGCGCTGCGGGTGGCCCCGGCCCCGGAGCTGCACCGCTTGCACGCCGAGGAGCCGTTCGTCACCGCCCCATGCCGGACCGCGCTGCCTGCGGCCTACGACCTGACCGTCAGTGCCCGCGACCGCACCACGGTGAGTCTGCTGAGGTCGGCCTCGGGCGCCGAGCTGACGGTCCGTCTGGACCCGGCCGAGGGCACCGTCACGCTCGACCGGAGCGACTGGCCCCGTACGGAAGCGGCGGAACCGGTCGTCGTCCATGTACCGCCGCACGAGGAGCTCACGGTCCGCGTCCTCGTCGACGGCTCGCTGTACGAACTGTTCGTCGGCGACCGGGCCACGGTCACCGAGCGCGTCTACCACCGTGCGGACGACACAAGGGAGTTGAGCGTGACACCCGGCGCCGCCGTCACCGGATGGGCGCTGGTCCCACCGACGCACGGCTGATCACCGGGCAGGCCAGGCGCCGCACGGTGGCGGGCGGTGTGCGTCCGGTGCCGATGGCTTCGAGGAGGAGGCTCGCCGCGGCCTCCCCCATCGCCCGGTGGGGCAGCGCGACGGTGGTGAGGGGCGGTGCCAGGTAGGCGGCCATGTGCTCCTGGTCGTCGTAGCCCACCACCGACAACTCGCCGGGTACGGAGATCCCGAGCCGGGTCGCGGCGTGCAGGACGCCCGCCGCGACCCTGTCGTTGTAACTGAAGATGCCGGTGGGCCGCCCGTCGGCCGGGGCACCGTCGAGGAGGCGGACGGTGCCCTCGTACCCGCCGGAGATCTCCCCGCCGGTCCGTACGACCCAGTCCCTGGGCACGGTGATGCCCTCGGCGCGCAGCGCGTCGCGGAAGCCGCGCAGCCGCTCCACCGAGGCGATGTCGTCCTGGCCGCCGACGAACGCGACCCGCCGGTGCCCCTGCTCCAGCAGCAGCCGGGCCGCCGTCCGGCCTCCCGCGCGCTCGGCGGGGATGACGGCGGGCAGCGAGTCGTCCTCGGGCAGGCAGTTGGCCAGCACGGAGTGGGTGCGGTGCAGTCCCTCGGGGACGCGGACGCGGCGCAGGGACATGGCCGCGTAGATGATGCCGTCGACGCGCCGGTCGAGGAGTTCGGCGACCGCCGCGTCCTCCTTGGCCGGGTCGCCGCCGGAGTCGACGGTGAGGACCAGGTGCTCCCCGGACCAGGCGGTGTCCATGGCGCCGCGCAGCAGCCGCCCGGCGAACGGCGAGGAGGCTATCTCGTCGGTGACCAGGCCGATCACGGCCGTACGGCTGCGGCGCAGGCCGCGGGCGACGGGGTCGGGCCGGTAGCCGAGCTGGGTCGCGGCCTGCCGGATGCGTTCCTGGGTGGCGGGCGAGAGGTTGCCGTCGGCCCGGCCGTTGAACACGAAGGACACCGCGGTGTGCGACACGCCGGCGAGCCGGGCCACGTCCCGCGAGGTGGGACGCCCCGATCCCGTCCCCGGCTTCTTCTCGGCGCTGCCCATGCCGTCCGCCGTCCTCATCCGCCACCCGTCCGGTTGATCATCGCCCACCCTATCCGTGACGCTGGAGGGACGACACGGTCAACAGTCAACGGGAAGGTCCGACGGTGATCAGCATCCCGAAGCACACGCTCAACGACGGTACGACGCTCCCCGCCCTGGGCCTCGGCACCTGGCCGCTGGGCGACGACGAGGCGCAGCAGGCGGTGCTCTCGGCCCTGGAGGCGGGCTACCGCCTGATCGACACGGCGACGAACTACCGCAACGAGACGGGGGTGGGCCGTGGGGTGGCCTCCGGCGTGGTGCCGCGCGAGGAGATCGTCGTGACGACGAAGCTCCCGGGCCGGCACCACGGCTACGAGGAGACCCTCGCCTCGTTCGAGGAGTCCCGGGCCCGCCTGGGCCTGGAGTATGTCGACCTGTACCTGATCCACTGGCCGCTGCCGCGCGTGGACCGGTACGTCGACGCCTGGAAGGCCATGATCAAGCTGCGTGACGAGGGGCTCGTCCGGTCGATCGGCGTCTCGAACTTCACGGCCGGGCACATCGAGCGGCTGGAGAAGGAGACCGGTGTACTGCCCTCGGTCAACCAGATCGAGCTGCACCCCTTCCTGCCGCAGGACGAGCTGCGCGCCTTCCACGCCGGCAAGAACATCGTCACCGAGAGCTGGAGTCCGCTGGGCCGGGGCACGCCCCTGCTGGACGACCCGGCCGTGGCGCGGATCGCCGAGGCGCACGGGGTGTCGGCCGGGCAGGTGGTCCTGCGCTGGCACACGCAGCTGGGCGCGGTGCCGATCCCGAAGTCGGCGAACCCCGAGCGGCAGCGCGCGAACCTCGACGTCTTCGGCTTCGAGCTGAGCGAGGAGGAGCTGCGGGCGGTCGCCGACCGGGCGCACCGGCGGGTCGGCGGGGACCCCGAGGTGCACGAGGAGTTCTGAGAGGCACCGCGGGCCGGACGGGCCGACGGCCGTGGTCAGAACAGCGGTGTGAGGGGCTGCTCGCACCAGATGGTCTTGCCCCTGGTGGTCTGCCGGCTGCCCCAGCGCTGGGTGAGCTGGGCGACCAGCAGCAGCCCGCGCCCGCCCTCGTCGTCCTGGTGGGCCCGCCGCAGGTGCGGGGAGGTCGAACTGCCGTCGGACACCTCGCAGATGAGGGTCTGGTCGCGGATCAGCCGCAGCTGGATGGGCGCGGCGCCGTACCGGATGGCGTTGGTGACCAGTTCGCTGACGACCAGTTCGGTGACGAAGGCCGTCTCGTCCAGTCCCCAGGCGGTGAGCTGATCGGTGGCGGCCTGGCGGGTGACGGCCACCTCCGCGGGGTCCGGGGTGACGTCCCAGGTGGCGACCTGGTCCGCGCCCAGAGCCCGGGTGCGGGCCAGCAGCAACGCCACGTCGTCGCTGGGCTCCTCGGGCAGTACGGCCTTCAGCACGGTGTCGCAGAGGGCGTCGAGCGAGTCGGCGGGCACGGTCAGGGCGCGGCACAGCTCGTCGGTGGCGTGGTCGACGTCGCGGTCGCGGTCCTCGATCAGTCCGTCGGTGTAGAGAGCGACGACGGAGCCCTCGGGCAGTTGGAGCTCCGTCGCCTCGAACGGCAGCCCGCCGACGCCCAGCGGTGGTCCCGCGCTCAAGGGGATCAGTCGGGCGGATCCGTCGGGCAGCACCAGGGCGGGGGCGGGATGCCCGGCCGCGGCCAGGTTCAGCCGGCGCGTGACGGGGTCGTAGACGGCGTAGAGGCAGGTCGCTCCGAGTTCGGCGACCTCGTCGCCCTCGTCGTCCGCCGCGAGATGGGTGACCAGGTCGTCCAGGTGGGTGAGGAGTTCGTCGGGCGGCAGGTCGACGTCGGCGAGGGTGCGTACGGCCGTGACCAGCCGGCCCATGGTCGCCGAGGAGGGGATGCCGTGTCCCACGACGTCCCCGACGACCAGCGCGACCCGGCTGCCGGACAAGGGGATGACGTCGAACCAGTCGCCGCCGATGCCGGCCGCCGATCCGGAGGGCAGATAGCGGTGGGCCACCTGGACGGCGGCCTGGCCGGGCAGTCCCCTCGGCAGCAGGCTGTGCTGGAGGGCCAGCGCGGTGGTGCGTTCCCGGGCGAAGCGGCGGGCGTTGTCGACACAGACCGCGGCCCGGCTGGCGAGTTCCTCGGCGAAGACGGCGTCGTCGGCGGCGTAGTCGTCGGGCTGCTTGATGCGCACGGCCACGGCGACACCGAGGGTGGTGCCGCGGGCCCGCAGCGGCACCGCCATCATCGAATGGACGCCCTTGCGGTAGGGGCGTCCTTGCGGGGCGCGCGTGTTGCGCTCGGCGACCCACCGCATGAAGGACGGCTCCCCCGCCTGGCTGAGGATCGCGCGGCCCTCACGCATCGCCCGGGCGATGGGTGAGAAGCCGGGGTAGACGTCCACTTCTCCCAGGCGCACGGCCGCTTCCGGGGTGCCTTCGGAGTGGGAGCCGTGGGCGACTCGGCGCAGCGCGATCTCCTCGGTGGGCACGGTCGGCGACTCCTCAGCGCCGAGGACCCAGTCGAACAGGTCCACGCTGGCGAAGTCGGCGAACCGGGGCACCACGACCTCGATCAGTTCCTCGGCCGTGCGCACCACGTCCAGGGTGGTGCCGATGGTGGCCGCCGCCTCGTTCAGCAGGGCCAGCCGCTGCCGGGCCCAGTACTGCTCGGTGCTGTCGAAGGCGGCGAGGGCGGTGCCGAGGAGCTCGCCGGCGGCGTCCCGGACCGGCCACATCTCGGTGACCCAGGCGTGCTCCCGGTTCAGGGCCGGGGCGCCCGTATAGCTCTCGTAGCGGAGCGGACGGCCCGTCTCGATGACGTGACGGAGATGCCAGTTGAAGCCGCGGCTGTGCTCGGCCTCCTCGACGGTCTCCGGGAAGTGCCGGCCGAGCAGGGTCTCCTCGGGAACGCCCATCACATGGCAGGCCGCGTCGTTGAGCCGCATGTAGCGCTGGCTGGTGTCGAACACGGACATCGACATGGACGCCTGCTGGAAGGCCTGCCCGGCCAGGGACGTCTCGGCGCTGCCGGGCTGATCGGCGGTGACGACGAACCCGGGCCCCGCCTCCCCGTCCGGGCCCGTCACGGCGCACCCTCTGACGCGGAGCCCGACCAGATAGCCGTCGCGGTGGCGCACCATGACGGTGCCGGACAGCGCCGACACCGCCTCGGGCGGCACATCCTCGGCGAGCAGCTCCCGCACGGCCCGGCCCACGGTCTCCTCGGCCGGATAGCCGGTCAGCCTCCGGGCACCCTCGCTCCACCCCGTCACAATGCCGCGGGCGTCGATGATCGCAGCAGCGGAGGCGTCCTCCATTCGTCCAGGATCATCCCTTTACCGCCCGCTATCAACCGCGGCGGCGCATTCGTGACGGTGTCAGCTCCGGTGAGCGCGCAGGGCGGCGAGCGCCCGGTCGGCGTGGGCGTTCATGCGCAGCTCGCTGCGGACGACGTCGAGGACGGTGTGGTCCTGGGCGATGACGAACGTGGTCCGTTTGGTGGGGGCCAGGGAGAAGCCGCGCTTCACACCGAACCGCTCGCGGACCGTGCCGTCGGCGTCGGACAGCAGGGGCATGCCGAGGGTGTGCTGTCCGGCGAACTCCTGCTGCCGCTCGACGGTGTCCCCGCTGATGCCGACCGGGCGTGCGCCGGCGGCGGCGAACTCGGCGGCGAGGTCGCGGAAGTGGCAGGCCTGCGCGGTGCAGCCGGGGGTCAGGGCGGCCGGGTAGAAGAAGAGCACGACCGGCCCCTCGGCGAGCAGCCCGGACAGGGTGCGGACGGTGCCGGTCTCGTCGGGCAGCTCGAAGTCCTCGACCTTGTCGCCCGTCTCCACGCGCGCGCTCATGACCGGCCCTCCGCGTTCCGTGCGACGCCGCGGGCCCAGAGCACGAGGGGCACCTGCAGCGGCAGGCGCCCGAAGGCGGCGGCCTTCTGCGGCGTGGGGCGGTGGCGCCAGTCGGCGGCCATCTGCACGTTGGCGGGGAACACCCCGACGAAGAAGGCCGCCGTGGCCAGCGCGGCCGCCTTGCGGGTACGCGGCGCCGCCAGACCCGCGGCCAGCGCCAGCTCGGCGGCACCGCTGGCGTAGGTCCAGGTCCTGGGCTTGCCCGGCAGAGCGCGCGGAATGGTCGCGTCGAACGAGCGTGGGGCGGCGAAATGGGCGACCCCCGCGGCGGCCAGCAGGCCGGCGAGCAGCAGGGGCGAGCGTTCGGACCGGGACACGGTTCCTCCTCTGATGGCCTGCCGCGCGATATTACCGGGCGGTAAAGGGATGTCCGGACCGGGGGGTTCACCAGGTCAGGGGCGGCGGTTGTGGGTGCCCGGGGTGTAGCCGAACGAGCGGCGGAAGACGTCGATGAACGCGCTGGCGGAGGACCAGCCGCAGCGGTGGGCGACGGTGGTGACGGGCAGGCCGTCGGCCAGCATCCGCAGGGCGTGGTAGAGCCGCGACTGCGTGCGCCACTGCGGGAACGTCATGCCGAACTCGGCGCGGAAGAGCCGGCTGAGGGTGCGCTCCCCCACCCCGGTCGCGGCGCCGAGCGCGGCGAGGGTGCGCGCGTCGGCGGGGTCGGCGTGGACGAGCGCGCAGACGGCGGCCAGCCGCGGATCGGCGGGCGCGGGCAGGCGCAGCGGCTGCTGCGGCGAGAGGCGGAGCTGGTCGCGCAGGACGGCGCGCAGCCGGTGGCGCTCGGGACTGTCGTCGCCGGGGTCGCGGGTGTAGGCGAGGATCAGCTCGCGCAGCAGCGGGCTGACGGCGAGGACGGCGGGGTGGTCCAGGGCGAGGGGGTTGTCGTCGGCGGGCAGGCCGACCAGGTGCAGGTCGAGGCGGCCGTGGGCGCGGTGGGCGTGCACGGTGCCGGCGGGGACCCAGATGGCGCGGGTGCCGGGCGCGAACCAGGTGCCGGCGCCGGTGGTGACGGCGACGACGCCGGAGCCCGCGTAGACGATCTGGTGGTCGTCGTGCCGGTGCGCGTCGATGCGGTCGCCGGCGGTCAGCCGCTGGGCGCGGGTCGGTGCTTCTGGGGTGTGGCGGATGTTCGGCACAGTCCGGCAGATTATCGGAAGCGGGCCAGACGCGCCGCCGACGACGATCGCCGGGTGACCGCTTCGAGACGCGACCGACCCGTCCTGTTGATGTCCCTGGGGCACGCCTGCGTGGACGTGTACCAGGGAGCCGTGGCCGCTCTGGTGCCGTACTTCGTCGCCGAGCGCGCCTACTCGTATGCCGCCGCTTCGGGTGTCGTCCTGGCGGCCTCCCTGCTGTCGTCGCTGGTGCAGCCGCTGTTCGGGGTGCTCACCGACCGGCGGGCGATGCCGTGGCTGCTGCCGCTCAGCGCGCTGACGGCCGGGGCGGGCGTGGCCCTGAGCGGGGTGACCGGCTCCTACGCGCTGACCCTGGCGGTGGTCGCCGTGTCGGGGGTCGGCGTGGCCGCCTACCATCCGGAGGCCGCCAGGGTGGCGCGGGCCGTCGCGCACGGCAGGCACACGGGGATGAGCTGGTTCTCCTTCGGCGGCAACGCCGGTTTCGCCCTGGCACCCCTGCTGGTCTTCGCCGTGGTGGCCACGGGCGGGCTGCGCGCCTCTCCGCTCCTGGTCGTCCCCGCCCTGACGGGAGCGGCGCTGTGCGCGGCGGCGGTGCGCTCGGCCGGGTCCGGCGCCGACGGCGACGGCGCGTACGTCGCCGAGGGCCGGGACGACTGGGCGTCCTTCCTGCGGATGTCCGGGGCGGTGGTGTGCCGCTCGGTCGTGTTCGTCGGCCTGAGCGCGTTCGTCTCGCTGTATGTGCGGGAGCGCACCGGCGGTGGGGAGGCGGCCGGTACGGCGGCGCTGTTCGTGCTCTACGCCGGTGGTGCGGTGGGCACGCTGGCCGGGGGCAGGCTGGCCGAGCGGTACGGGCGGATGGCGGTGGTGCGCCGCTCGTACGCCCTGACCGTCCTGGCCGTGGGCGGCCTGGTCCTGGTGCCCGGGCCTGCGGTGTACCTGTTCGTCGCGCTGACGTCGGCGGGCCTGTACGTGCCGTTCTCGCTGCACATCACCCTGGGCCAGGACTTCCTGCCCCGGCGCGTGGGCACGGCGAGCGGTGTCACGCTGGGCCTGACCGTGAGCGTCGGCGGCCTCGCCGCCCCCGCGATCGGAGCGCTGGCCGACGCGACCTCCCTACAAACGGCACTACTCCCACTGATCGCGCTGCCCGCGCTGGGCCGACTGCTGCTGTGCCGACTGCGCGAGCCCGCGCCGCCAGGGCCTGCGGCCGCCGAGCGGACGGATCCGCGAAACCCGGCCACACGGTGACCGAAGACCAGGCCCTGCCCGCCCGCCGGGGCGGACGCCACCGACTCGGTGGCCGTGCGCCCCGGGGGATCACAGGCCGACCACCGGGGCAGATGGCGCCGTGGTGAGCGGGGATCAGGCCCTGCCAACCCGCCGGGACGGACGGGGACCGGTGCAGACGCCGCTGACTCGATAGCCGTGCCCCCAGGGGTCACAGGCCGACCACCGGGGCGCATGGCGCCACGGTGACCGGGGATCAGACCTGCCCACCCACTGACGGACAGAAGCCCCGGGGACAGACGCCACCCGCTCGGTGGCCGTGCGCCTTGGGGATCGCAGGCCGACCCGCCCGAGCACACGGTGCCCCGTCATCAGACGCCACCCACAGCGGCCTGGATCAAGGGCCGCCCACCGGCGCGGCCTGCGGCTCGGGTTCCTCCTCGACGGCGTGGGCGAGGAAGTCGTCGACCATGCGGTGGAAGAGGCCGGCGAGCTGCCGCAGTTCCTCGGGTGACCAGGCGGAGAGGGCCATCTGCATGCCGCGGACGCCGGCCTCGCGGACCTTGGCGATGGCCTGCCGGCCGGCGTCGGTGAGCTCGATGCGCTGGGCGCGGCGGTCGTCGGGGTCGGGGACGCGGGTGACGTAGCCGGACCTCTGCAACTGCTGCACCGTGCGCGTGACGTGCGAGGCCTCCACACCCAGCCGCGCGGCGAGTTCCCCCGGCCGCAGCGGCTCGGAGTCGGCGACCTGCCGCAGCAGCGCGACGGCGGCCCGGTCGAGCGGCACGCCCGCCAAGGCCATCAGTCGCTCGTGCTGGCGGGCGCGCGTGCTCAGGTACGTGATACGGGTGAGCGCACGCTCGATCTCGATCACTTCCGGGGAGGGGACGTCGGGGAGCGGTGGTGTGGACATGGGAGCCACTTTACCATCTCGTTGCGTAACTCAAGTAAATCATTCGACCAGCCGGATCGCGGCGGCCGGGCAGATCGCCACGGCCTCGCGCACCTCCTCCAGGGAGTCCGCCGAGGGCCGCTCGTCCAGCACGAAGGCTACGCCGTCCTCCTCGCGCTGATCGAAGACCTCGGGGGCGGCCATCACACACTGCCCCGAGGCGACGCATTTCGGCTCGTCCAGTTCCACACGCATGGCTGTCCTCTCCTCCGGTGGGCGCGTCACCAGGTGACGGGCAGTTCATAGACGCCGTAGACCGATCCGTCGTGCTTGAACGGCAGGCTCTCCACCGGCGCGGCGAGCTTCAGGGTGGGGATGCGGCGGTAGAGGGTGCCGTAGACGACCTGGAGTTCCATCCGGGCCAGCGGCTGGCCCAGGCACTGGTGCACGCCGAAGCCGAACGCGATGTGCCGGCGGGCGTCGCGGCCCAGGTCCAGCCGGTCCGGTTCGGCGAAGGCGGCGGGGTCGCGATTGGCGAGGTCGTTGGGCATGACCATGCCCTCGCCGGCCCGGATGACCTGCCCGCCGATCTCGATGTCCTCGAGGGCCGCGCGGCGGCGGCCGTTGTGCACGATGGTCAGATAGCGCAGCAGTTCCTCGACCGCGGCGGCGATCCGCTTGGGGTCGTCGGTGTCGCGCAGTCGCGCGAGCTGCTCCGGGTGTTCGAGCAGGGCGAGGGTGCCGAGCGCGATCATGTTGGCGGTGGTCTCGTGCCCGGCGATGAGCAGCAGCACGCCCATGCGGGCCGATTCGCTCCGGGACAGCTCCCCGGACCTGACCCGCTCGACGAGCCCGGAGAGCAGGTCGTCCGCGGGGCGGGCCATCTTCTCGCCCATCAGTTCGTCGAGGTAGGTGATGAGCCGTCCGTGGGCGGCCATCCGGTCCTCCATGACCGCGTCCCGCTTGATGAGGATCCGGCTGTTCTCCTGGAAGAAGTCATGGTCCTCGTACGGCACCCCGAGCATCTGGCAGATCACCAGCGAGGGCACCGGCAGCGCGAACGCCTCCACCAGGTCGACCGGGCCGGACTCGGCGAGCATCTCGTCGATCAGGTCGTCCACGATCTTCTGCACGCCGGGCCGCATCGCCTCCACGCGCCTGATCGCGAACGGCGCGGTCACCATGCGGCGCAGCCGGGCGTGTTCCGGGTCGTCCATGAGGATGAAGCTGGCGTTGTTCTCACCCCCGCCGCCGGCGGCGGCCTGGAGCGGGTATCCGGGCCGGGTGATGTCGGCGCTGACCCGGGGGTCGAGGAGCAGGGCGCGCTGGTCCTCGTACCGGGTCACGAGCCACGGCGCACTGCCGTCCCAGAGGCGGACCTTGACGAGCCGGTCCTCGTCCTGCCGCGCGGTGAGGTCCGGGGGCGGGTCGAAGGGGCAGCCGGCGGCTCGGGCCATGGGGTACTCGGGGACCGCTGCCGTGCCGGCGAGCGTATCGGCCATGCTTCTCCTCGGTCGTGGGGGCGCGGAGTGCGTTGTCGAGGCCTCGCTGAGCCCATGCAAACAGAGGGGGCTGACGCCCTCCCGTCAGTCCCCTGACAGAAGGCTGACGTGACCCGGCTCACAGGGCGTCAGGGTTCGAGGTCGGCGCGTCCGAGCCAGTAGCCGAAGCCGCGGCGGGTGTGGATCAGCGCCGGTGCGTCCCGGTCGACCTTGCGGCGCAGCCGGGAGACGAGCTGCTCGATCGCGTTGCCGCCGCGTGGGTCGCCCCAGACGATCCTGCCGATCTGCTCCTTGGAGAGCACCCGGTGCGCGTTGACCAGGAGGTGGCGCAGGAGGCGGTACTCGGCCGGGGTCAGGTCGAGCGCTCGCGGCCCGCGGCGCGCCCGGCACCGGGCGTCGTCCAGGATCAGATCGCCGTAGCCCAGTTCCTCCGCGCGACCCGGGTCGGGGGCCGAGGCGCGCAGTAAGACGTGGATACGGGCCAGGACTTCGGCCACGCGGAAGGGCTTGGTGACGTAGTCCGTCTCCCCCGGGCCTAGTTCGGGCAGCAGAGCGGGAAGGGAGTCGCACACCGTCAGCAGGAGCGCGGGCGGGCGGTGGGCGAGCACGGCGGGGCGCCGTCGGCCCAGCTCCGCCATGTCGGGCAGCTCGCCGTCGAGGACGACGAGATCGAACCGCTGCCGTTCGACCTGCGCCAGCGCCTCCAGCCCGGAGTCGGCCAGACTGATCCGGTATCCCGCCAATTCCAGGGTGGTGGACAGCAGTTCCGCGAGCTCCGGCTCCCGCGCGACGACCAGCACGTGCTGCCCGTCCCCGCGCGCGAGCGTCGACGTCTCACGGAGAGTGCCGTACGGCGACGAGGTAGCCATACGGCCACCCTACCGTCCTACTTGCCTGACTCAAGCAATACCAGCCGTCGCCGGGCTCCGGGCATCGACGCCGTTCAGGCGAAAGACGCGGAGAACGCGCGTGACCGCACCCCGCCGCGTCCACACCTCAACCCGTGGACCTGCCGCTGATCCCGCCCATGCTCGCCACGTCCGGCCCCCTGCCGCCCGCCGCGCAGGACGCGCGCTGGGCCTATGAGACCAAGCAGGACGGCCAGCGCGTGGTGGTCTATCTCCCCGGGGACGGCGGCGTGCTGCTGCGGGCCCGGTCCGGGGAGGACATCACGGCCGCGTACCCCGAACTGCGGCCGCTGGGCACCGCCCTCGGGCCCGTGCCCGCCGTACTGGACGGGGAGATCCTGGCCCTGGACGAACAGGGCCGTGCGAACTTCCAGTTGCTCCAGTCCCGTATGGGCCTGGCCCACGCGCCCGCCAGGGCGGCGCGGCGGGCGGCGGAGGTCCCGGTCCACCTCGTGCTCTTCGACCTGATGCACCTGGAGAGCCATGCGCTGATCCGGCTCCCCTACGCGCGACGCCGCTCGGCACTGGAGGACCTCGGGCTCGCCGGGCCCGCCTGGTCGACCCCGGCCGCGCTGGTCGGCCACGGCGCCGAGGCCCTGGCCGCCACCCGTGCGCACGGCCTGGAGGGCCTGGTCTGCAAACGGCTGGACTCGGTGTACGAACCGGGTACGCGCTCCCGGGCCTGGATCAAGATCCGCAACATGCGCACCGAGGACGTCCTGGTCGGCGGCTGGCAGCCCGGCAAGGGACGGCTCACCGGACTGCCGGGCGCGGTGCTGGTCGGGCAGCGTGCCGCGGGACGGCTGCGCTATGTCGGGAGCGTGGGCACCGGCTGGAGCGAGGCCGAACGGACGGAACTCGCCGGGCTGCTGCGGGCCGCCGCGACCGACGTCTGCCCCTTCGACCCGGCCCCGCGCGCTCCGGGCGCGCACTGGGTCGTCCCCCGGCTGGTCGGCGAGGTCCGCTACAGCACCCGCACCCGGGAGGGCCTGTTGCGGCAGCCGTCCTGGCTGCGACTGCGGCCGGATCTCGCGCCCGAGGAGGCGGCGGCCGACATCCCGGACGACTTGGTCTGAAGCGGCACCCGGACGCCGGCTGTTGGGCATCGATTCACTCCTCGGATCCCTCGTTCCTCTTGGCATGAACGCGTTCACCGTGGAAGCTGAACCTCCCTTTCCCCCACAGCCGTTGGGCTGCGCCCGGAACATGAGGAGGACGCAGTGTCGTCACGCCCGTTCGCACACCGCAGGAGATGGGTCACCGGTCTGGCCGGTGCGGCCGCCCTCGTCCTCGCCTTCCCCGCCACGGCCTTCGCCGCGCCGCCGAGGGCTCTGCCCGCCAACGCGGAGTCGCTGGAGCAGACGTACCAGCCCGCCTACGACTACGACACCGACGGCTGCTACTCCACGCCCGCGATCGGCCCGGACGGCACGGTCAACGGCGGGCTCAACCCGACCGGTGCCCTCAACGGCGACTGCCGCGACGCCTCGGACCTGGACAACACCAACGGCTACTCGCGCTCCAAGTGCAACAACGGCTGGTGCGCGATCCTGTACGCCCTCTACTTCGAGAAGGACCAGGCCGTCGCCGGGAGCAGCATCGGCGGCCACCGGCACGACTTCGAGCACGTCGCGGTGTTCGTGCAGGACAACCAGGTCAAGTACGTGTCGACGTCCGCCCACGGCTCGTTCGACGTGCACGCGGCGTCCGCGGTCCGCTTCGACGGCACGCACGCCAAGATCGTCTACCACAAGGACGGCGTCAGCACGCACTGCTTCCGCCTCGCGAACTCGGGCGACGAGCCGCCGGAGAACCACAGGGGCACCTGGCAGTACCCGGCGCTGGTCGGCTGGAACGGCTACCCGGCCGGGGTGCGCGACAAGCTCACGTCCTACAACTTCGGCAGCGCCAACTTCGGCCTGAAGGACGCCAACTTCGCCAACCACCTCGCCTCGGCCAAGCCGTCCGGCATCGCGTTCGACCCGTACGCCTGATCCCGGCGTCTGATCCCGCTCGGTCCGCCCGGGGGTCTAGGTCCCCGGCCGGGTCCGGCTTCCGCCCCGCGTCCGATCCGTCGGCGCGGGGCGTCCGCATAGCGTCCCCTCATGGACACCCACGACACGACCGGGACCCTCGAAGAAGCCCTCGAACGGCTCCACTCCTCGGGCCCGGAGCGGCTCGGCAGGCTCACCAACCACGCCCCCATGGTCGTGGAGGCACTGGCCGCGCACGGCCGGTCTGGTGCCGTGCACCGCTGGCTGGATCTGTACCGGCACAAGCTGGAGGACTTCCCCGCGCCCCTCGCGCCCGTGACCGACGCCGACTGGCGGGAGGCCCTGGGGGATCCGCGCCGGGCCGCCGACTGGATCGCCCACTTCACCCGGGCCCTCACCGAGCGGCCGTGGCGGGACGTCCTCGCCGTGTGGTGGCCGCGGCTGCTGCCCGGGATGTACGGCGGTTCCACTCATCCCGTGATCCGCGTCGGGCATGCCGTACGCGCCCTGGAGGCCGAGCAGAACGTGCCGCGGCTCGCCGAACTCGCGCACGGCCTGGGCTACTGGGCGGCCCGGCACCGGCCCGCCTCCGGCATCGCATCGCTGCCCGGAGGGCCGGACGCGGCGCGGTCCCTGGACGCCGTGCCGCCGATCGACGACCCCCGGGGCGGATTCACCGACCGGCTGACGGCCGTACGGCGACTGCCGCTGTGGGCGGGCGACGTGACCGACCCGGACACGGCCCGGGCCCGCCTCACCGAGCTGGTCCGGGCCGCGACGCACCGGTACGCCACCCACGGGCACGGTGAGGAGACCATGCTGGTGCACGCGGCGACGGCGCCCAACGCCGTACTGCGCACCCTGGCCTCCCTGCCGCGTGAGCTGTGGGCGCCGAGCCTGCACGCGGCGTGGACGGCGTCGGCGGCGGTCACCGCCATGTACGCCCCCGCCGAGCCCGTCGCGGCCATACCCGTACCGGACCGCACGGCGGAGGAGGTGCTGGAAACGGCCCTCGCCCATGGCGACGAACACGTCATCAAGCTCACCGACACCGCCCTCGACGTCGGCGACGAGCGGGCCCTCGCCGCGGCCTTGCGCGCGGTTGAACTGAGCGAGCCGCTCGTCCCGAACTGACGCGCGATGCCGGGCGGTCGGAGGGAGGTACGGCACGAACACATCCGCGGGAGGGTCTATCGTGTCCGCATGTCCGTCCCCGAACTGATCCGTATCGTCTCCCGCGACTCCCCCATGGCGCTCGCCCAAGTGGAGCGTGTCCGGGCCGAGTTGGCCGCCGCCCACCCCGGAGTGCGCACCGAGGTCGTGCCGGTGAAGACCACCGGCGACAAGTGGATGGGCGATCTGTCCCTGGTCGAGGGCAAGGGCGCGTTCACCAAGGAGGTCGACGCGGCACTGCTGGCCGGGGAGGCCGATCTCGCCGTGCACTGCATGAAGGACGTGCCCGCCGACCGGCCGCTCCCCGCGGGCACCGTGTTCGCCGCGTTCCTCAAGCGGGACGACATCCGGGACGCCCTGATCCATCCCGGCGGGCTCACCCTGGACGAGCTGCCGGCCGGCACCCGGATCGGCACCTCCTCGGTGCGCCGGGTCGCCCAACTGGCCGCCACACATCCGCACCTGGAGTGCGTGCCGTTCCGCGGCAACGCCAACCGTCGTCTGGCGAAGCTCGCCGCCGGAGAGGCCGACGCGCTGCTGCTCGCGGTATCCGGCCTGGAGCGCATCGGCCGCGAGGACGTGATCAGCGAGATCCTGTCCACGGAGGCGATGATGCCGCCCATCGGCGCGGGCGTGCTGGCGCTCCAGTGTCGCGAGGGCGACGCCGACCTCATCGACGCGGTGAGCGGCCTCGGCGACCCGGACACCTACCGGGAGACGACCGCCGAGCGCATGTTCCTGCATGTGCTGCAGGGGCACTGCAACAGCCCGATCGCCGGGTTCGCGCGGGTGGACCGCAGTGGTGAACTGTCCCTGCGGGCCTGTGTGTTCACCCCGGACGGCAAGACGCGGCTGAACGCCCACGAGTGGGCGGGCCGACTCGACCCGGCCACCCTCGGCACGTCGGTCGCCGTGGCCCTGCTGCGTCAGGGCGCCCGCGAGATCATCGACGGCATCCCGCACTGACCGACGGCGAGATGTTCTGACACCGGATCAGGCGGTGCCTTCCTCCGCCTGATCCCTCAGGAAGACACTCACCTGGTGCGCCAGGCTGTCCCGCACCGCGCCCTGCTGAGCCCCGGCGGGCCCCTCGTGGACACCGATGCCGCCCGACCACAGCCGGCGCTCGGTCCACTCCTCCTCGACGCGCAGCTGGACCTGGACGTCCACGAGGCTCAGGGACGCCTCGGTGCCGGCCGCGTACAGCACGGCGGTGGCCCGGCGCAGCGGATAGACGTCGAAGCCCTCGATGAACTGTGAGTTGCGCCAGTCGAGGAAGGCGCTCTCGCCGTCCGGGCCGATCCGTACGTCGATCTGGCCGTCCTCGAGGTGGACGCCGAGATGCCGGCGGCCCCGGTTCTCGACGGTCACGCGGAGGCAGAAGTACGTCAGCCCGTCGGCGGCGTCGTCACGGCCGCGGGGCGGCTCGGCCGGTTCCAGACGGTGGACGCGGACCCGCAGACCGGCATGCTCGTCGTACTCCTGCCAGTCCCCGACCACGTTCGGCTCGTACACGGTGCCCCTCTCGACCTCTGGAAGCTGCTTCCTATCTGTGGTCTCAGCGCACTGTCAAATGAGCGGAATGCGCTGTGGCCAGGCAGTTCATCCCATTTGATCGGCGATCAAGCCGTGCCCAGCGGTTATCCGGAAACAGTCGGAGAAAGCGGTTGCCGAGGCGTGCCGCACATCACTTTCCCGAGTGAAGATCAACGGGCCAGCCGACCGAGCAGGGCCGAGGCCGCGGTGACGCCGAGCGCGGCGGCCACGAGCAGCACCGCGAAATCGGCCGCCAGATGGTGGGGTGTGCCGAGGAGGAGCCCGCGCAGGGCGTCCACCTCGTAGCTGAGCGGGTTGGCCTTGCTGACGGCCTGGAGCCAGCCCGGCATCACGGACACCGGGTACAGGGCGTTGGAGCCGAAGAACAGCGGCATGGTGATCGCCTGTCCGAAGCCCATGAGGCGGTCGCGGCTCAGGACGATGCCGGCGATGGTCATCGACAGGCAGGAGAAGAAGGCCGAGCCGAGGACGACGATCGCTGCGACGGCGAGCAGTTTCAGCGGGTTCCAGGTCAGCGCCACGCCGAGCAGGGCCGCGATGAGCAGCACGACGACCGCCTGGACCAGCGACTTCACACCCGCCGCGAAGGCCTTGCCGGTGATCAGCGCCGATCGCGGAGTCGGCGTGACGAGCAGCTTGTTGAGGATTCCGGCGTCGCGCTCCCAGATGATCTGGATACCGTAGAAGATGGCGATGAACATCGCGGACTGGGCGATGATGCCGGGCGCCAGGTAGTCGACGTAGGGGATGCCACCGGTGGGGATCGCCCTGATGCGGGTGAAGGTCTGACCGAAGATCAGCAGCCAGAGGGCGGGCTGGACCGCCCGGGTGTACAACTCGGTGCGGTCGTGGCGCAGCTTCTGCAGTTCGACCGCGCACATCGCGCCGACGCGGGCGGGCAGCAGCAGATGGCCCGCGCGCGGCCGCGGGGGCTTCAGCAGCAGCGCGATGGCGTCGTCACGGACGGGGTCAGCCGACGCGGCGGGCGGTGCGGCGGGTGCTTCGGACATCGCGGAAATCTCCTGCCTCGTCGTCGAGACCGCTGCCTGCCACGTCACGGAAGACGTCCTCCAGCGTGGGCAGCGTGTCCGGGGCCGTGCCCGCGGCGCGGCGGGCGCCGAGCCCTTCCCTGAGCTCGGCCGGCGTGCCGAGGGCGCGGATCCGGCCGCGGTGCATCAGGGCGACCCGGTCGCAGTACCGGTCGGCCTCGTCCATGTAGTGGGTGGTCACGAGCACCGTCATGCCGGTGGCGGCGCGGATGGCGCCGATGTGCTCCCACACGCCGGTGCGGGCGATCGGGTCGAGGCCGATCGTGGGCTCGTCGAGGATCAGCAGGCGCGGGGCGCTGACCAGGGCCTGTGCGAGTTCGAGCCGGCGGACCATGCCGCCGGAGTACGTGGCGGCCGGCCGGTCGGCGGCGTCGGCGAGGCCGACCGCCGACAGGGCCTGGCCCACGCGTTCGGCGCGTTCCCGGCGCGGCACGTCGAAGACGCGGGCGAACAGGGCGACGTTCTCCCGCCCGGTGAGACCGGCGTCCGCGGACAGTTGCTGCGGTACGTAGCCGAGCATGCGGCGTACGGCCATGCGGTCCCCGGCGATGTCGTGGCCGAACACGCGGACCATGCCGGCGGGCACCGGCAGCAGGGTGGTGACGCAGCGGATGGCCGTGGTCTTGCCGGCGCCGTTGGGGCCGAGCAGCCCGAAGACCTCGCCCGGCCGGACCGTGAGGTCGAGCCCGTCCACGGCGTTGGTGCGGCCGAAGGCGTAGGCGAGCCCGGTGCAGGTGACGGCGTCGGGCCGGGGTGGGGCGGTGTCCCTGGTCATGACTCCTCAGCCTCCTCGTGCAGGGCGTCGGCCAGCTTGCGCAGGGCCGGGACGGCCGCGCGCAGTGCCTGGCGGTCCGGCTCGTCGAGACGGGACACATGGCGCCGCACGAGGGCGGCGCGGCGCCGGCGCCACTCGTCGAGCCGGGTCCTCGCGGCGGGCGTGGGCAGCAGCCGGGCGGCCCGCCGGTCGGCCGGGTCGGTCTCGCGGACCAGATAGCCCGCCGCTGCCAGCCGATTGACCAGGGTCGACACCGAATTGGCCGCCAGACTCAGGTCCTTGGCGGCGTCGGAGATGCCGATCCCGGGCCGTGTCACGACCAGCCGCAGCAGTTCCGCCTCGGCGCCGCGCAGTCGCGGGTCGGGCATCTCCCGCCGCAGGCGCCGTCTGATCAGCCGCTGGACCCCGACGAGCGCGTCGGCCAGCTCTTCGGGGAAGGTCTCCGGCTCCATGGGGCCGAGATTAGTTCTGTAGCAGAGCTAATCGATCCAAGGAGGGGTCAAGAGAAGTCAAGAAAGGCCAGTGGGCGTATTGTCTGAATTGTTTCGTTATCTTCCCGCCCGGGAATGGGCCGTGAAGTGCTTCGGACAGGAGGCACGTCCGTGGGAGCCGCCCGGGCCCCCGGTGCCTGCCGTGAGGTCCGAGCCCGCGCTTCCCACGGTGTCTGTCCATTCGGCACCTGCTCAGGGAGGTGCGCAGTATGCGTATCGCGGGCAGCACCAGATCGCACCCCCACGACGACGCCCCCGACACCGCCGCGGCGTTCGAACGTCTGGCGCGACTGTCCCCGGGGCCCGAGCGCAAGGCCCTGCGCGATGAGCTGGTCGAGGCCTGGCTGCCCATGGCCGAGCGGATCGCGGTCCGTTTCCGCGGCCGGGGCGAGGCCCTGGAGGACCTGTACCAGGTGGCCGCCCTCGGTCTCGTCAAGGCCGTCGACCACTACGACCCGGCGCGCGGCAACGCCTTCGAGGCCTACGCCGTACCGACGGTCACCGGCGAGATCAAGCGCCACTTCCGTGACCACATGTGGACGCTGCACGTGCCCCGCCGGGTCCAGGACCTGCGCAACCGGGTGCGGCACGCCGCCAAGGAGCTGTCACAGACCACCCCCGGCCGCTCCCCCACGGTCGCCGAGATCGCCGAGTACGCCCACCTCACCGAGGGCGAGGTGCGCACCGGCATGGAGGCTCTGGAGTGCTTCTCCGCGCTGTCGCTGGAGGCGGAGATGCCGGGCACGGACGGCTATGCCCTCGGGGACGCGATCGGCGGTCCTGACCCGGCCTTCGACATCGTCGTCAACCGGGTGGCCGTCAGGCCCTGTCTGGAAGCGCTGCCGGAGCGCGAGCGGATCATCCTCTATCTGCGGTTCTTCAAGGGCATGACGCAGAGCCGCATCGCCGAGCAGCTCGGCATTTCGCAGATGCACGTCTCCCGGCTGCTCAGCAGCTGCTTCGCCCATCTGCGGGAGGAGCTGCTGACCGAGACCGGATGAGCGACCCGGGCCGCCGGGGGTCACGCCTCCGGCGGTGTTCCCGGGATCTGCGCCGGTCCGGCGCGGTCGAGGGCGTCTTCCAGCGCGGCCCGGATCTCCTGGGGCATCATGCCGGTGCGCCCCCAGACGAGGATCAGATCCGCGACGCTGCGCAGCTTGATGTTGGTGTGCTGGGAGACGTCCTTCAGCACGGCCCACCCCTGGTCGGGCGAGACCCGGCCGAGCGCCACGACCATCCCGATCGCCTGGTCCACGACGGCGTGGGAGACGACCGCCTCCTTCAGCTGCTGGATCTCCTCCTGCAGCTCGAAGATCCGCTCCGAGCCCCCGTCCGTGGGCATGGTCACCTCCGGGTCCGGTGTGCCGCTGTCCGTGTGGCCTCGCGGGGTGCTTGAGTGCTGTGACGCAGTGTCCGACCCATCCATCGTCGTCACTCGGCCCGCCTGGTGCCACCGGGGCGGACCGGGCCGGTCCACGACACCGTTTGCGCGTCGCCGCCGGGGTACTCGGCAGGCGCCCACAGCGGTTCCGGTTGGACACTGGGTGCAATCCTCCGGTGGCTGCCAGGCCGACGAGATCAGGACGCGACACCATGAACCACGACATGCCCGCCCCCTCCGGCACGAAGGACGTCGTCTCATCACACTCCGTGGTCGGCGCGCCCTGCTGGGTGAGCCTGACCAGCCGGGACGTCAAGGCGACGGAGCAGTTCTACAGTGCCGTGCTGGGCTGGCAGTGGCGGCCGGCCAAGCTGGGCGACCGGCACCGGATCGCGCTGGCGGACGGTTCGCCGGTGGCCGGGATCGCGGGCGTGGCGACCATGTGGCAGATGGCGGTGGCGTGGACACCGTACTTCGCCGTGCGCAGCGCGGACGATGCGGTGGCACGGGTGCAGGAACGCATGGGCACGGTCGCGGTCGGGCCGATCTCCCTGCCGCCGGGGCGGGCGGCACTGCTGGCGGACCGGGACGGGGCGACCTTCGGGATCTGGGAGGGCGACCTGTTCACCGACTGGGAGACCTGGCGCAACGCGCAGCCGGTCTTCATCACGCTGCACACGCGTGATGCCTTCGACGCGGCCATCTTCTACGGCGAGATCCTCGACTGGGCGACGCAGCGTCCCGGCTGCTGCGAGGTCCACTACGAGGGCGGGGAGGTCGTGCTGCGCAGCCGCGGTGACGTGGTGGCACGGATCGAGTCGGGGGCGCTGGAGTCGGCCCCCGATCCCACGATCCGGCCGCACTGGCAGGTCCACTTCACCGTCGACGACGTGGAGGCCTGCGCCCGGACGGCGGAGCTGCACGGCGGCAGCGTGCTGTCCAAGGGCGGCGACGAGGCCGTGCTGCGCGACCACGACGGCGCGCAGTTCACCGTGACATCGCGCCGCGGCCGCTGACCCCTGTTCAGCCCGTCTTCCGCGACGGCCGGGACAGCAGGACCAGGCTGCGTGCTCCGACGGTGAGGCCGGTGCCCGCCTTGTGCTCCGCCTCGTCCGGGGTGCCGTCCGGGGCGGCGGTGTCGATCAGCGCCGTCCAGCGTTCGCCGTAGGCGGCGTCCGGCAGCCGGAAGTCCACCGGCTCCCAGTGGCTGTTGGTCAGCAGCAGGAAGGAGTCGTCCACGACGGGCCGGCCGCGGGGGTCGGGTTCGGCGATGGCGTCGCCGTTGAGGAAGACGCCGACCGAGTGCGCGTCGCCGCGCTGCCAGTCGTCGTCGGTCATCTCCTGGGCGTCGGGCGCCAGCCACACCAGGTCGGGCAGCGGCTGGTCCGCGCGGGTCAGGGTCTCGCCCAGGAAGAAGCGGCGCCGGCGCAGCACGGGATGCCCGGTGCGCAGCCGGATGACGTACCGGGTGAACTCCAGCAGGTCACGCTGCTCCTCGGTGAGCCGCCAGTCGATCCAGGAGATCTCGTTGTCCTGGCAGTAGGCGTTGTTGTTGCCGTGCTGGGTGCGTCCGAGTTCGTCACCGTGGGAGAGCATCGGGATGCCCTGGGAGAGCAGCAGCGTGGCGAGGAGGTTGCGCTGCATGCGGGTGCGCAGTTCCCGTACGGCCGGGTCGCGGGTGGGGCCCTCGGCGCCGCAGTTCCAGGACCGGTTGGTGCTCTCGCCGTCGCGGTTGTCCTCGCCGTTGGCCTCGTTGTGCTTGTCGTTGTAGGACACGAGGTCGCGCAGGGTGAAACCGTCGTGCGCGGTGACGAAGTTGACGCTGGCGCGGGGCCGGCGCCTGCTGTGCGCGTACAGGTCGGAGGAGCCGGTCAGCCGGGAGGCGAACTCTCCGAGGGTGTGGTCCTCGCCGCGCCAGAAGTCACGGACGGCGTCGCGGTACATGCCGTTCCACTCCGACCACAGCGGAGGGAAGTTGCCCACCTGGTAGCCGCCCTCGCCGACGTCCCACGGCTCGGCGATCAGCTTGACGCGGCTGATCACCGGGTCCTGCTGGATGAGGTCGAAGAACGCCGACAGCCGGTCCACCTCGTGGAACTGCCGGGCCAGTGTGGCCGCGAGGTCGAAGCGGAAGCCGTCGACGTGCATCTCGGTGACCCAGTACCGCAGCGAGTCCATGATCAGCTGGAGCACGTAGGGATGGCGCATCAGCAGGCTGTTGCCGGTGCCGGTGGTGTCGTAGTAGTGCTCCCAGTCGCCGTCGACCAGGCGGTAGTACGAGCAGTTGTCGATGCCGCGGAACGACAGGGTGGGGCCCTTCTCGTTGCCCTCGGCGGTGTGGTTGTAGACCACGTCGAGGATCACTTCGAGCCCGGCCGCGTGCAGGGTCTTCACCATCGACTTGAACTCGGCGACCTGCTGGCCGCGGGTGCCGTGCGCGGCGTAGGCGTTGTGCGGGGCGAAGAAGCCGATGGTGTTGTAGCCCCAGTAGTTGGCGAGGTCGCGGCCCTGGAGCACGCCGTCCTGGACGAACTGGTGGACCGGCATCAGCTCCACGGCCGTGACACCGAGCGAGGTGAGGTGCTCGACGGACGCGGGGTGTGCCAGTCCGGCGTAGGTGCCGCGGAGTTCGGCGGGCACCTCGGGGTGGGTGTGCGTGAAGCCCTTGACGTGGGTCTCGTAGATCACCGTGTCGGCGTAGGCACGGCTGGGCGGGCGGTCGTCGCCCCAGTCGAAGGCCGGGTCGGTCACCACGCCGAGCATGGTGTGCCCGGCGCTGTCGGCCGGGTCGGGGCCGTCCGGGTTCCGCTCGTGGAGCGAGGGGTGGTTGTCGATCTGCCCGTCCACGGCGCGGGCGTACGGGTCGAGCAGCAGCTTCGCCGGGTTGCAGCGGTGGCCGGCGGCCGGGGCCCACGGGCCGTGCACGCGGTAGCCGTAGCGCGTGCCCGGGCCGACGCCGGGGACGTAGCCGTGCCACACGAAGCCGTCGACCTCGGCCAGCGGCACCGGGGTGTGGGTGCCGTCGTCGTCGACGAGGACCAGCTCGACGCGTTCGGCGACCTCGCTGAAGAGGGCGAAGTTGGTGCCCTCCCCGTCGTAGGACGCGCCCAGCGGGTAGGGGCGCCCGCTCCAGGCGGACGCCCCTCTCCGGTTCTGCCGACGGGTCACCGGGCCTCCTCCAGGACCTCGTCCGGCGTGCCGGCGGGGCCGGCCAGTTGTGCGACGCGCACCTCGCGGGGCACGTCGAGGCCCTCGCTGACCCGCGGGGCGGGCGTGGTCGGCACCAGGGGGAGGCGTTCGCCGGCGCGGGCGCGCTGCGAGAACCAGATGACCTTGCTGCCGGTCTCGGTGGCGCAGCAGCCCCAGCCGTCGCTCATCGCCGCGAGGTGCTCCAGGCAGCCTCGCAGTTCCTGGTCGGGGCGCAGGGCGCGGTCGTTGTCCCCGATGGCGGTGATCAGGTGCTGCCCGTTCCACCACATCTCGATCGAGGTGTTCTTGTCCGTGGCGTGTTCGTCGATGACCTCGAGCAGCATCTCGGCACCGCCGCAGACGGGCTGGATCAGGTTGTCCAGGTCCCAGAACTTCAGGTGAGCGGCCAGAATGCGGCTGACCTGTCCCACCCGTTCCGGGCTGACTTCCACGTCGAGGTGGTAGTAGCAGGGCACTGCGGTCTTCATCGGTCGGCTCCTCACCGCGAGGCTCAGCTCCTCCTCGCTCCCGCAGTCCTGCGGACGAGCCCCGAGCACGGAACGTGAGCGTGTATCGCTTCTGAGTCACCCTCAGACTGAGGGTGCTAGCCCGTTCGTGCAACACGAGCCCAGGGCCGAGGCGGCCGGGCACACGAGCGGGCGCACCTGGACGGCCTGAACCACTCACCCGGACGCGCCACTGGTTGAAGGTCCAACAGGACGTTGCGTTGTCATACATGCACCATGTGTGACAGAACTCGATCGCCGTGGCGGTTCCGTGTCGCTGTGCGCGCGGCGGCCGTCCGACCGTCGGGAGACCGTGCCCCTCGAGCCCGAAAGGTGATCGGCGCCATGCTGCTACCCGCCAAAGCCGAAGTCGCCCGGCAGTTGCGGCGTTACCGGGCCTGGGAACGCGTGATGCTCGCGGCACCCGACGACCGCACGGTGCGGACCACGTTCGAGGACTCCGGCTACACGCTCTGCGTGCTGATGGGCAAGCGCTGCGCGCGGGAGGCGGCGGACGCGGCCGAGCGGTACCTGCGCACGAACCAGATCACCTATCTGCAGGAACAGCAGGTCACCTGTCGGCAGGAACAGAACGAACGACCCCGTCCGGCGACCGCGGTGCGACGAAGACCATCGGCGGCGGAGCGGCGGTACCCAGCGGGAAGGTGACGGCCTTCCCGCACATCTTGTCCCCATGAACCGGGCCCCGAGGGCCCGGTTCCGAGCACGGTGGAGGTGAGGACCATGAGTAGGACCCGGGCCATCGGCCGTATCCCGGTACGGGATGTCCGACCGGCCGTGGAGAGCGGCAACCGGCCGGCGAAGGCGGTCGTGGGAGAGACGTTCCAGGTCACCGCCACCGTGTTCCGGGAGGGACACGACGCGGTGGCCGCCAATGTCGTGCTCAAGGATCCCGAGGGCCGCCCCGGACCGTGGACGCCGATGCGGGAGCTGGCCCCGGGCAGCGACCGCTGGGGCGCCGAGGTCACCGCCGACACGGTCGGCCGCTGGTCGTTCCGGGTGCAGGCCTGGAGCGACCCGGTGGCCACCTGGCGCCGCGCGGCGGGCATCAAGGTGCCGGCCGGCATCGACCCGGGTCTGGTCCTGGAAGAGGGCGCCGACCTCTACGAGCGGGCAGCGGCGGGCGTGCCGAAGAACGACGGCCGCGGCGTGCTGCTGGCCGCGGCGCAGACACTGCGCGACGACTCACTGCCCCCTCCGGCACGGCTGGCTGCGGCGTTGACGCCGGAGGTGGACGAGGTGCTGTCCCGCCATCCGCTGCGGGACCTGGTCACCACCTCCGAGCCCCTGCCGCTCCTCGTCGAGCG